>JBLHOA010000030.1:0-22229 GCA_047622345.1 Gammaproteobacteria bacterium | reverse complement strand
CCAGCGGGCTTTGCGCAGGAACCATAACCTCGAACAGCAGGTAGTCGACTCCATAGACTTCTTCGAGGTACTTGCTGGAGCCGGCGACATTCGCCCCGGAGTCTTCGGATACGGCCGGCAGTACGTACTTTCCTGCGATAACAAAGTAGATGACCCCGGTAGCCACCAGCGCCAAACCGATCGGCGTGACCGAAAACAAACCCCAGGTTTGCATTTGCTGATCGGGTGGAAGCGCGACATTTGAAGACAGGATTAAATCGTTTAGCAGAATCAGCGGAGAGGACCCTACCATGGTCACCGTGCCACCCAGGATCGCGGTAAAACCCATCGGCATCAACAGACGCGACATCGGTAAGCCTGAGCGTGACGAAATGCGGCTGACCACGGGTAAGAACAAGGCCGCCGCGCCAACGTTTTGCATGAAGGAGGAAATGATGCCGACGGTTCCGGAAATAATCGGAATCACCCGGGATTCTGAACTGCCGCCGATTTTTAGAATAAATCCGGCAACGCTGCTCATCAAGCCGGTTTTGTCGAGACCCGCGCCGATAATCATTACCGCTATAATCGACATCACGGCATTACTGGCAAAGCCGTCAAATAAATTCTGGGTGTCGACCAGTCCCTGTTGCAGACCCATCATCGGCGCAAGCAATGAAGTCAACCCGAGCAGAACCATGATTGTTATCGCTGCTTCATCGACATTTACAATTTCGAAAATGAATAGATAAACAGTGAACATCAGCAGCCCGGTGACCCAGGCGATCTCGATGCTAGGAGCAACTCCAGTGATATACCAGCCAAAAAGAGCGAAAATGATTCCAGCGCCCCATTTTGTGCTGCGTAGCTTCCTGAGTCGTAATCTGAGAAGTCGGGAGTATTTACTCAAGTGCTGGTTGCGGCCTCTTACGCGCGATTATGGTTGTCCAACCAGAACTACCAGCAAGGAATGTCCAGTTGTTACGATTGGTTAGAAAAATTGAAATTTGCCGACCCGACAATCGATGTTGCGCCAGCAAAAAATGAGTTTGAAAAAACTGTCTATAGTGTACACAAAAATATTTGCCACGACAAAGCACTAGCTACATCTACCGGCATTTTCTTAACATCGCACATCAATCCAAAAACGGTTAACATGAGCGCCTTATAAAACCTGCCCAGAGTCGAGAAATTGAATGTCCAGGAAACATCCCGTCATCGTCATAACCGGTTCTTCCGGTGCCGGCACCTCGACTGTCAAACGTGCCCTTGAATCGATATTTTTTCAGCAGAAGCTGAACCCGGTGGTGATCGAAGGCGACAGTTTCCATCGTTTTGATCGTGCCGAAATGAGTAAGCAAATGAAAGTCGCCATCGACTCCGGAAAAAGTTTCAGTCACTTTGGTGAAGAGGCCAATTTGTTTGCCGACCTGGAGCAGCTTTTCAAATCCTATGGTGAAAGCGGGCAGGGCAAAAAACGCTACTACCTGCATAATGCGGTGGAAGCAAAGCAGCATTTCAGACGACTGGGGCAACGATTTAAATCGGGTGTTTTTACGCCTTGGGAAGAGATCGAAGCCGACACCGACCTGATGTTTTACGAGGGTTTGCACGGGCTGGTTAAAACCGATGTCATCGATATGACGCGATTCGTCGATCTCAAGGTTGGTGTGGTCCCCGTGGTCAATCTGGAATGGATCCAGAAAATTCACCGTGACCATGGAGAGCGCGGCTATAGTGAACAGGAAGTTATTGAGAGTATCCTGCGACGCATGCCCGACTATGTGAAATATATTACTCCGCAGTTTTCACAAACCGATATTAACTTTCAAAGGGTTGCCACCGTTGATACCTCGAATCCGTTTATCGCGCGTGAAATCCCAACCCTGGATGAAAGTTTTGTCGTCATTCGGTTTAAAAATCCGGATATCCGGAATATCGATTTCGGCAATCTATTGTCGATGATTAGCGGTTCGTTTATGTCGCGGCGCAACACCATCGTGGTGCCGGGTGGAAAGATGGGTCTGGCAATGGAAATAATTTTCACGCCGATCATTAAAAATCTGATCGAAATGCGACATCAATAATGAAAGCTGCAGGCTTAGTTGCAAGCTTGCTGTTGGTAACGGGCCTTGTACATGCTGCCGAGTTTTATGATGCCAAAGTGGAACAATTAATCGCGCAGGAGCAGGAGCCCGACGGCGTGGTGTTTGAATTGATGACCTGGGAAGACAACAGCTGGAACTGGGCGGTGCCGCTGCTTGGCCAGTTTATCCGCCAGTTACAGCAAAGATTCCCCGGACTCGACGTCGCACTGGTGTCGCACGGCGCGGAAATGTTTGATCTTTCCTTGCGTGCCGATAAAAAAGATGACCCTGCCATAAAGCAGCTTGAAGGTTTGTATAGCAATGGTCTCGAAGTTCATGTTTCCGCCGATTACGCGAAATACAAACGCCTGGATGCGAATAGTTTTCTCGACTTTGTCGATGTTCCCGATAGTAGCGATGCCCAACTGGAGAACTATCAACAACTGGGCTTTGTGCTCATTCGTCTGCTGCCATCCGATGCCGCTGTCCAATGAAATCAGCCAATGAAGTCAGTCAATGAAATTAATTGATAGCCATTGCCACCTCGACGACGATCGCTTTGACGACCAACGCGATCGTATTGTCGAAACCGCAAGGACCGCCGGTGTCGATAAAATAATTCTGCCCGCCACCACCGCCAATCGCTGGGAAAAGATTAAAGACCTTTGTCAGTCAGCTGAGAATCTGTTCCCGGCCTATGGCCTGCACCCGATGTTTATCGAACAGCATCAATTGATTCATCTGCAGGAGCTCGACGAATGGCTGGATCGGGAAAAGCCGGTTGCCGTGGGTGAATGCGGGCTCGATTATTTTCAAGATCGCAGCGATGAACAGTGGCAACGGCAGCTGTTCTGCGAGCAATTGCAGCTCGCCAGCAATCATCAGCTTCCGGTGATTGTTCACGTGCGCAAGGCGATGGATGATGTCATCAGCCTGCTGCGCAAGCAGCATCGATGCGGCGGCGTGATTCACAGTTTTTCCGGAAGCCTGCAACAGGCGCAGCAGTTATTTGAGCTGGGCTTTAAGTTGGGAATTGCCGCAACGATCAGCTTTGACCGCGCAAACAAACTGCGTTCGGTAGTGGCGGCTATGCCGGTCGAAGCCTTATTGCTGGAGTCAGATGCACCCGATCAACCCGGGGCCAATCATCGTGGAGAACTCAATCAACCAGCCTTTGTCGTCGAGCACTTGCAGGTCATGGCCGAAGTACGCGGTTGCGACACCGGCGAGCTGGGGCTCCAGTTAACCCGCAATACCGAGCAGCTATTCAATATTTAGCCGGATTGTCAGAGACCTGCCAGGATAGGCGAAGGAAGAAATAGCGCTAATGCCCGAAGCATGCCCTTTTCTCGATAGAGCAGGTTTCAAGGTGAGGAAATATCAAATCTACATTCAACCAGGTCGCCCTTATTCTCGGCGTCGACAAAATTCTGTTCGATGAAATGGCATCGATTATGACGGTCAAATAAAACCACGGTGCAGGCGCGGGTACCGTATTCAGTCGAACGAATAAAGCGACTCGATAACAGGCGTTCGACATCGAGACTAACGCCAGTGGCAGGCAGTGCTTCGTCGAGGGCAGTATTGTCGTCGGTCAAAATACTCAACAATGACTGCACGTCGAACTTATCCCTCAGCATCTGCTCAAGGTCGTTTCTGCCAGAGGCTAGTTTGGGCCAGCCCTCGTCAAAGCGACCATTGCTGACGCCATATATGCCAGCTGAAATTTTGCGACTTTCGACATCGCGATTCGATTGAAACCAGAGACTGTTCTGGTCGCCAAACAGTAAATTATACCCAGCGTACTGCGCGCCATTTTCTTCAAGTTGCTCGATATAATTTTCAGCCTCGATGTCCGAGGACAAAAAGCCCGGCGGAAGTTCACCGCGAGAAAACGCGCCTGGGGTCATACCGCCCGCCTCACGAACATTGGTCACCGCGGCAAAGCGACCGGCACGGTTCACTCCCAGCCAGGTGCCCCCGGCCTGCAAATCCCGCCCGGCATGTATGTTTGATGGTGCTAGCCACCAGCCGGCCGATTCGGTCGGGCGTGCGTAATACTCGTCGCGATTAGCGATTACGACCAGCGGGTAGTCGGGGTGTTGTTGGAAGGCAAACAGGATGAGGCACATGGCGCCTATTATAATGCAAATTTAGGCGGCGCTTTCCAAAGTTAAGACGAATATAATCTGGCCTGCGTTCCCGTCAGCTTGAATTAAATGCAACTTGCAGTTAGCAAAGCGGTCTGCCATTCATTACCAAATTAAGAGGAATATCATGTTCAAGTCGTTTTTCATGAATAAAAACTGGTGGCATTGGTCGCTGTTTGGGAGTATCGCGATTCTGGTGGTTACCTGGTACAAGGTGCAGCTCGATGTTCAGATTAACGAATGGTTCGGAAGTTTTTATGACCTGTTACAGCAGGCCTTAGCTAAACCCAATTCGGTAACCTTCGAAGAATGGTTGACCGGCTGCTTAACCTTTATGAAAATTGCCGCGATTTACATCGTCATAGCGGTTATTCTCGAATTTTTTGTCCGCCACTATGTATTTCGCTGGCGTACGGCGATGAACAGCTATTACATGTCGCATTGGCCTAGCTTGCGTAAGGTTGAAGGCGCTGCCCAGCGGGTTCAGGAAGATACCATGCGCTTTGCCCGAATCGTCGAAGGGCTAGGAGTGAGTTTTATGCGATCGCTAATGGTGCTGGTCGCTTTCTTGCCCATTCTGTGGACCTTGAGTGAAAATATTACCGAACTGCCCTGGTTCGGTGTGGTTAATCACTCGCTGGTTTATCTGGCTATCATTTCTGCGGCCTCGGGAACTGTATTGCTGGCAGTTGTCGGCATTAAACTGCCCGGACTCGAATACAATAATCAAAAAGTGGAGGCTGCCTATCGTAAAGAACTGGTACTTGGCGAAGACCATGATGAACGGGCCGACCCACCGACCTGCCAGGAATTATTTGCCAACGTGCGTAAAAACTATTTCACCCTTTACCGGCACTATCTGTATTTTGACATCGCAAAATGGTCTTACATCCAGTTTACCGTCATCGTCCCGTATATCATGCTGGGGCCGACCATTATCGCCGCAGGGGTTACTCTGGGTGTCATCCAGCAAATTCTGCGCGCCTTCGATAAGGTCGAATCCTCTTTCCAGTTTCTGGTTCATTCCTGGGGAACCATCGTCGAGCTACTGTCGATCTATAAACGGCTGCGCGAATTTGAACAACAAATCGAGCCCGATCAGGTTGCGACAGGCACGGTTTAAGAAACCTCGGCACCATTGATTACCGGCGGTCCCGAGGTATTGAGCATGCCCGGGACGGCAGAAGTAGGCCACCTGGAGGCGGACCCTGAATTAATCGGGGTGCCTATTAACTCGGTTGCCGCGTTTTTTCGCAGTAGCAACTCAAACCCTAGACCGAACAATTTTCAGCCCCTATTTAGTTCCAGAAAGACTAGGTAAACCACCCTGCGACAAAAATCGTTACATCAGCATTCCCCTCGAACTACATTAGACCCCCCGTTGAATGTAATCGGGATAAACTCGAAACTTCGCCAGGAATGTGGCCAGGAATGTGGCCAGGGATATGATACCGGGCAGGTTTTTGCTCCTGCACCTACGCCTACTTTAAATCCAGCTTTTCCGCCACCAGGGCGCGCATCATGCTGATATGCGCCGGATTGGCGTTTAACGCGGGGATGTAGCGAAACTGCTCCCCGCCAAGCTGCATAAATTCTTTGCGATACTCGACTTCGATTTCGTCGAGGGTTTCCAGACAGTCGGCGGAAAAGCCCGGGCAGATGACGTCAACCTTATTAACGCTTTCGCTGGCCAGCTTGCTCAACACGTCCGAGGTATAGGGCTGAATCCAGGTCTGTTTACCGAAACGCGACTGGTAGCCGATCGACCATTGTGATGCTTCCAGCCCAAGTTTATCCGCCAGCATTTGCGCGCTTTTTTCGCATTGGCTTTGATAAGGGTCGCCGCGGTCGATGTTGGCTTGCGGCAGGCCATGAAATGAAATCAATAAGTGTTGTGGCTCGCGCTGCCAGAAAGTGGTAACCGATTCGGCGAGGGCGTCGATATAGGCTCTATGTTCATGGTAGTAGCCAACAAATTCGAGTTCGGGGTGATAATCGAGCCGGTTCAGGCACTGTTTCAAATGTTTGTAGGTGGTCGCTGTCGTGGTCACCGAATATTGCGGGTAGAGCGGCAGAACGACTAGTCGCTCGATGCCTTTATTGCGCAGATTTTCCAGGGCCTGTTCGAAGCCGGGGCTGCCGTAGCGCATCGCCAGTTCGACCTCGGTGTCCGTGCCCAGCATTGTCTGCAAAGCATGTTGCTGTTCGCGGGCGTGGGCCAGCAGCGGCGAGCCCTGGTCGGTCCACACGCGGCGATAACCCTCGAGCGTTTTACCGCTGCGCAGCGGCAGGATAATGCCGTACAACAATGGCAACCAGATGACTCGTGGCAGTCTGACTACGAGTGGATCCGATAAAAACTCGCGCAAAAAGTGTTTCACTGAGTCCCGGTCGAGTTGCTCCGGTGTGCCTAGATTGGATAAAAGGACGGCGGTCGATGGTGGCATTTGGCGATTGGCTGAGGTTAAAAGTGGCCAGTTTAGACGGCCGCCAGATCAATGTCACTGTATGCGCCGAAGTTGGGCAAGATGAAGGGCAGTTAGAATAAAAAATATTTATTGAAAGCAATTTATCGATATAAATAATTATTCACTATTTTGATTTTTCGGTATTGACAGGGGCAAGATATGCACATGCCATCATAGGGTGTTTTCATCTGTCCCCTTATCCGCGCAATACAATCGGTATGATTACCAATAATTAATATAACTTGTTGAACAATAAGGGGTTATAAAAATAGTCTAAAATGTGAGCAATCTAATACAGGGCCAGCAAAAATGCGGTCTACAGGAGTTTCCGTACATTTCGTCCACAGACTTATCCACAGTAAATGTGGATAAAAGTAATTATTAATACTTCTTAGTCATTTAGCAAATGTTTGCTAGAAACAACATTAACTTTCGACGCTAAAAATAGTACCAATTTAAACGCTGATTCCGGCTGAGGTGATCGCCAAAATCGAGTAAGATTGTGTTTTCCCGATGAGCCATCATTTTGCCCGAAGACCGATTTGCCAGTTTCGCAATTGCCCTTCCGCTGTACCGGTATTTCGATTATTCGATCGATACCAGTATCGAGGCGATTGTCGGGGCGAGGTACCGGCTCCCGTTCGGTAGCGGAGTGAAAACCGGAATCTTGCTCGCGCTGAGTTCAACCAGCCAGCACGCCCCCGAGCGGATTAAAGCGGTAAGCGAGCTGATCGACCCGACTCCGGTGTTTGAACAGCATATGATCACGCTGGCGCAGTGGATGGCCGATTACTATCAACAACCCATCGGCGAAGTTTTGTTTCAATGTCTGCCGGCTTTTTTGCGCGGCACAAACCCGGACCAGAGCAGTCGAATCAAGATGTGGCGCAGCCTCGAGCTTGACGCACCGACGCTAGCCGCATTGCAGACGCGCTCCCCGCGCCAGTTTGAAATTTATCAGGCGCTCGCGCGTTCCCCAGGCGGGCTGCATGCCGCCGATTTGCGGCTTATCAATCAGGCCTGGCATAAACCGATTGCCGTGCTCGAGCAAAAAGAAGCGGTTTACTGGGAATGGGCCGATCAGATCGGCGCCCACTTAAGCGTATCAACTCCGCCACAGCTGGCTGAACAACAGCAACTGGCGGTCGATCGAATCGATGCAAAAGCGCGTCAGTTCTCGGTTCATTTGCTCGATGGTATAACCGGCAGCGGCAAGACCGAAGTTTATCTGCATCTGATTAAAGCGCAACTCGACGCCAGTCAGCAGGTTATTTATCTGGTGCCCGAAATCGGTTTGACAAATCAGCTGATCGACCGCATTCGCGATCGCTTCGGCGAGCAATTCGTCATTTCTCACTCGGCGCTGACCGACCGGCAGCGCTACCAGGCCTGGGACCGGTTCCGCCGGGGTGAAGCCGCCATTATGCTCGGCACGCGTTCGAGTCTCTTTGCCCAATCTGAAAAATTAGGGCTGATTATCATCGACGAAGAGCATGATCTTTCCTACCGGCAGGAGGATGGCATCCGTTATCACGCGCGAGATGTCGCGATCAAACGCGCGCAGATGCTCGATATACCCTGCCTGTTGGGGTCGGCAACACCGTCGCTGGAAAGCATTGCCAATGGTGATCGCGAGCATTACTTTCTGCATCGTCTGGAACAACGCCCGACGGCTTTTCCGCCACCGTCAATAACGCTGGTCGATATTCGCAATAGTCGTCTCGACGCCGGTTGCAGCCAGCAAACCCTGACCCGCATCGAAACACATTTGCAGCAACAGGGGCAGGTGCTGGTTTATTTGAATCGGCGCGGGTTCGCCCCGGTGGTGATGTGTCATGAATGTGGATGGCAGGCGCTGTGTCGTTCCTGCGACTCACGGCTGACCCTGCATCAATCGGTGCAACGGGTTATCTGCCATCACTGCGGCCAGAATGATCGCCTGCCGCCGAAGTGCCCGGAGTGTGGACATGGAGAAATAAAGCACTACGGCATAGGCACCGAGCAACTGGAACAGGAGCTCGCGGGCAGATTTCCACAAATTCCGGTAATCCGCGTCGATCGCGATACTATTTCCTCGCGGGACGCGTTGAAATTGCGCCTGGCCCAGCTGCAAAGCGGCGAACCCTGCATTATGGTTGGCACGCAGATGATTGCCAAAGGCCATGACTACCCTTCGATTACGCTGAGCGTCATTCTCGACGCCGATCAGGCATTGTTCAGCGCGTCCTATCGCGCCAGCGAACGTCTGGTGCAAACCGTGATCCAGGTGTCCGGGCGCGCCGGGCGTGGTGACCGTGAGGGTGAAGCCCTTTTGCAAACCCGTTTTGCTGACCACCCGCTGATGCAGTCGCTGGTGGCGAAAAACTATCGCGCGCTTGCCGACGATATTTTACTGGAACGTAAAATGCTGGCCTTTCCTCCTTATGCGCGCGTCGTCATGTTCCGTTCGGATGCAATCGAACTGAAGCTCGCAATGAAGCAACTGGACACTTTCAAAACGATAGTCTTGTCCACCGGACGGATTAGTGAAATCAGTTGTATCGGACCCTTGCCGGCCTTGATGACTCGCCGTATTGGACGCTATCGCGCCCAGCTGTGTCTGTTGAGCGTGGATTATCAGGCATTGCGCTCGGTGTTGCAGGAGGCGATGCCGGCGATTCAGAAGACCTCGGGTAGTGCGAAGGTTAAATGGTCGATAGATGTTGATGCCTATGATCTGTGAAGGCGCGTTTTTTACCCGGCCGGGCCTGTAACAGAAGGGCAATGGTTGGCGAATGCGCTTTAAGCCTGGCGGCCGTTTTTACCGTGCCAAATCTTGATCCGCTGCAAATACAACGATAAAAAGCCGTTGCCGTGTCATAAATACGGCTTTAGCAGGATAAAGGGGTCGCCCGCTGTGACCAGCTCGGGTAAAATCCTTCGAACTTTTTATCCTTCCCCATTGCAGGTTTTTCCGCTTGAAGCAATTCATCCATGATCTGATCGCCGAGGCACTCGATGCACTCGTGCTGGCATCCAGAATACCCGCAGATCTCAATATAGATATTCAGATTACCCCGGCAAAAGATCCGGCTCAGGGTGACTTTGCCAGCAATATTGCCCTTATGCTGGCGAAGCAGGCAAAGATGCCGCCGCGTGCGCTTGCCGAACTCATCCTGGCGCAAATCGGGGATGCCGATTCAATCGACAGAATCGAGATTGCCGGTCCGGGGTTTATCAATTTCTTTATCGCCAGCGATACCAACCAGTCCATTATTGCCACCATACTCGCGCAGGCCGATGAATTCGGGCGCAGCAATTCGGGCGCTGGAAGCCGCGTACAGGTCGAATTCGTCTCGGCAAATCCAACCGGACCCTTACACGTCGGCCACGGTCGCGGGGCCGCCTACGGGGCAACGCTTGCCAATTTACTCCGTTACGTCGGCTATCAGGTTGAGAATGAATATTACGTCAACGATGCCGGACGCCAGATGGATATACTCGCGGCCTCGACCTGGTTGCGATATCTCGACCTCTGTGGCGAAAAATGCACCTTTCCGAGCAACGGCTATCAGGGCGACTATGTCTGGGACCTGGCGGCGAGTTTGCACCGCGACTATGGTGATCGATTTCGGCACAACAGCGAAGCAATCTTTGCCGGCGTTTGCGAGGACGCGCCTGAAGGCGACAAGGAAAAACACATTGATGGCATTATCGGCAATGCGCGGCAACTGCTTGGCGACACCGATTATCGCATCGTTTTTGATCGGGCTCTGGAGACGCTGGTCGATGTCATCCGTAAAGACCTGCACGCTTTCGGCGTCGATTTTGACGAATGGTTTTCGGAGCGCTCGTTAAGCGATAAAGGTTTGATCGAAGACGCGATCAACCGTCTTGATAGCAAGGGTCATCTTTACCGGGAGGGCGGCGCGCTGTGGTTTCGCTCCACCGACTTCGGCGATGAAAAAGACCGGGTAGTCCAACGCGAAAATGGCCAGACCACCTATTTTACTTCCGACATTGCCTATCACATGAATAAGTTCGACCGTGGCTTCGATCGGGTTATCAATATCTGGGGCGCCGATCACCACGGTTATATTCCCCGGGTTAAAGCGGCGCTCACCGCGCTAGGTTACGATGCCGAGCGCCTGGAGATCCAGCTGGTTCAATTTGCTAACCTGTACGAGAATGGCGAAAAAATGCAAATGTCCACACGCTCCGGAGAGTTTGTTACGCTCAAACAATTGCGCGAAGACGTCGGCCAGGATGCGGCACGTTTTTTCTACGTCATGCGCAAAGCCGAGCAGCATATGGACTTTGATCTTGATCTGGCGCGTGAACAGTCGAGCGACAACCCGGTTTACTACCTCCAGTATGCCTATGCCCGCATCTGCAGCGTTAAACGACTATGTCTCGAACAGTCGATCGATCCATCGCCTGCGGTGGCCAACCTGCAACGCCTTGATAACGCGCACGAGCAGGCAATCATAAAACAGCTCAGGCTTTATCCTGAGCGCGTCGAATCGGCAGCACTTCGTCGCGAACCGCATATTGTGGTCAACTATTTGCGCGATCTGGCCAATCAGTTTCACTCCTGGTATAACGCGCATCATTTTATTGTCGACGATGTCGAATTGCGCGATGCACGCATGAACCTGGCGAATGCGGTTGCGCAGGTTTTAAAAAACGGCCTCGAGTTAATGGGTGTTTCGGCGCCCGAAAAAATGTAAATGGCCGAGAAGAAATCTACTTCAATCTGGATCTGGTTATTGCTCGCACTGATACTGGCTTCCTTCGTCGCCTTTATCCTTTTTCTGGACCAGAAAATTGTTTCCCGGTCGGATGGTGATGCGACCAGCAAACAACCGGTTGACCAATCGACCAAACCAACCATCGATTTCTATTCGGTGTTACCGAAACGTGAACTTGAAATTACCATCTCGGAGGAAGAGCAGGCCGCGATCGAAAATCCCAGCATTAACAAAGAGGCCTCCGATCAGTCGATCTTGCAGGTCGGCTCCTTTCAGAGCAACGGCGAGGCCGATAGTTTAAAAGCCCAGCTCGCCTTCCTCGGCCTCGAGGCCAAAATAAAGTCGGCCGTGGTTAATGCGGATACCTGGTATCGGGTTCAAATCGGTCCTTTCGACTCCAACACCCGCTTGTCGCAGGCGAAGAATATGTTAATCGAAAACGACATCGGTTTTATCGAGCGTAAGGCGGCTAACTAATCAGCTAGCCCCGGGTTAAGTCTGACCGCTGAGGGTTAGACCGATGGGCCCCGGCAGCAGTTCAGCGATACAAATCGCGCAGATACCAACCCGGAATTACCAGCCTTGCCTGATCCAGAGACCGTTCGTGATCCCGGTAATCGTGGCAATGGCTTTCGACCAGCGACCAGTATTTGCACGAGTGGCTGAGCACCCGGGTATGGCAAAGTTCATGAATCATCAGGTAGCTAACAACCTCCACAGGCATAAATAACAGCTGATCATTGAGGCTGATGTTGCCGCTGGTGGTGCAACTGCCCCAGCGCGTTTTCTGGCTGCGAATACTGACCTTGTTGTAATCGAGCCCCGTCTGCCTGGCAATTTTCTCCAGCATTGGCGGAAATAATGACCACGCTTTTTTGCGTAACCACTGGCGCAAAACCCTGACCGATGCATCGTAGTTATCGGCATCAATATTGATGGCACCGCTGTTATGGAAACCGCGCTCCTTCGAGGAAATCACCCGTGTGACCGACTCGTCAAAGGGCAGTAAAACCTGTTCCGGCAAGGCAATGGCGTCACAGAGCTGCTGCTGTTTTTGCAGCTGCACGCGGATCCAGAGCGCGTGTTTTTCGACCAGAGCGGGAATTGAGCGGCGCGGGAAACGCGGCGGGATGACGACTTCGAGACCGCCGTAGGGTTTGATCAGCAAGCGCGCATATTTTGCGCGTGGCGAAACCCGCAAATTCCAGGTGATAGGCGATAGGCTGACTTCGGGTATGGCGGAGCTATAGGTATTCACAGTCTGACCCTATCTGCCCGAGATCATTTCAATTTCGGCGCTTTGAATGTCATCGGTGTTTCCCCTGATAATTAAAATATCACCCGTTCTAAGTTCAACCTCGGGAAGCGGATTATCACCGCGTACCCCATTCCGGCGTAACGCGACGACTTCGATGCAATCCAGGCAGTTCAACGAACTAATGGCTCTACCATTGACATAGAACCGATCCAGTATTTCGACGCTGTGCAAGTGCTGGTTATCCTGCCTGTCGAGGTCGATATCGTCGGCACTGTGGAAAAATGCCCGCACCTGGGCATAGTGATCGGCACGGGCTTCGGCCAGCATGTCAGCGATTGAGGCTTCCTTTTCACCCATTATCGCCAGGGTATGTCTTGCCAGCCGCATGCTCGACTCGACCGTGTCGGGGATTACCTCATCGGCCCCGCTGTCGAGCAAACGTTCCAGCTGACGGTCGTCGCGGGTTCGAATGATCATCGGGATATCGGCGTGAAGATGGCGTGCCGTTCGCGCTATATGTTCGCTATCATCAATATTCGGGAAGGAAATGACCAGCGCGCGGGCTTTATCTATTCCGGCATGCTGCAAGGTGTCGGGACGGCTGCTGTCGCCATAGTAAACCGGTTCTCCCGCCTCCCAGGCCTCGGTAACAATACCGATGTTAAGTTCGATCGCAATGAACGGAATATTGACCCGCTTTAAAAATTTGGCCAGATTCTGGCCGGTACGGCCGAAGCCGCAAATGATAACGTGGCCGGTTAAGTCTTTGCTGGCCTCGGATATTTGCGATTCCTGGTTCATTTCTGCTGTGGTCTCGTCACCGCAGAAACGATTGGCAATAGCGCCATTGTGGCGAATCAACATCGGCGAAATGGCCATACTGAAAATAATGGCGGCGATGATTGGCTGACTTAGTGTGATTTCCAACAGGCCGGTGGTGAGCGCCAGCGCCAGCAGGGCGAAACCGAACTCGCTACCCTGTCCGAGAATGATACCGCTGCGGATGGCCACCGTTTTGTCGAAGCCTGCGAGGCGAGTAATTAGAGTTATGGCGAGTCCCTTACCGACGATCAGTCCGACGGTCAGCACCGCCACCGCAATCGGGTCGCTGATGATGATATACCAGTCAAACTGCGATCCCACCGATATGAAAAATAAGCCCATCAAAACATCTCGAAACGGACGGATTTCGGTTTGCACATGATGTTGATACTCGGTTTCGGCGAGCATAATTCCGGCCAGAAATGCCCCCATGGCGAGTGACAGCCCGAGTTGCCAGGTCAGCCAGGCCGCGAGTAGTGCTACCAACAGAATAAAGAGGGTGAACAGTTCGCTCGAATGGGTGGATGCCACGACGCGGATCGCGGGTCTTACCAGGTACTGTCCGGCATAATAAATGACCGCGAAGGCGAAGGCGCCTTTGGCCAGCGCTAGGCTGATCGGAATCAGCAATGATCCCGTTTCCGGGCTCGCAAAAATAGGAATTAACACCAGAAAAGGAACCACCGCGAGATCCTGAAACAATAGAATACCCAGCGAAACCCGACCGTGCGGTGAATGCAGTTCGTGCTGTTCGGTTAATTGTTTGACCGCGATTGCGGTAGACGACATAGTCAGTGCGCCGCCCACGGCAAAGGCTGCCTGCCAGGACAGCCCCAACCACATACTGATGATGATCGTGCTGGTGGTGGAAACTATGACCTGAATACTGCCGATTCCGAAGACGATATTGCGCATCGTAATCAGGCGTGGGATGGATACTTCGAGACCGATGGTAAAAAGCAGGAATACCACGCCGATCTCGGCTATTTGCTCTATCGCGTGCGAATCATGAATCCAGCCGAAGGCGTGTTGGCCCGCGAGTAAGCCCACTACCAGATAGCCTAGTACTGACGGAGAATTGAGGCGTTTGAAAATCGCCACGCTCAGCACCGACAAAATCAATAAAATTAAAATTTCATTTAACATATTCAAAGGCTTTAATTGATTGGGTGATCACGCGTCTGTATAACTAAGGGGTATTATAACCAGAGCACCTCTGATTAATTCATGAATAAGCATCTTGAGCCCAAAATAAGCAATGTCTGCATTATGAAACCTGACCAATAGCCCTGCTATTGGTCAGGTTTCGTGCCTTGCCCTTGCCCATTTTGAATCTCAAGCTGACAAATTCAGAATTAATCAGAGGTGCCCGCGAAGAGTGTAAATTGGTTTTGGACCGAATCATATGAAAATGAAACCTATTTCTATCCGCTACCTGAGCGGTCCCGATGTTACTGCGCTTAACATGAGTAACGATGAAATTTTGCAAGCTGTTGAATCGAGCCTGGTCGCGCAGGGCAATGGTGACACAGTCATCGAACCGCGCATGCATCTCGTTCCTGACCCCGCTGCCGACGGCCACTTTAATGTATTGCGAGGTTATATAGCTACCGGCAATATCGCTGGAGTTAAGGTGGTTAGTGACTTTCACAACAATTATCAACTCGGCCTGCCTTCTGAATTCGGGCTGTTGAATCTGATGGATGGAAAAACCGGGCAACCGAGGGCAGTGGTCGACGCCACCGGCATTACCGAAATGCGTACCGGGGCGGTGACCGCGATAGGTGCGAAGTATCTGGCACCGTCTAAACCGCGAGTCCTGGGTCATATCGGTGCGCGCGGCACGGCATACTGGAATGTACGTCTGCTCGATCATTTATTCGATTTTGACGAAATCAGAGTGCATTCGCGCCGACCCGAAAGCCGGCAGCAATTTGCGCAGAAGCTGGAAGCCGACCTGGGTAAGAAAATTGTCGTTACCGAAGATTGGCGCAGTTGTCTCGAAGGCGCCGATATTCTGGTCGAAGCGTCACGACTCACCCAACCCGAAGCGCTGCTTAAAACTGCCTGGATCAAAAAAGGCGCGTTGATTGTTCCCTACGGCACCATGAGTAGCGTTGAAGATGATTTAACCGATGCGATGGACAAGATTGTCGTCGATGACTGGGGGCAGTGTTTAATCGGGCCATTCGGATGCCTGCGACGCCATGTCGATTCAGGAAAAGTTACCCGCGACAGCATTCATGGTGAGCTGGGCCAGATTTGTGCTGGTAAAATTCAAGGCCGTAGCAGCGACGACGAAACCTGCCTGTTGTGGCATCGGGGTTTGTCGACTTCAGATATCGCGTTAGGTGCTGCGATGCTCGAAAAAGCGGACCGACTGGGTATCGGGCATACGCTGCCATACGCTTGATTACCATTTCTTAGCCTGCCGATATCAACTGGAAGTCGCTCGAGGCGATTGCCTGTCAATCGAGTAGGGTTGAAATTGATGCGCCACTGATATCACGGGTAAACCAGGGCCGGCAGGATTTTCTACGCATGATAGAGCAGGGTATTCCCTGTTGCGGCGTCACTACCGGTCTGGGTAAGCTGGTCACCACCGAGCTCGACCCGCTGGCGCTACAGGGCCGCTCGGCGGGCCCCGATGTGGAAACCCTGTTGGAGCATTTCAGATCAAGCGAATTCGTCGAGCTCATGCGGGCCATTCGATCGAAGTCGGCCTAACCCGTTTGGGTGGCTATCAATATCGACCCGATAAGCGGAAAATCCTAAGGATGAATTCTGACTCCGAACTGATCACCTTTGCTCTTGAACACGAAGCGACTATCCGCCTGGTGATTTTCGGAGCCATTTTTTTGCTGATGATGTTCTGGGAAATCGTCGCGGCTCGGCGAAGTCTATCGATTTCAAAACTGGTTCGCTGGCGCAGCAACCTCGGGCTATTGGTGATCAACAGCTTGTTGCTGCGCTTGTTTTTTCCGGCCGCCGCGGTCGGGCTTTCATTGACTGTGGCAGAGCAGGGTTGGGGGTTATTTAATAATATTGAGCTGGCCGGCTGGGCGGAAATTCTGATCGCGATTGTCTTGCTGGACCTCGCTATTTATGCACAACACGTTATCATGCATCGCGTACCGCTATTATGGCGCCTGCACCGCGTACACCACGCCGACCTCGATTTCGATCTGACCACTGGACTGCGTTTTCACAGCATCGAAATATTGTTTTCGATGTTGCTTAAGTGGTTGGTGATTATCCTGATAGGGCCGGCAGCATTTGCCGTTCTGGTTTTTGAAATAGTACTCAACGGGATGGCGGTGTTTAATCACGCCAATGCCAAACTGCCAATAAAACTCGATTCGGTTTTGCGTCGGCTGATCGTCACCCCCGACATGCATCGGGTACATCACTCGGTGATCGTCGACGAAACCAATAGTAATTACGGGTTTAATTTGTCGATCTGGGACCGTTTGTTCCGCACTTATCGGGATCAGCCAGCCCGCGGCCACGATGCCATGGTGATAGGTCTCGCCGAATTTCGCGATGCGCAACAGGTGAGTCTTTTGCGTGGAATATTAATGCTACCTTTTGATAAAAGACGATGACAACGACTACGCCAACGATGACAGACCCCGATCCGACGCCGATACTCCTGCAGGATCGATTTACGCTACAACGAAATCCTGTGGACAATAAACTTCAGGCCTGGGATGCCGCCGATGAGCATTTGCTGAATTTTTTGGCAGAGCACGATTCCCTGAGTTCCAGCAGCCGTATATTGATTTTGAATGATGCCTTTGGTGCGCTCGCGGTAGCGCTTAACGAGCACCGGGTTTTCGGCTGGAGTGATTCGCTGCTGGCCCAGCAGGCGCTGACCAAAAATCTGATGCTGAATGATTTATCGGCCGAGCAGCTGACCACAAATACCGGCATTGATTTTGCCAGTGACTTAGGAAAGGAAGAATTTGATTTTATTCTGATCAAGATCCCAAAAACGCTGGCGCTACTCGAGCATCAACTGTTCGAACTGCGCGATAAACTGGCGCCGGGCGCTATAGTCGTTGCCGCGGGGATGGCGCGCAATATTCACAGTTCAACGCTAGCGTTGTTTGAAACCATACTCGGGCCAACCACGACCACGCGGGCCTGGAAGAAAAGCCGGTTGATCAACGTGGACGCCAAAGCCGATTTCAATCGCGCTGAAAATCCGTACCCGCAAGATTATCAGCTCGATGTCGGGCGTGAATTCAATATCACCAACCATGCAAACCTGTTCAGCCGCGAGAAGCTGGACATGGGTTCGCGCTTCCTGCTCGAACATATGCCGGTGGGCGAGCAATACCGTCGCATA
Organism: Gammaproteobacteria bacterium; assembly: GCA_047622345.1. Taxonomy (GTDB): domain Bacteria; phylum Pseudomonadota; class Gammaproteobacteria. Next base: position 4,384 of record JBLHOA010000030.1, on the reverse strand, counting down.
GTCGACCTGGGTTGTGGTAATGGTCTGCTTGGCATTGTCGCCGCCGAACGCAACGCCGAAGCCAGCCTGTTATTCAGCGACGAATCCTATATGGCAATTGCCTCGGCGAGGATAAATTTCGAGGCGGCTTTCGAGGGCAATCGATCAGCCGAATTCCGCGTTAGCGATTGTCTTCAGGGAGTGGCAGCCGACAGTCAGGATCTGGTGTTGGTGAATCCGCCTTTTCATCAGACCTATCAAATCGGTGATCATGTCGCCTGGAATATGTTCAAAGATGCGCGTCGTGTGCTCGTTGAAGCCGGCGAGCTCTGGGTAGTGGGCAATCGACACCTGGGCTATCAATCGAAGCTCAAAAAACTATTCGGGCGTTGCGATGTAGTCGCTTCGAATAAGAAATTTGTAGTGATGCGCGCGGCAAAGCAATAGCTACGCTACCAACCGCCGCCACCCCCGCCGCCACCCCCGCCACCGGAAGAGCCGCCGGATGAACCCGAGCTGGAACCGGGAGCCATCGATGAAGATGAAATTGCCGAATTAAAAGATTCGGACAGGTTTTTGGAAAAATGGCCATTGTGGTGACTGCTGTGGTACCAGCGGGGCCGGACATAAGTGGATGCGACACTGCCGTTTTGAATGGCCCGATCAAGTCTTGCCGTCCATTGGTTTTCGAGATCAAGGGCAATCGCATAAGGCAGGTAGGATTCATAGTGTTCACTGCTGAATGCAGGCGCATCGACCAGCGCAATTTCGTCTTCTTCGGCGACTTCGAGATAATGTTTAAAACCGGCAATCTTATCGAGCAACTTTCGCCCGGCCAGAGTGGGTGCCTTTAACCAGTGATAGAAAAGCATATTCAATAAAACAAGCGCAGCCACCCCCAGGCTGAAAGGCCAGTCGGCTGATTCGCTGACGGTCGAAAACGAAAATTTGGAAAAAGAGATTACCGCGAGCAAGCTAATCAGAGCAATAACATTGACCCCTAATTGAATTTTTCCAGCCTTACTGCGATTCAAATAACCCCTGAAAGCGGCATTCACCATCAACAGCGGAATGAGAATAGCGGTGGATGAGATTATCGACCGGGCAATATGCGCCTCGGAACCCAGATTGATCACGGCGATCGCAATAGCGGCGAGCGCAAGTAGAATTCCGGGCAGCAGATAGACGTAGTTGGTACGGAAATAGAGTTTTTCAAAGTCGGTTTTTAATGACTCTTTATGCTTACCTATCGCGCTTGATAAAATACTGTGATTGCTTTGTTCAATATCTATTTGCTCACGCCCACTATCAAACAGCTTTGCCATTATCTGCGATTCGCCAGGGGCAAGTTCGCCTGTCGCCGTGTCCGACTTGATGATTTTGAAACCCTTACTGAGCTGCTCGATTGTGAGCGCCCCCTTTGCCGCCAGATTGATCAACGCGCTGGTGAAGCATTTTTTGTCGTATCCCATGTTCTGTACGAAGCGCATCGATGCCGGTGAAAAACCCGCTGGGGGCTGGTATGTCGCGACGATTACCCCGGATTCGGGGTCCTTACCGACCCGCAACCAGACCAGCAGGTAATAGAGCAGCAACAGCACTGCGGCGCTGACTAATACGATTGCTGAGTAGTAATCGGCGAGAAACCACTCCCGTCGTTGCGCTGCCGTGGGCTCGGCCACCACCCCTTTCGGCCAGGCGGCGACTATGGTTAAACCTGCGTAGGGTTTCAGCGGCGCATCGGTCTGGAAATAAACCTGATTGCTGGCAACGCGCTGGAAGTGCAGGTTTTGTTTGGTAGAACCCTGTTTGCCGGTAAAACCGGACAATTCGAAATCAGCAACTGGCCCGGGCAAGGAAACCAGCGCTGAAGCCTTGTCGATGCGAAACACCCAGCCATTGCCGGTGACGTTCCAGTAGAGTTCGTCGTGTTGCTCAAAAAAACCGAGTTGGCGACTGCTCAGGTAAGTGATTTCGTACTGGTAAAAGCCGCCGGGGAGGAAAACATTTTCGCTACCGATATATACGCGTTTGCCGTTGTCGCGGTCTTTGATGGCAAAGGGTTCGTCGCTACCGTTACGCTTTACCACTAAAACTTCGAATCCGACGCGATGTTCGCCACCCTGTGCATTTTTATAGCGGGTGGGGAAGTCGCGATAAATACCCCGTTTAATATTGTGGCCTTCGGCTTTCACCAGGATGGTTTCGGTGACCAGCAGGTCGCCGTTTTTGTGCACTTCAATATCGCTGTGGAAACTTTCGATGAACTCTTCGGCCTGCGCGGGACAGCTGAGCAGGATCAACAGGTAGATAAAGTGGCGTAAGCGTTTCATTTGCTGACTTCTTCCAGTTCAAAGTATTCAGCCGGCTGGAATCTGAACAGGCGGTCGATTAGATTATGGGGGAAGCTGTCGATGCGCGTGTTCAGATTGCGCATCGCTCCGTTGTAATAACGGCGGCCAAACTGAATATCGGTTTCAACTTCGCTGATTTGCGTTTGCAATGGTAGAAAACTCTGACCGGCTTTAAGTTCAGGGTAGGCTTTCTGGAGGATGAATATTGACGGTAACTGCTGGTTTATTTTTGCTTCCAGTCCAGCCTGTCTTGCAGTACCGGAAATCGCAGCTGCCTCGGTTCTAAGTCGGGTGACCACTTTCAGGGTCGATTGTTCGTAACTGGCGTATTGCTTAACCGCATCGACCAGTTTAGAAATAAGATCATGCCAGCTTTTAACTGCACCGAGATATCGCTCCAGCCGGCATAACTGCGTTCGCGATCACGGACCAGCCGTTTGTAAATAACGATGGCGTAACCCGAGAGCAGCAGCAGTGATAACGGGATGAACCAGTCAGTCATTAGCGCTCTTCTTCAGTTATAACCCAGGCCTCGGTTTTGCCCGTCTCGGCCCACTCGAGCATCGCCGGGTGATCAAGTATGCTATCCATGTACTGTCGTGATTCGGTAATCATCGCAACCCTGTAGCGATCAAGGCGAAATACAACCGGAGCAAACATGGCGTCGGCGATGGAGAAGCTACTGAATAGCCAGGGGCCGTTGCCATCGCTATATTGCGCCGCTTACTGCCAAAGATGTTTGATTCGGGCGATGTCTTTTTTACAATCGTCGGAGTGTTTCAACGGGCCGGGTTGACGTCGGCAATTCATCGGCATTTCATTCCGCAAGGCGATAAAGCTCGAGTGCATTTCCGCGCAGAGCGAACGCATAACGGCCTGCGCTGCGGGGTTGATCTGGGCGAATCGATTGGCATATTGCTGGCTGAGATACTCGAGAATTGCGAGCGAGTCCCAGACGTACAGATCGTCGTCGATGGGCGCCGGAACTTTATAATTTGACGGGTAACTTTCCAGATTCGAAACCATATCGTCGACGTACAAACGCACCAGCTTTTCGTCGAAGGACAGATCCAGATGCTTCATCCATAGCCAGGGTCGTAGTGACCAGAAAGAGTAGTTTTTGTTGCCAATCACCAGGGTCAATTTCGACATGGCTATTTCCTTAAACCTGGATTAAAAAAATGGGGTAACCGACGAATATTTCTGAATAACCGAGCGGGGTGAGGAGATCAACGACAGCGCTTGTGAAGTCACCGGCTGCGAATATCAATGTTCGACCATTTGATCGCCAACCTCCAGGAAGCTGCACACTTCTTCGTAGACGATTTTCCACTGCTCACCCTGCTTACGTCAGTAGACTTCCTTAGCCGAATCCGGATCAAGATCGTTACTGCGGTAACGTTGGTCAAATTGCATCATCATCAAATTATCTTCGCCCGGGTAACGGAATACGCACAAGCGATCAAATTCAACTTTGACCTGGGTTTTATTCCGGTTCTGGCAGCGTTTATGGCCGCCCCAGCTGCCCAAGTCGCGGCCGTAGGACTCAAAATAGGGGTGCGAATAATTTTGCCGATAGGTTTCGTGGTCCAGCTTTGGCGAGGAGTAGGTCGGCGTAAAGCATCTGGCTGAGACGACTGCGCTGGCGATTCCCTTGTAGATGCGATTCAGATTCTCGCAGGCGGCGGCATAACTGGGGTGAGTGTTTAGCGCATCGATTAATACCATGCTCGCCCGGTCAAAGTCGCCCTGTGACAGATAAATCATCGCCAGATTATTTCGTGGCTCGGGTAACAGGGGATTTTTATTGATCAAAACGGTATACAGTTCTGCGGCGCGGTCGAGTTGCTTATCCATTTGATGAGCATAGGCGGTGAGGAACAGGACGCGCTCATTATCGACACCCTGAGCCAGTAGTTTATTGCCGGTGAGGGCCGCGGGCGCAAACAGATTCTGCTCAACCTACAGGCGTAGGTCCTGTCCCGATTCGGCCGCGTTGGCGACCGAAGCACAGAGGCTTAATAGGACTAAACTGATAATTCTACGCATTG
>JBLHOA010000029.1:0-22252 GCA_047622345.1 Gammaproteobacteria bacterium | reverse complement strand
ACCCTGCCCTGCGATATTTACCGCAATTTCTGACCAGAAGTGCGTATTGCCGCCATCGATCACCAGCCAGTCGCCATCGTCCATCGCCGCCTGCACATCGATTGCCAGCTGTAACGGATGAATGCGATCGTCTCCGAGTTCGGGAATTTCGGCTACTGTTTTTCTTACCCAGTTCTTGCGCCACTGGCGATTTTCGTTAATCCAGTCAGCATCAAACGGGGTCAGTGTTTGTAATGCCTCGAAAAAAGCACCGGGGTCGCTCAGCAGTACCTGATCAGCGGCGCGATTCATTTCCAGTTCTTCGTGCGAACCATTCACGCAAATTAAAGTTAAAGTCTCGGGAAACAATGGCGGGTTGCCAAAATTCATTTGATTGTCGAGTCTGGCACCGACCATGATGACCACATCGCATTGTTCGAGCGCCTGCTTTGATGGGGCATACTGATGCACATCGGCCAGCCCCATATAAACCGGCGAAGTCTCGCTCAACAGTTTTTGATGATAGGGCACGTTGAATACTGGAATATTGAGCGCGCTGGCGACTGCTTCCAATGACTTTTCCGCGCCACTCCACCACACCCCATGGCCGCCGATGATGATCGGTTTTTTTGCTTTTCTCAGGATATCAAGCACTGCCTGCAAGTCTGCGGGACTTGGCCAGGCCTTCGCTGGAGCCTGCGACGTTCGATCAAAAGGCCGCTCATCGCGCATCGCCGATTCTTCGTAGGAGGAAAACATAATATCGACCGGTAGACTCAAATGTACCGCGCCGGGATAGCCGCTCAGGGCAATTTTCCAGGCACGATCGACGCATTCAGAAATTCGCTCGCCATCGGTGATGGAAACACTGTGCTTGGTCAGCGGTGCAGCGATGGCAACGTCGTCGATTTCCTTAAAGCCACCGCTGCCCTGGCGTTTCAAGGTGCTCGATCCGGTGACAAAGATAACCGGTGAACGCTCGCCCCAGGCTTCCATCATCGCCGGAACGGCAGTGGCAAAGCCTTCAGGCCCGACCAGACAAACCGCGGGTTTGCGGGTAATCCTGGTGTAACCATCGGCGAGATGCCCGGCGACCTGTTCGTGCGGGGCATTAATAACGGAAATGCCACAGTCCATAAACCCTTCCAGCGCCGGGTTGCAAAACCCACCACTTAAGGTAAACACCTGATCAACCCCTTTTTCCTGCAATGCCCGTGCAAGCAACATACCACCACGAATCTTCATTCGAATCAGCCTATTTTTAATCGTCTACAATTATCGACCGATCGATACTGTTAATATCGGGTCGACCCAGTTGCGACAAACCGATATCGATCTGCCCGCGTATTAATTCGATCATTTCCTGCAAACCCTTTTCACCGGCACCGCCCATCGCATACAGCAACGGCCGACCGATAAAGACCATGTCGGCACCGAGTGCGAGCGCCTTTATCACTCCATCCCCATTGCGAATACCACTGTCGAAAAAGAGCGGGTAGCCATCGCCGACAGCGTCGCGAATTCGTGGCAGACAGTCGATCGCCGCAGGGGCGCTGTCGAGCTGACGCCCGCCATGGTTGGAGACGTAAACCGCATCGACACCGGCATCGCGAATGCGAACGGCGTCTTCACCGTTTAACACTCCTTTGACTACGAGATTACCCTTCCAGCGCTTACGCAGGCGATCGAGAAATGCCCAGTCGACCTTGCCCCGGCTTTCATTGCGCGAAAAGTTCTTCGCCTCGCCGCCGGCCACTACATTTGCGAGTTTCGGCGTGCCCAGTGCCAGTGTGGTCAGCGACCACTGCGGGTGCGTGGCAAAATCAAAAAACTGCTTCACACCGATTTTCAGTGGTGCCTTAAAACCATTGCGCTGTTCGCGCGGTCGCGGCCCGATCTGCGGCACATCGACGGTCAACATCAACGTTTCGTAACCGACCTTTTCCGCTCGATCGACCAGTTCATCGGCAAATTCGATCGACTGCCCGACATAAAGCTGGAACCAGGCGTTGTCACCGGCGCGTTCGCGGGTGACTTCGATCGAACTCGAAGCCATGGTCGACAACACCAGCGGAATATCGTAGCGATGTGCTGCTTCGGCCAGCCATCGATCGGCATGCGGCCAGGTCAAGTTACACATACCCATAGGCGCGATACCAAAGGGTAACGACCATTCGCGGCCGAAGACCTTGCGACCGAGATTCCGCGTTTCGGTATTGACCAGTACACGGGGCATCATTCGAATGCGGTCGATTCGATTGCAATTCAATTCATTGCCAATCTCATCGCCAGCTGCGCCATCGACGTAATCGAACATGATTTTGGGCACCCGCCTTTTCGCCAGGCGTCGTGCGTCGGACAAACTGAAAATCTTCATCAATAATCCATTTTATAAAAACCGGGAAACCGAGACTTTTACAGTGAATTGCGCACAGAGTCTATCTTGTCAGGGCCATATAGAACAAATACAATTAATTCAGCAAGTCATACCTAAAAGCTATACGTTAAACGGGATTAATTACGATGAATTTACGCCAGTTGGAAGCCTTTCGCGCCACTATTCGAGGGGGCTCGATTACTGCCGCAGCGGGGCTGTTACACATATCGCAACCCAGCGTCAGCCGCTTGATCGCCGACCTCGAACGATCGCTGAAATTTAAGCTGTTTATCCGGGGCGGCCAGGGTTTAATCGCCACGGCCGAGGCACGCCGGTTTCACCAAACGGTTGAAAGTATGTTTATCGGCCTCGACAAATTGCAGGACAGCGCAGATGCGATTCGAAATACCCGCAATGAAACAGTGACGCTAGCGGTTATCCCTATTTTTGCGAATGCGGTAATGCCGCAAGCCCTGGAGGTGGTGCGCCAGCAACGACCCGAACTCTATTTTGATATATCGGTGCGCAATGGCGATGGAATTATCGACGCCCTTTTGCTGCAGCAAATCGATCTTGGGGTGATTTGCCCGATACAACATTACCCGGGCATTGAATTGCTCTATCAAACAGAAGTCGATTATCAATGCCTGCTCGCGGTCGACCATCCACTCGTAAAAATTGAAGGCCGCCTCGATTTGAGGCAGCTGACCGGCGAGGAATTTGTCACGCTTGATCCCGATTACCTCGCTCAAATTATTGATGATGCCGAATTGCTGCGCACCCTACGCCTGCAAACGAGGGTTATAGCGCGCTCCGACCTGGCGATTGCGGCGATCGCGCAAACCTCGAAGTTAATCGCCATTGTCGACCCTTTCACTGCCTGTCGAGCCGCGCAGACCGGTGATGTCGTGGTCCGCGACCTGCAGCAAAAAATAAAATACCCGATCGCGATAGTAGCGCGCAGCAACGATGCTCTGCCGTTGGCGGGAAAAGCCATAGCATCGGCTTTGCAGGACGAGTTCGAAAACTGGCAGCACCACCAGCCTTCATCCGGGGGTTAAGTTGACATCATCGCTAAAAGTTTCCGCGAACGCAGTCAACGGTTTATGATGCGCAGTGAATGGTCCCGACTTCCTTAGCAGAGGTTACCCGAATGCACCTTGATCACAGCGATTTTACTGCCGTTTGCCAATCGACCGGCGAAGCCCGTGGTTTGCCGAATTACGCCTATACCAGTGACGCATTCTTCGAGCTCGAACAGCAACGCCTGTTCGCCTCAACCTGGACCTGTATCGGCAACGCCTGCTCGCTACCCGAACCGGGTGATTTGCAACCGGTGGGTTTCCTCGGCGAACCGCTGTTGATGCTGCGCAACAAGGACGGGCAGATAAAGGTATTTCACAATGTCTGCAGTCATCGCGGCAACGAGTTGGTCTGGCAGGCCTGTAATACTTCAACCACGATTCAATGCCCCTACCACGCCTGGGCCTATGACCTCGACGGCAATCTGCTGTCAACGCCGCACATTGGCGGCACCGGCATTCATCAGATCGACAGCCTCGAGCGCGATAAGAACGGTTTACGCCCGGTTCGATCGGCGGTGTGGATGGACCTGGTTTTCGTCAATCTATCGGAGGATGCGCCCGACTTTACCCGCTTCATCGCGACCCTGCAGCATCGACTCGATCGATTTGCCAGCGCCGAACAATTCGCCGCGCTCAAACCGGCGGCCGACCACGGTCGCTACACCATCGACTTTGCCGGCAACTGGAAACTCTGCATCGAAAACAACCTGGAAAGCTACCACCTGCCCTGGGTGCATCCCGACTTGAATGCGGTCTCCAAACTGGAAGACCATTACCATTACTACGGCGGCGATCTGTTCGCCGGCCAGGGTAGCCAAAAGTACGACCACGAAAAAACGAACCTGAAGCCCTTCCCGATTTTCCCCGCCTGGCCCGAAAAGGTGGCCGAATATCCAACCTTGTTTCCGAACGTTTTTCTCGGCCTGCAATGCGATCATTTCTGGACCCGGATTGTGCAACCGCTTTCCGCCGGGCGCACACTTGACCATTTACAGATTTACTATCTCGGCGATGCCGCCACCAGTGGTGATTTCGAGGAGGCGCGAGCCCATCGACTCGAGGTATGGGCCAAAGTATTCAATGAAGACATAGGCGTGGTCGAGGGCATGCAGCGCGGTCGCCGCTCGCGCGCCTTTAACGGCGGCGTGTTTTCACCGGTGATGGACAAGCCCTCGCATCACTTTGCACGGTGGGTCGCCAATCGGTTGGTGGTGCAAGCCTGACACCCAATACCATCGTCATTCCGGTCCACTAACCGGAATCCAGTGAACCCTTCATACCCAGCCGGTCGAAGATACCGGACCTGCGCGCCCCGCTTGAGGCCGGTATGATGGTTTTTCGGAGGTCGGGCAGAAAAGCATCCGTACCTTGCACAATGGGTAGCCAATCAACAGGATATTGTCTCCACAAAGGGTCAGAACACTATATGCGGCCATCTCAGCCTAAACCCTGCAAAACCTTCGAAGGCAGGACGCCTGAGAGGAGCTACATGGACGTATCTATGCGTGTTTTGCAGGGTTTAGGCTGAGGTGGCCTGGAGTGGTTTTGAGTTGGTTTTTTATTGTTGGATATAGCGGGCCAGGGTGGGCGGATTGAAGGAGTTTAGTAACCGCTCGTAGATACCGGCTCGGGGGCCGGTATGACGTTTTTTCTCGGGGGCTGGTATGACGGTTTTTTCGAAGCCGGTACGATAGATTTATTGAAACAGCGAGAATAATAATCCGCTCTAGAATATACCGCTGCGTTTAAGCGACATATATTCGCTGATCAAACTGGTATGCAAATGCGCCGGAGCGGTGTCGGCGACAATAATATTATTGCTTCGTAACTGCGCGAACATCGCCGACTGTTGCTCGCGATGCTGGGTTACTCCACAGTATTTCAAAGCGTCATCAATGGAAAATATCTCGGCTGTTTCAACTTGCGCAATAACCTGTTGACGCATCGACGCCACCATCACCAGATGGTGCTGCGAAAGTAATTTGACCGCGCTGGCGAGATCATCATTATCCTGCGGCTCCACCGACGAAATAATAATCACCAGCGACCGACGCGATTGCCGGGTCATTAATTGTTGCGCAACTTCGATGTAATCGCTGGTTGCCAACGAGCATTCCAGATCGAAAATCTGATCGAGTAGATGGTTGATCTGGGTGCTGCCCTTGACCGGTGGCAGCCAGCGTGACTGCCCGGCAAAGCTGAGCAAACCAACACTATCGCCCTGGCGCAGGGCAATAAATGCCGACATGATCAATGCGTTCAGCGCGTGATCAAAGTGACTGATTTCACCATCCCGAGCACGCATACGGCGACCGCAGTCGAGCAGAAAAATAACCTGTTGATCGCGTTCATCCTGATATTCCCGCGAAATCGGTTTCTGGAATCGCGCGGTAGCCCGCCAGTCGATCTGGCGCAGCGAGTCACCGACCCTGAAATCACGAAGCTGACGAAAATCGGTGCCTTCGCCGCGACGCTGACGCAGTTGCACCCCCATATCGGCGTAAATCTGATCGCTACTGACAAACGACGAGCGGAACAGTGGTTTGTAATTGGGATAAATTCGGGATTGCTGGCTTTCACCATAGTAGCTGTTGCGTTGCCACAGCCCCCAGGGTGAGCTGATTCGACAACAGACCCGACCGAACTGCGCCACTCCGCGTTGCAACGGCAAAATGGTATATCGCAACTGTGCCAGTTCGCCCGGATCGACGTATAACTTTACCGGTAACCCTTCCATCGCCAGTTGCGGCGGTGGGAAGTCGGTTACCCACAGATAACAGCGCCTTGCGTTTCGGTTGGCGATGCTGATCGCCACCGTTTGCCGAACCCCTAAAGCCATATGCGGGTGGAGTATTCGATCGACCTTTAAATCGGGCCGGGCAAATATAGCCGAGGCATCAATAACCGCCGCCAACAGCAGGATCGCAAAATAACCCCAGAAGGCAAAACTGATCAATAAGGCACTGTCCCAGGCACCGATATTGGCAACCAGGCTCAATAGCCCGATCAGCATCCACAGCATCAACAATTGCAACTGGTAGCGGGAAGGTCTCATGAACGCGGCGCGTCAACCTTTTCCAGCAGGGTTTGCAGGACATCATCGACACCAAGCCCGTCAATCTCGACTTCGGGTGCGAGAATCACCCGGTGACGCAGCACCGGCTGCACCATTGACTTGACATCATCCGGGGTAACAAAGCTTTCACCATTAATCAGGGCCAGAGCACGCGCGCAACGAATCAACGCAATACTCGCGCGCGGACCGGCACCGTGACGCAATAAGGTGCTACCCCGTGTCGCCCGTACCAGATTGACCGCATATTCGAATACCTTATCGTCGACGTCGATTCGTGATGCAAGCTGCTGCGCGGCGACCACGTCGATCACCGGTGCGCTGTTGCTGGTGGGCTGAGGCCCGATCAGGGCCGAATAACACCGGGCTATTTCGACTTCCTCATTGAACGCAGGATAATCAATATTGATTTTAATAATAAAGCGATCGAGCTCGGCCTCGGGCAAGGCGTAGGTGCCCTCCTGCTCGATTGGGTTTTGCGTCGCCATCACCATAAAAGGCTGCGCGACGTCGAGGGTCTTACCATCCAGCGTCACCTGGTATTCCTGCATGACTTCCAGCAATGCTGCCTGGGTTTTAGCCGGTGCCCGATTGATTTCATCGGCGAGCAATAAATTCGTAAAAACGGGACCCTGCTTGAGCACAAACTTGCTTTGCGCCATGTCGAACATGACGTGCCCGGTGACATCACCCGGCATCAGGTCGGGGGTAAATTGAATACGTTTAAATTTGCCGCCAATGGCCGAGGCGAGCAACTGCACGAGCAGAGTTTTGCCGAGGCCGGGCACCCCTTCGATGAGCACATGCCCACCGGCTAACAAAGCCACCAGCACTTGATCGACGACGGTTTTCTGCCCGATCAGCTTGCCATTGACCTGGTTTTTTAAAGCCAGTAACTGGCTGGAGATCTGTTCGTTTGTTTGAGTAGAATCATTCATAGGGATTGCTCGATATGTTTTAACAGTTTAACCGTGGTGACGAATGTCGATTCGGTAAATTCGGATTGATGCAGCGCGCGTTGCACCGAGTCGGGATTGCAGTTGCTGCGTTTCGCCAGCAGTTCGATCTGGCGGGCTTCATCGGCGCGGGCAAATTCGCCGATGTGCAACGTGCCCTTGCGCAGTACCCGCTGGCGCAATGAAGCGAGTAGATAGTCGGTTCGTTTACGCTTCCATAAATAAGCCGTTACCGATAAAAAATGTTCGCCCAGCGCACGCGACATCGATGAATCCTGGGGCGTAATGCGACCAAATCGATGCCCGAGATACCATAACCAGATCAATAGCGTGACCAGTGCTGCGATCAATAGCTCGAAACCGTGCTGCCTGGCCAGGCTCCATAATGAGTCTTTAAAAATCTGGCGCAGCACCGCAAATTCACCGGTTTTATCCATCAAGATCCACAGTAGATAAGCATGATCGAATTCATCGATGCGCTGCGAAGTCCAGATCGAAGCATCGGAGACCACAGTGAACAAACCGGCACCAACATTGAATTGAATCAAATGAATGCCGCGCTCGGACGAAGACCAGCTATTCGGTTTGATGGCCTGGTCATCGTAGTCGCCATCATCAATATAGGGATGCTGCAGGCCCAGCGAGGTATGGAAGGCAATTTCAAGATCACCGATATCATCGCCAAATCCAACCCCGGTTACGACCACCTCGGGTTTGAGTATGCTGGCGATATCTTCCTTGCTCATGCCCTCTTCTATTTTTCGATTGTATTCACGCAGGCTGTCGCCGATCGACTGTCGGGGCCTGGCGTCGAATTCCCCATCGCTATCGGAATCGGAATCGGAATCGGAATCGTCATCCTGCTCGCTGAAACTGAGCCAACGGACACCAAGGTCAAATTCCTGCATCAGCAGGTCTTCGCCATCGTCGACCGAATTCGCACTGAGAATAATATTGCCCCCACCATCGAGCCAGTCGAGAACCTGATCGAGTTGACGTCGATTGGTAACAATACCGCTATCGGAAATAAACAATGTGGTAATTCCGTCAAGGCTGTCGAGCTTTGTCAGACTGACCGCGCCGGTTACTTCGATACCGCTGGCGCCAATGAATTTTTCAGCCGCCAGGTATGGATTAATCAGCGCCTGCAACGACCAGTTTCCCTCGACGGTATCGTCGTAAAATTCAATGCTCGAATACAAGCCGTAAAGCAACAACCCGCCCGCCAGCAGCAAGGCGATCGACTTCGGCGAAATATCAGCCCTCCGCATCGGAAAACTCCTTCGACCAGGCCGCGCACAGTGACTCGACGGTTGTCGCTTCGGGCAATAAATGACCGTAGGCCAGCCGACGCCATTCCTGCGTCAATGTCGAAAAATACGCACTCACCGAAACCATCCCGCTGGCGCGTACCAGGGCCGCGCATTCGGCTTCGGTATGGCTAGGGCGAAAGGCCAGTTGGTGCTTATCGATTAGGCGCGACAACGAAGCCCGGTAAAGCAAACTCAGGGCTTCGCGCGGTTGTTTCGATGACCACAACAGCATTACCTGCGCGCCAACGTCTTCGGGCAGACTTTGCGGGGTAACATCCAGCCCAAACATAACTTCGGGGGCTGGCTCAGTTTTATCTTTCTTAGGCGCGCGACCAAACAACACATCGAAGGGTCGATACCCACTCCGGTAGAGATAAAATAGCAATGCGATAAAAGCGACGACCAAAAATATTTTGAACCATGCGGCGCTGCTGCTAACCATACCGGCAAAGGGTTTCATATTCAGGTTGTTATCGAGCCAATCGCCAAAGCTGATCATCCAGTCGGGGATCTTGTCTTCGTTTTCTTCAGCCCAGTTCTTGAAGCGCCATTTTCGTTCGATTCGATCCTTGCCGAAGTCTTCGCCCTGCAGGATGTTGTCGATTAATTCTTTTGCCGATTCGCGACCGTGCTGTTGCGTCGCTTCGACCGACTGCGGCGTCGCCAACAATAACCAGCCACCGAGGATAACCACCAGGACCGTGGACAAGGCACTGTGAGCTTTTGGTTGCTTACGCGTGAACAGGTTGCGGAAACTGATTTCAATATCCCAGGCTTCGATTTCGATGCGCCGATTAAGATAAAGGGCAAAACCGGCCATGGTATGGAATGGAATGATCACCAGAATGGCAATAAACCCGCTAAGGCTATAAAGCCACTGGCCGGCAAGGCTGTAGTCATCGATGGATTGTATAAAATCGACCCCCGATTGTTCGGGGATAAAAAAGCTGATCAGGATGATCACACCAACGGTAAAAATAATTTCGAAACAGGCACATAGAAACTGGTTTGCCAGCGCTACATCGCTGTATTTGCCGTGCAATACACGCAATCGGCTGCCCCTTTTTGAAGACTTCAAGCCTTCCAGCACGGTCACCGGCATGTCGAAACTGCGCTGTAACGAAAAACGGCGCCACAATAACCAGGGCAGGAAATCCTTGCCATACAGCTGCCATATATTTGCCAGGGTTTCGCGATGGCCGGGGCGGTCGTCGAATAGTCGCCGGCTGGCGTAATAGAGTGGCAACCTTTCCCAGAAGGGTTTCAACCACCAGATCCAGAACAACGCCCAAACCGGTTGTTCGTAGCAAACTATGAGCAGCGGGATAAATGCGACCGTCGCCGGTATCACAGCGCTGACAAAAAGCGGCCACCACCAACCTCGTGCCATCAAAAAGCCAAGGTCGAGAGCCTGCCAGCCCGAGCGTAGGCTGGCCTTGATTTGAATTTTATCGAGATCCAAAACGGCGCCCCGAAAAAGAGTAAACCAGCACCATGGCCCATAGCAGCGCACCGACCGAGTACTTCACCATGATCGGCAGGCTGGCATTGGAAGACCAGAATGCTTCGAGGAAGGCGGCAATCACCAGCATTAACACGATGCCATAAATCATCGGCACCACTTCGCGACCGGCATTTCGCAATGCGATCACGCGGGTGAATGGCCCGGGATTCAAAATAGCAAAGCCCAGGCGCAACCCGGCGGCCCCGCTAAATACAATGGCGGTTAATTCGAAGGAGCCATGGCCGACAACAAAAGGATAGAAGGTATCGACATAATCCAGCCGGGTCAGATGCCCGGCGACGCCACCGAGAAAAAGGCCATTAAAGAACAGCACGATGATCGTGCCCAGGCCGATGATAATACCGCCAGCAAAACAGCGAAAGGCGACGCTGATGTTATTTTTGATGTAGAACCCGAACATGAATATATCGGTTTCGGCCTCGCGTTCACGCCCGATTTTGCTACTTTCAGGGTTGTACATCTGCTCCACCTGATTGGCCTGATCGTAGCCGATTACCGTATAAACGGCGCTTTCATCCTGATACACCCAGATTCCAGCGAGCAGGGCCGGCAACAGAAATATAAGTAAAGCAGTCAGGATATAACGCCGGTGCTGATAAATGGCCAGCGGAAACCCGTGCACCAGGAAGGCATACACATTGAAACGGGAATCCGATCGATATCGATATAATTCCCGATAGAGCGCGAGTACCAGTTTATTCAGCCGTTCGATTAGTGCGCCATCATAAAGGCGCTCTTTGGCGAGCCCGAGGTGCTGGCAGAGTAGCATATAGTGCTCGGCCAGAAACTCGCTATTGTCGGCTTCCCCCGGTTTCTCCAGCATCGTTTCGATGTCCTGCCAGAAGGCACCATGCGCCTGTTCAAAACTATGTTGTTTCATCGCATTCCCAGAAACCAGGCGCCGATCCGGTGTAAATGGTCGACGCCGTCATCGTCGGCCTTATGGGTGACTCCCACCAGCAGCGCGGCCAGTTCCTTTTGTCGGGGTTCGGACAATTGCTGACTGCGGTGCAGGAAATCGACCACCGCCGATTGCTCGGGCCGCGTTAGCATCATCGGCGGTGCCATCGGCTGCAGGTTTTCGACCCGGGAAAGTTTTGCCGATTCGGCGACGCTGATTACCAGGGTTCCTGCGGCAAGATCGCCAAGCCGCTGGAAACGCCGGTTGGAGATCATCGTGATCAAACCGGCGAGGTACAACAGGGGCAGGAAATCGACGGTTCGCAAAAGATTACGTACCATTGATGCACCAAAATTAACCGGCGACAAATCGTCCCGCACGACGCTGATGCCGAGCATTTTCTTGCCCGGGGTCTGCCCTGCGCGAAACACTTCAAACAGCACCGGATAAAACCATTCGATGAGAAACATCAAAATCATCCAGAAGCCGAAGCCGAGCGTGCCGAAAGGAATAGAAACCAGCGTTATGATAAAAAGCAGAACGCCACGAATCATCAAATCGACAAAAAATGCGAGGCAACGCGGGATCGGACCGACCACCTGCGCTTCGAGTTTTATGCCCCCGGGAATTTCAACCCGATACCTGGTATCCAGCAATTAATTCATCCCTGGTCGGCGAGGGTTTCGGCTTCGGCACCGAACAATTTCAGATAAACCATGGCAAAGGCCAGCACCGACCACGGGATTGTCCAGATCCAGGCAATGCCGAGTGTCAGCACGCCGAGGCCAATAATCAGAGTTATCAACAAGATAAAGCCGGCAAACCGGAACCAGACCCGGGTTAATGCCTTACGCGAGGTTTCCAGCGCCTGCCAGGCCGGCATCTTTTTCTCAATCACCAGCGGTATCGCGTACATATAGGCAAACATAAGATAGATTCCGGGCAACACCAGCAGTAACAAACCGATCATTATCAATATCGTTTGTAGAATATAGGCGAGTGTTAAGGTCGGGATACTCCCGAAATGAGAAAATATCGAACCCACCGTAACCGACTCTCCCGCCGCGTGGCGCAGGCCCATAATGATCACGCCGAGCATCAACGGCATGGTGACAACCACTGCTATAAACTGGACCAACCCGCCGATTATGCCCGCGCTTTGCGTGTCGGCGCCGATAGCCCCCAGGCCGAAACCGACCGGAAAACTAAGCGCCAGGGCCAGTAGATAGACGATTAAGTAAACCGTCAACGCGAGATGACATTTTAATTTGAAGCCCTTCATCCCCCGCCAGGCTTCGCCAAGGGTTCCGAGCATACTGATTTCAATATTACCAGCGATAGCATCTTCAACCGACCCGCCGGTACGACTTCCCTGTTGTTCCACTGATAATTCCGCCTCGGGCGCGGCATAGATATCATTCATGGATAACTCCTTGATTCGTTGAATATTTTAATAGCAGGGCGAATCCTACCCCACATAAATTGCGAAGTAAAAACAGGTATCTTGAATTTACTACCGTTAGTCGAGAAGCAAAGCGACCGATCGATGCGAAATGCTAATAAAACTATCACCGTTCCAGGGACGATGCTTCGTCCATTATCCAGTTACGAAACATCATTTCCGCGGCGGCATTTTCCGTATTTTCGGGGTAAATCAGGTAATAGCCGTAATCGACCAGTTGTATCGATTGGTATTGATACAAGCGCTGGTTTGCCACTTCGTCTTCGACTAGAAAATCATACAAGGCCATCCCCTGTCCGTCGATTACCGCCTGAACGCGCACATTCGGGTCGGGGATAACCAGCGAATTTACCGCGGCTTTAACCTCGAGGCCGGCGCATTGCATCCATTCCTGCCAGGCGACGCTATCATCGCGGTCGTGCAATAAGGGTACCTCCTGCATAACCGCGGCCACGCCTTCGGCTTCGATTCGAGTCCCGATTTCAATACTGGCGCTGAGCATGGCCGGGCATTTAAAAATCAATTCTTCGCACATACCCTTGTCCTTCCAGCCACCTTTTCCCCAGCGCACGGCCATATCCAGCCCGTTACCGGACAGGTCGGTTAAATCAATCAGCGGCTGTATACGTAACGCAATATCGCCATGGCTACCGATAAAGCGCATCAATCGGGGTGACAGCCAGCGCGATGCAAAATAGGTCGCCATGCCGATATTGATCGCTAAGCCGGGCCGAGGCTGCAATTGTTCGATTTCGGCTTCGAGCATGTCGAAACAACGCTGCGCCTGTTGATAGAGCAGGCTGCCATTGCGAGTCAGAGCCAGGCGGCGGCGCTGCCGCGTGAAGACCTCGAAACCGAGCTCGGCTTCGAGTTGCTGTATCTGATAACTAACCGCGCCTTTGCTCAGGTTCAATTCGCCTGCAGCGGTACTCATATTCAGGTGCCGCCCGACAACAACAAAGCTGCGTAAATTATCAAAGTGTCGAAATCGCATTACTACTGTTTAAATTAATTGAACGTATTGGTCAAATCTTTTGGTTGGATGTGGCCAAAATAACCGCATAAGATAGGCAAAATCGATAATACGTCATTTTTAATTGATCAAATATTCTTAACCGCTATTTACCCAGATATAACCCCGGGAATCACTATGAGCGAACTTTCTAGAACCTCTGCGCTGGCGGCCAGACATACCGAACTCGGCTCCGGCCTGGAAGACTGGAATGACATGGGTACCGCCTGGAGTTACCACAGCGACCCCAACGACGAGCACGACGCCATTCGTGACGCGGCCGGGTTGTTCGACATGTCTCCGCTGAAAAAGGTTTTTATCCGGGGTAAGGACGCGGCCAGGGTTGTCGACCATGTCATTACCCGCGATATGAGCGTAATCTACCCCGGCAAGTCAGCCTACGGTGCCATTTTGAGCGAACAGGGTAGCGTCGCCGATGACGCCATTATCGCCAATAACGGTAACGATGAATGGATGCACTGCCACGGTTCGGGCAATAGCATGGAACTACTGTGGGAGTCAGCAAAGGGGCAAAACGTCGATATCGAACTCGATGATGACCTGCATAATATTTCGCTGCAGGGGCCGCAGGCACTGGCGCTGTTGGCAGCACATACATCGATGGACCTGGCGGAGCTGCCCTACTTCCATCACCAGCAAAGCGAACTGTTCGGACATAGCTGCCGGATTTCGCGCAGCGGCTATACGGGAGAACGCGGTTATGAAATTTTCGTTGCCAGTAATGCTGTTGTCGATATCTGGGACCAGATTCTTGGACTGGGCAAAGATCTGGGTGTGCTGCCCTGCTCATTTGCCGCGCTAGACAAGGTTCGCGTCGAAGCTGCGCTCTTGTTTTACGGCTATGACATGACCGAAGATCATACCCCCTGGGAAGTGGGTCTCGGCTTCAGCGTGAATCGTAAAAAGACTGATTTTCGTGGTCGCGAAGCAGCCCTTGCCAGCGCTCGCAAGGAACGCTTTGTCGGCGCAGGTATATCGATCGATTACAGCGATGCGCTGGTCGGGGGTGAAATTTTGAGCCGTGATGGCGAACAGGTCGGCGTAGTCAATAGCCCCTGTTATTCGCATCGATTGAAAAAATCGCTGGCGTTGGTGCACCTGGCACCTGGCGCCGCAATTGTGGGTACTCGCCTGGACGTTTGTAGCGATGATATTTCGACTACCGCGACTGTTGAGGCGATTCCCTTTTTTGACCCGCAAAAGTCGCGCACCCACGTTTGACTCCCGTATTCGTTGACCAATAAAACCATGACTCCAGTCATTTCAGAAGTGACCCGCAGAAGATCCCGCAGAAACAACCTACGTTCGCGCGATTCGATGTCTACCCCACCGGCACCGGCTTATCTTACCCGCCGCATCCGTCCCTACGACCTGCTGGAAGAAGAAGAGCTGGTTAAACTCGAGGACCATGCCGAGTGGATACTTAGCGAAATCGGCATGGAGATTCGCGATGACCCCGAAGCGCTGCGTTTATTTCGCGATGCCGGAGTCAGCGTCGAAGGCGAACGCATCCGCTTTGACCGGGGCCAGGTGCGCGCGCTGTGCGCGACCGCACCAAAAACCTACACCATGCATGCGCGCAATCCCGCGCGTAACATCGAGTTCGGCGGCAAGCATCTGATTTTCGGCCCGGCCTACGGTTCCCCCTTTGTATCCGACCTGAAAGACGGACGGCGCTACGCGACGCTGGAGGATTTTCAGAATTTTATCAAACTGACTTATCTGTCGCCGTGGATGCACCATCAAAGCGGCACCATTTGCGAGCCGGTCGATATTGCGGTCAACAAACGCCATCTCGATATGGTCTATGCGCACCTGCGGTTTTCCGATAAACCCTTTATGGGTTCGGTGACCGCACCCGAACGCGCCGAAGATTCGCTGGCGATGATGCGCATCGTATTTGGCGCCGATTTCATGGAGGAGAACCTGGTCATTCAGGGCAACATCAATGTGAATTCGCCACTGGTTTACGACAACACCATGACTTCCGCGTTACGAACTTACGCGGCTGCCAACCAGGGCAATGTGATTTCACCCTTCATCGTCGCGGGGGCGATGAGCCCGGTGACGCAACCCGCCATTATCGCGCAGGCGCACGCCGAGGCTATGGTTGGAATTGCGCTGACCCAACTGGTACGTAAGGGATCTCCGGTGGTGTACGGCAATTTTCTCACTACGATGAACTTAAAATCCGGGGCACCTTGCTTCGGCAGCCCCGAATCAACACTGGCGACGCTGGCCATTTCGCAGCTTGCGCGGCGTCTCGGTTTACCGTTTCGTAGCGGCGGCCATTTGACCGCGGCCAAAACCGCCGATGGACAGGCGATGCTCGAATCGACCAATGCGATGAATGCCGGCATTCTCGGAGGAGCCAATTTTATCTTCCAGGCCGCGGGCTGGCTGGAGAGCGGCCTGACTATCGGTTACGAAAAATTTGTCATCGATGCCGAACAATGCGGCGCCATCGCACGACAGCTTGAAGGGCTCGAAATCAATGCAGATCAACTGGGGGTTGATGCCTATACCGAAGCCGGCATCGGCACCACCTTTCTCGGGGTCGCGCATACCATGCGCCACTACCGTAATGCCAACTTCGACGCAACGCTAAACGACACCAATTCGTTCGAACAATGGAGCGAGGAAGGTAGCAAGGACATGCAACAGCGGGCCTATGATCTCTGGACGAAAATGCTCAGCGAGTATCAACCGCCGGCCATCAACCCGGCTATTGACGAAGCCTTGCTCGAATTCGTTGCGCGTAAAAAGGCATCGATGGATGACGCCTGGTACTAGGGAAGAGATTCCCTGGAATCTCTGATCAAGTCATGGGCGAGTCAGATTGTGATTCAAAATAATCAATATCAAGGCGTGGAACGCAGGCAATAGCCTAGCTATTGCTAAGTTTCACAACGCTGAGATTGCTTATTTTGGGCGTAATATGCTCGTTCATGACTTGTTCAGAGGTTCCCTTATTAAAACGAAGCGCTGATGCCAACACCGGGGAATATATAGCTGTCGGTCGATTCAAAATCGACGATAAACACGTCTTCGTTACTGAAATTCAAACTCACCGAGGAATCGATTGAAACCGAATCATTCAGAAAATAACGAAATCCCGCCTTGGGACCTATGACCAGCCCGGATTCACGCACCGAGCCGAATTTGGTATTTCGCCAACCGACATTAACGCCGATGTAAGGAACCGCTGCACCTCCATTGGAAAACAGATATTCGGTGCCGAAGCTACCCTGTTGGGCCCGGTAATCACTGTTGTTTGCCGCGATATCTTCGCTAACCACCCATTGATAATCCCATTTGAACAGGAGGTCATCCTGGTAATACCAACCGTAACCAGCGCGCAGGTTAATATTGTCGCCGTTGGGCGCTTCAAAATCGAAGGATCCGGTCAGGCTAAGTTCCTGCCCACCCTGGGCGGTATAGGATGATTGGGCATGAACGCCACTGGAATGCATCGCCAACAGGAAAAGGCCAACAAAAATGCCGGGCAGCACAGCGCGCCCTTTACCTGCCTTGTGTGAAAAACCGGTCATACTCCTGATCGAGCTCCTCCGTAAACTGGTCACTATAATAACGCCATATTCTGAAGAAAAGCTGAAATTATCCGAAATAAAACCGTAAATAATATACAAACGCGATAGATGGATAAAATTACCACCCGCTTTAACCTTAGTAGAACTTCACCGATCTGACCGGTTTAAATTCACCGGCAGGCCCAATTAAAGCGCAAATTCCTCGAGGTCGCGGTTGACAATAAACCCACGTTCGCCAAGCTCGCTATTAAACGCCAACGTCGACAGATCGGTCATTTTCATCGGGTAGAGAATGCCATCGAGATGGTCGCATTCGTGCTGTAACAACATCGCATGATAGCCCTTGGCGATAATATCGATGCTACTACCATCAAGGCGGGTGGCGCGCAGCGAAATATGGGTATGCCGCGGCACCATACCATGCAAGCCCGGTAGCGACAGGCAGCGCTCCCAGATTGGTTTCATTTCTTCATCCAGCGGTGTAATCACCGGGTTGATTAATACCTGCCAGTCGATGGGCTGGAGCTCGGAACCCGCCGGGATTTGGTGCGCGGTAATTCGGTAGACGACGACCCGCTTGTCGATATGTACCTGCGGGGCGGCGAGCCCGTTGCCACCGATATCGGCCAGCGTATCTTTCATGTCGGTAACCAGACCGGCAATATCTTCAACCTCGATATCGACAACGGCGGCAGCGACCCGGTACAGCACCGGATTACCCATTTTTGCAATTTTCAGTATAGCCATAGTGTTCCCAAGCCCTTTATTTAAACCGTTTTTGTCACCACCAGCGCATCGACAATGGTACAACCATCGCTAGCAACGATCACCGGATTTAAATCAATTTCGGCAATGCTATCAGACAATTCCATCACAAGTTCGGAAAATCGGACGATCAATTCGACCAGCCCTGCGCGATCCACTGCGGCCTGGCCCCGCAGTCCGGCCAACAGCCTCGCCAGTTTTAATTCATCGAGCATGGCATTGGCCTCGTAACTGTCGACCGGCGCCATTCGACAGCTACGCTGATCGAGCAATTCGATCAACACCCCGCCGCAGGCAACTATGACCATCGGTCCGTAATGACTATCGTTTTTCATCCCCAGCGAAACCTCTACCCCGCCCTGGATCATCGGCATAGCAACGACCCGGCCGCCGAGACGGCTTTGCAGATCCAGGTAGGCCGATTGCAATTCCAGCTGATTACGCAAGCCGACCTTGACGCCACCGATGTCTGATTTGTGGGCAATACCCGGTTCGGCCGTTTTCAATACCAGCGGGTATTCCCAATCGGCCGTTATCAACTGCAGCTGTGTTTGGGTATCGGCCAGCGCAAATTGAACACAGGGCAAGCCAAAATTTTCAAACATAGCCAGCGATGTGGTTTCATCCAGAATTGCAGCGTCTCCCAGCTTTTCGCGCCAGCGGCCAAGCAGTGCCGGGTCAAACTCCGCTTGGGCTGGTGATGTTTTCCGAGTGAGTTGCGGGCTAAAGCAAAGTAAATGTCGCATCGCGCGTAAGGCTACATTTATACCGTTGATTACCGGTATGCCCTGCCAGGTGAGCTCGGCTGCGGTTGCATCCACGCTGGTGTAGCTGCAGCTATTCAATAAGACGATTGGCTTTTTGCTGTAGCGTTTTAACGCCTGAACTACCTTAAATAGCTGCGGGTAGTGCGAAAAACCGTCACGAAACTCGAACTCGAAGCTGAGCATTCCACTGGCATCGTCGTCGAGCAATGCCTTACCGCATTCCAGGTAGGTATTTTCGACACTGCCGGAAAGCGAACCCATGCCGTCCATCGGATTGACCGCTTCGAGCCCCGATTCAAGATGACTGGCGAGAACAGCGGTGGTCTTCGCTGAAATCACCGCAAATGGCAGGCCGATATCTTCGGCCAGATCGATCATCTGCTCGCGCATACCCCCCGAATCGAGCATGCTCGCCAGCTCCCCCTGTTCTACCTTTAAACCCGCACCGAAAAGCATCGCGGTAACAATCATTTCATCGGCGTCGTTGCATAAAATAACGCGGTAGCGCCGGCACAGGCCAACAAAGGCCTGGTGATCACCGATAATCGCGCCCGAATGGCTCATCGCCAGCCGAGCTGACTTTTCAGTGCGTCCCAATTTAGTTATCAGTACTGGTATATTTTTCCGCACGGCCTTCTCGAGCGCAGCCAGAAATGCAGGGACGTCGCGCACGGTCTCAAGCATGATCGCAATCACACGGGTCGATGGCCGATCGAGCAGGTAGTCCATGTAATCGGCCACCGACGCGTTAATTTCCTGCGCGCTGGCGATGACGTAATTAAAAGAGAAACGCGCGTCATTGTTCGCCAGATAGGTCATTCCCGACCCCGAATGCAGAATCAGCCCGATATGCCCGGCAGGACGACCCGCCGGCGGTTGGTCGAAGCTGACAAACACCCGGTCGTCGTAATTGTAGAAACCCATCGAGTTTCCGCCAAGCACCGGCACTCCTGATTCCAGCGCCAGTGCCTTCAGCCGCTCGGTCAAACGTGGCGTCGAATCATTTTCGAGATAATTCGAGGCATAGATGACAATGCCCCCCACCCGCAACCGGGTAGCTTCGATGAAACTGGCTTCCAGCGCCAGTCCGCTGATCGCATAGATCACCAGATCGGGGACCTCGGGCAGGTCGGATAAATTCGCGTAACAGGCCTGCCCGGATAACTGTTGATACTTCGGATTGACCAGATGGATGCGGCCGGAATAATCAGTTGCCTGTAATTGCCGCAAGGTCGACGCGGCCAGACTTCCCTCGCGCTCGGAGGCACCGACGATGGCAATCGATGCGGGCGACAATAGTCGAGTCAACTGATGAGTCATTAAATTTCCGGGCAGATTTAAAACAACAGGTGAATGGTGATGGATTCTGACATATATTTGGCTTAAATCCAGCGCAAAACAGGTCAGCCCGATGAATAAAGAAGTCCAGGTAGAAATTTACGATGGTATCGTCGAAATCACCCTCAACAGACCACCCGCCAACGCCATCAACCCGGCCGTTTCCACCGCCATTTATAATGCGCTGTCGATACTGCAGGACGACGATAGCTTGCGCGTGGGTATTATCACCGGCAGCGGCGATTATATTTTCAGCGCGGGCTGGGACCTAAAGGAAATTGCCGCCATCGAAACCAACGAAGAAGCGGTCAACAGTGCCTTTTTAAGCCCGGGTGGCTTTGCCGGAATCACCGAATTCTGGGGCTTGAAAAAACCGGTCATCTCGGCGATCAACGGCCTCGCCGTCGGTGGTGGTTTTGAAATTGCGCTGGCCACCGACATGATTGTCGCTGCCGACCATGTCGAGTTTTTTCTGCCCGAGATGCAACGCGGCTTTCTCCCCGACGTCGGCGCGATCCAGCTGTTACCCCGACGCGTACCCTACAACGTGGCCATGGATATGCTCTACACGGGTCGCCATATGAGCGCTGCAGAAGCGCAACACTGGGGACTGGTTTGCCGGGTCTGTCCCTTTGCAGAATTGATGGAAACCGCACGCGAACTGGCGCGCGAAGTCGCCCTTGGCGCACCGCTGGCGTTGCAGGCACTGAAGGAAGTGGCACCGGCAATCCATTCGCTACCGATCCAGCAAGCCTTCGCCGCGACCAAGCCGGGCAACGACAAGTTACCGGTATATCAGCGTATGTTGATGTCGGAGGATTTTATGGAAGGGCCGCGCGCCTTCACCGAAAAACGCAAACCGGTATGGAAGGGTAAATAGCCGGCATCGCTCAATCGATATCGGTTGCTACCGCCACACCGCGCGGGATTTCCTTTTTCGAGTCATAAAATGGCAGTTCGACAACTTCGCAGGCGTGTTCATTGTTGTCCCTGTCGACCAGCGTCAGCGACCGGCCCAGCCAGTCGCCTGCCGCATCAAATCGCACAAAACCAATTCCGGTATTCAAATAGGGCGTCCAGGCACCGGTAGTCATAGTACCAACGCGATTACCGGCTTCCCAGACACCGAGCCCCGAAAGCGGGGCCGCACCCCTACACTTGAGCCCGAATAAGGCAATCGATTGATCGGCATCGAGCAACGCCGATTTGCCGACAAAGTCATCCTTGCTCAAGTCGACAAAAGCACCCAGGCCAGCCTGATAAGGCGTCATCTGCATATCGATGTCGGTGCCGTAATCGAGAATGCCCGCTTCGATGCGGCGGATACCCATCGATTCGGCGCTGCTGAATTGCATGCCGTGGCTTTTGCCAACGTCAATCAAATGATCCCAGAGCGCCGAATGATCGGTGGTTGCTCCAACCGAATATATTTCGAAACCCAGTTCGCCGGTCCAGCCGGTGCGACTGGTGAGCAGGTGCTGACCGCCGAAATCCAGCATACCCGCATGAAAATAGCCGAAAGGTTCGGGCAGGCGTCCACCGACGGCATCGCGCAGTAAATCCAGCGACTTCGGCCCCTGAATTTGCAGAACCCGTGATCGCGGATCGTTAATCTTTACCTCGAGCCCGGCGCTGTGCGCGAACAACCATTGTTCGAAATCACCATCGGCGGTGACGTAGTAAAAATGATCCTCGGCCAGCCTGATTAACACGCCGTCCATGACGATGCCGCCCTGCGGCGTACAGGCGATGGCATAACGTGCGCGCCAGAGTTTTAAATCGCTAATCCGGCGGGTGAATACCCGTTCCAGCAGCGCCAGCGCGTCAGGGCCTTTAATTTCCAGCGGCTTTTCGGGCACGTCATAAAGCATCACCCCGCGACGTAACTGCCAGTATTGTTCGACCGGATCCTGTCCCAGCGACAACGGATAAAAACGCCGCGCGTAGAGCCCGAACAGTAATTCATCGCAGTCGTATTTTTCCAGATAAGGGGATTGCTCAAAGCGTTTCGCACTGAGGCGCAGGCTGGCGTGGGCGGTGGCGTAGTTTTGTTTTTTCATAGTGACAAAATGCTATCTATTTCAACGCAAAAGTCGACTTCTTTTTTTAAAATAATCGACCAGTCGG
>JBLHOA010000028.1:0-22610 GCA_047622345.1 Gammaproteobacteria bacterium | reverse complement strand
TTCATCGGGGTTAACCGCACCCTGAACCACGGTTTCTCCGAGCCCATAACTGCTGGTGATGAAAACCACGTCTTCGAAACCTGATTCGGTGTCGATGGAAAACATCACTCCGCTGGCGGCGAGGTCGCTGCGCACCATTTTCTGAATGCCAGCAGAAAGCGACACTTCGGAATGTTCGAAACCCTGATGCACGCGGTAGGAAATGGCGCGGTCATTGAACAGTGAAGCAAATACCAGACGTACTGAATGCAGTACCTGGTCGATACCCTGAATGTTTAAAAAAGTTTCCTGCTGCCCGGCAAAGGAAGCATCGGGAAGATCTTCGGCGGTAGCCGAAGACCGTACCGCTACCGTGGCGTCGACGCCGTTGCTGGTCATCGCGGCATAGGCTTTCGCGATATCCTGTTGGAAGGCTTCGGATAAAGGTGAATCGATGATCATTTCACGGATTGCCTTGCCGACACGGGCGAGTTCATTGACATCGTCGGTGTCAAGGCCTTCAAGCGCCTGCTGAATCTTTGTTTTAATGTCGGCGTCATCAAGAAACTGGTTGAACGCACTCGAAGTGGTAGCGAAGCCACCCGGGACTGAAACACCGAGGTCACCCAGATTGGCGATCATTTCACCCAGTGAGGCATTTTTACCACCTACCCGGGGCACGTCGTCCATTCCCAACTGGTCTAGCGACACCACATTTTCAGGCATTGAATCTCACTCCGTTTTTGCACAGCAAAAAAAATGACTTTATCATTAAGTCGAATAGATAAGAACCGCAAATGGGCGATATTCCGGAGCCAATATAAAGGCTCCGGAAATTAGGCTTTTGCTTCTTGAAAATAGCCCGTAATCAGGCCATTTGTGACAAGCACCCAGAGGGATGCTACCAGCCGGTTGCCTGCT
Organism: Gammaproteobacteria bacterium; assembly: GCA_047622345.1. Classification (GTDB taxonomy): domain Bacteria; phylum Pseudomonadota; class Gammaproteobacteria. The sequence continues at coordinate 21,710 of JBLHOA010000028.1, read as the reverse complement.
GCACGCCTTTACCCAGTTCAGCCGGCGATTGCACGGTATGCACGCCCACTTTTTCCAGTGCGGCGAATTTTTCGGCGGCGGTTCCTTTGCCACCGGCGATGATCGCCCCGGCGTGTCCCATGCGTTTACCTTTCGGCGCAGTGACGCCGGCAATATAGGAGATCACCGGTTTACTGACGTTGCTCTGGATAAATTCGGCGGCTTCTTCTTCGGCGCTGCCGCCGATTTCGCCACACATCAGGATCGCTTCGGTTTGCGGGTCGGCTTCGAACAATGCCAATGTGTCGATAAAATTCGTCCCCGGAATCGGGTCACCACCGATGCCGATACAGGTGCTCTGGCCAAAACCCAGGTCGGAAGTTTGCTTGACGCACTCGTAGGTTAGCGTGCCCGAACGCGAGACCACACCGACCCTACCCGCCTGGTGAATCGAGCCCGGCATAATACCGATTTTGCATTCGTCGGGGGTGATGATCCCGGGGCAGTTGGGTCCGATCAGCCTGGCACCGCTTTGTTCGACGGCGATCTTGGCTTCGAGCATGTCCAGCGTTGGAATGCCCTCGGTGATGCAAACGATCAGCGCAATTCCCGATTCGGCGGCTTCAATAATCGAGTCCTTGCAGAAAGCCGCAGGAACGTAGATGACCGTCGCGTCGGCATTGGTCGCATCAACCGCGTCGCGCACGGTATTGAAGACCGGCAAATCGAGGTGGGTTTGACCGCCTTTGCCGGGGGTGACACCGCCGACCATTTTAGTGCCGTAGGCGATTGCCTGTTCGCAATGAAAGGTGCCTTGCTTACCGGTAAAACCCTGGCAAATGACGCGGGTGTCTTTATTAATCAATACACTCATCTAGCTTCTCCGACAGCGGCTACAATTTTGGCAGCGGCTTCACCCAGATCCTGGGCGGCGATCAAATTCAGGCCGCTGTTATTCAATAGTTCGGTGCCTTCCGGCGCCTTCGTCCCTTCCAGTCGTACTACAATGGGGACCGTAATATCGACTTCGGCAACCGCCGCGATAATACCCTCAGCGATCAAATCGCAGCGCACGATACCGCCGAATATGTTGACCAATATGCCTTTTACTTTTTCGTCAGAAAGAATAATTTTAAGCGCTTCGGCAACCCGTTCTTTGGTCGCACCGCCGCCGACATCGAGAAAGTTGGCGGGGTCGCCACCACTTAATTTAATGATATCCATGGTCGCCATCGCCAGCCCGGCACCATTCACCATGCAGCCAATTTCACCGTCAAGCGCCACATAGTTCAAATCCCATTCAGCGGCGCGGTTTTCACGTTCGTCTTCCTGGCTCTTGTCACGCATTTCGACCAGGTCGGGATGGCGGAAAAGGGCATTGCTATCGACGTTGATCTTACCATCGAGGCAAAGCAGGTCGCCGCTGCCGGTGACCACCAGTGGATTAACTTCGACCAGAGCCAGGTCTTTTTCCATTACCAGTTTACTGAGCCCGGTCAATAGTTTGGTGAACTGCTTAATCTGATCGCCGGCGAGTCCGAGGCCGAAGGCCAGTTCGCGGCATTGGTAAGGCATAATTCCAACCAGCGGGTTGATCGTCGCTTTCAGGATTTTTTCCGGCGTTTCATGCGCGACCTTTTCGATTTCCATGCCGCCTTCGGTGGAGGCCATAATCACGACGCGTCGCTTCGATCGATCGAGAACCGCACCCAGATAAAGTTCGTTAGCGATATCACAGGTTTCTTCGACCAGGATGCGGTTAATCGGCTGTCCCTTCGCGTCGGTCTGAAAGGTGACCAGATTTGTGCCCAGCATTGATGCCGCGAATTCCCCCGCCTGTTTCGGGTTTTCGACAATTTTGACGCCACCGGCTTTGCCGCGCCCCCCGGCATGTACCTGCGCCTTGACAATGACCCTGCCACCATTCAGCTCTTCGGCGGCCTTAACGGCCTCGTCGGCTGAAAAAGCAACCAGGCCGTTGGGTACCGGAAGTCCGTAGCTGCGAAACAGTGCTTTAGATTGATATTCGTGTAGATTCATCGTGCATGCCTTTGGTTGATGGATATAGTAATAGTACTACCTGAGCCTCGCTCGCTAGCTTCCACCGGGAAGGTAGTAGTTCGTTAACTTGCCGATCCCTGCTATTTCTACATCGACGGTGGTATGCGGTTTCATCGTTTTCACCCCTAGTGAAGTACCGCAGGCGATAACGTCGCCCGGGTAAAGCGTCATGTCGCCCGAGATCAGGCTGACCAGATCCAGTGGTGAAAAAATCATATCTGACACCGGATAGTTTTGACGTTCTTCGTCATTCACCAGAGTGCGCACGGTCAAGGATTCGGGGTCTTCCAGCTCGGCGATACAGGGTCCGATGACGCCAAAACTGTCGAAGCTCTTCGAGCGCGTCCACTGTGGAAAGGCGTCGTATTTGAAAAGCAGGTGGATTGCGGTGACATCATTGATGCAAGTATAGCCTAGAATGTAATCGGCGATATTTTCGCGACTAACCGATTTGCAGGTTTTACCGATTACCACGCCAAGCTCGCCTTCGTAAATAATGCGCCCATCGTAACCTTCGGGGTGGATGATCTCGGCACCATGTGCGGAAACACAGCTCGATGGTTTTATGAAATAAAATGGAAATTCGGGATGTTCCAGATTTTGCGCTTCGGCGAGCTGGTGAAAGTTATTCCACATCGCGACTATTTTGCTCGGTTGGCAAGGCGCCAGCAGGGTAACGTCGGCGAGCGCAACGCTGCTTCCTGTGGCGACTGGCGAATCGTACATATCACCACTAAAGCAATTGATCGTATCGTCGGTTAACTGTCCAAATTCGATTGAATTACCGTTATCGTAGCGAACCCATTTTTTTACCATGCCGTTTTCCTGTGTGATTGAGTGGGATACATTGGCGAGATTAGCGGTCGCCGATATCGCAATGGCCCGCATTTAAATGCCGTAAGGCTCGGATAATAAATGGATTGAATCGGATAAATCAATTTTAAACGGGTCGATTCGCTGAAATATTTGCTGAAATCGCGTGCCCCGCTGTGGACAGAGGCTAATCCTAACGTGCTATTCTCGGCGCAAAGCAGCGCATAGGGGGATGGATGATTTATCGGTTCGTTTGGTTAGAGTTTGCCAGTAGTGCACTATTTGATGGATAAAAAGTTTTCTGCCGAACAGGTTGCTGCGGTATCAACCTGGCTGTATGACGAATACTTCCTTTTTTATCAGGATTTTTTAAAAATTCTTCATCTGGCGAAACTTGCTTTCGAAAAGCGCGACTTTACCAATTCGGTAAATCTCAGCGCAAAGCGCTTATCTTTATACAGCACAAGCATAGCCGACGTTAGTAGCCGCCTGCAGGCAGCCCACCCCGAAATTCATCGCGATATCACCCTGTGGGATGATGTCGATCGACATTACAGCGAGTTGATTCGGGATCAATACGCCGAAGATGTCGGGCGCGCTTACCTGCACTCGCTTCGGCGTAAGGTTTACCAGGGTGAATGGCGTGCGGATGATTATTCATTCGCAGAAATGATCTCACCTTCAAGCGAATACATTCCGCGCGTATTATCTCGCTTTGAACTGCCCGATGGCTTGAGCGATCAAATCGTGGGTGACATTTTATTGCTGCCTGAATTTATCCGCAATTACGCCGATCTTGCTAGAGACACCGGGCTGGTGCGCCAACGAATTCAATCTAATCTGGGAAAGTCCTTCCGCCGTTCGCTCGACCTGGTGCGCGTAGAAATGATCAATACCGGGTTTTATCGAAACCGTGGAGCCTACCTGGTCGGGCGTCTCGTTTTTACCGACAATAGTTTTGTGCCGCTGATCATTGCGCTGCTCAACGATGAGTCAGGAATTTATGTCGATGCCGTACTGACCAGTGAAACCTACGCGCATAATATTTTCAGTTCAACCCTGGCCAACTTCCACGTTACCAGTGATTATTATCACGAAGTCTGTGCCATGCTAAAAAGCATTATGCCCAAACGTCCGCTGGGGCTGCATTATTCAACCATCGGTTATAACCACCTCGGCAAGGTAGCGGTAATGAGCGAGCTTGAGGCTGAGCTTGTCGATTGCGAAACCGGGCTCGAAACCGCGGTTGGCTCTGTTGGTACGGTCGCGATGGGGTTTGCTTCAAAAAATTCGGCTTATAACCTGAAGGTGATTCGTGACAAGCCGACCGAGAATTACAAATGGGGTGCATTTGAAGGGGTCGAATCGGTACTGAGAAAATACACCCGAATCCACGAAATCAACCGAACCGGCAGCATGCTCGATAGTATTATCTACTACAAGGTCCGGCTCGACCGCCGCTGGTTTTCGGCTGAATTACTCGATGAATTACTCGATCAGGCAGCAGAAACCGTTTCGCTGAATGGTGACGATGTCATATTCAAACATTTAATCGTGCAGATAAAGTTGTCGCCGCTGCCGGTGTATCTGGGAAACGCTTCGGAAAAGCAGGCCGAAACGGCAATTACCAATCTCGGTTATTGCATCAAAAACAACGCCGCCGCAAATATATTTAATCGTGACCTGGATGCACGCAACTACGGAATAGGATCTTTTTCCAAGGTTTATTTATTTGATTACGATGCGCTCGAAGACTTGACCGAGGTGAAAATGCGCACCAATGTCGGCCGCGAAGACGGCGAGGAAGATGTCCCAGACTGGTATTTTGAAGAGGGGCATGTTTTTTTGCCGGAGGAACTGATTTCCGGACTATGCATCGCCGAGCGGCGGCATAGTGATTTTTTTAAACGGCGGCACGGTGAATTATTAAGCCTGCAATACTGGAGCGACATTCAGCAGGATTTACAGCGCGGGATAATTCCGGGCGTTAGCGTTTATCCGGATGATCAGAAGATCGGTAAGCCGGAATGAGTGATCGGGATTTCGAATTAGACTTTACTTTTGGGTGACCTGCGGGTAAATTTCGTTCTGGCATATTGTATACCAAATGATGTTCAGCGGGTGTTCAGTTCGCCGGGAAATAATGAGAAGACTCGAAACCAGCGATTGGCCGCTGAGGATTTATTCGTCGGTTATGTGAGGATTTCCTGATCTATTGCTGGTCTGTATACCCGCAAAGGGGACGGTTATACCTCATTTTGAATAATTGCCAGTGGTGTTGGGACATGGTATATCACCGGTCTTAATATCAAAAAGGTATTCGAGTTAAGCGAGATTTGAAATCGAATCTCGAATAGAAATACTTCTATAAAAATAATTTCTAGAGGTGTTATTTTCCGGCTAACACCGGTCACAATTGGAGGATTAAAAATAATGTTGAAAAACAAAACTGTATTTACAAAACTAATCTGTGCGCTAGGCGCCAGTGCGATACTGGCAGCTTTGCCGGCTATCGGGCATGCCTGGGAACCCCAGAAACCAGTCGAATTTGTTGTTATGGCTGGCAAGGGCGGCGGAGCTGACAAGGCGGTGCGATTGCTGCAAAGCATCATAGCCTCGGAAAAAATGTCCTCGGTTCCTTTTACCCCGGTAAACAAGCCTGGCGGTTCGGGTGCTGAAGCCCTGGTTTACATGAAGGGCAAAACTGGCGACGACCACACCATCATGTTTACCTTGAACAGCTTCTATACCACGCCTTTGCGCCAAAAAGCGCTGGGCATCGATATTGAAACCTTTACTCCGATCGCGCGTATGGCCGAAGATACCTTCCTGCTTTGGGTGAATTCGGATCGAAAAGATATCAATAACATTGCTGACTTTGTTAAAGCGGCCAAGGCGAAAGGTAAAGGGTGGATCATGGCCGGAACCGGTAAGAACTCGGAAGATAACCTGTTAACCGATTTCCTCAACTCTGCCTATGGCCTGGAAATGAAGTACGTACCTTACAAGGGCGGCGGTAAAGTTGCTAAAGAACTGGCGGGCAATAATGCCGATTCAACGGTGAATAATCCTTCTGAACAATTGGGTTTTTATGAAGCGGGTGCGACCAAGGCATTGGCCTCGTTTACACCAACTCGGTTACCACTGTTCCCGGATGCGCCAACCTTTAAGGAACTGGGTGAGGATTTCGTTTACTTCATGCAGCGTACCGTAGTTGGTGCTCCTGGAATGAGTGCCGAAGCGGCCGCTTATTATACCGACCTGTTTACCCGCGTATTCAACTCAGCGAAATGGCAGGATTATCGCAACAAGAAAAGCCTTCAGGGTGACCTGTTAACCGGTGATGCCTTGATGAGCTACTGGAAGAATGAGCGTGATATTCATCGCGTAATGCTGAAAAACATGGGCGCTCTCTAAGCAACCGTAAAAATCATCGTAGATAGGGGAGATATCGATCATGACTGTACGTACCGCAGAATTTCTGATGGCAGTTATGATGGGGCTCTTCTCTATCTACCTGATGACAAAAAGTACCGAACTTCCAATCGGCTGGATCGAGGACGAAGGCCCCGGTGGGGGCGCCTGGCCATTCTGGTTATCGGCGATAATGCTGATCTCCTGCCTCGGTATTTTATACAACTGGTTTCGCAGGCATGGGCCGATCGCCAGTTCTGAAAAAACTTATATCGAAGCCCGTGTGCTCATGGATGTAGTCGCGGTTACCGTTTCCCTGATCATTACTGTTGCACTGTTTTCCTTCATCGGAATTTACGGCGCGTTGCCACTTTTTTTAACCTTCTATCTCCGTGTCATGGGTAAGCATTCCTGGTGGCTGACGATTACGCTCAGCCTGTTGATCCCGGTAGTTATCTTTTATTTTTTCGAGATCACGCTGAAAATCATACTACCCAAGGGGATTACCGAGCCCTTATTCCTCCCCCTGTACAAATTTTTCTTTTAGTTCGCTACCCCTGAATCTGGCAATCGAGATTATTAAATGATCGAAACTTTACAACTTTTGGGTAATGGGTTTCTGGTGGTTTTTGAGCCGCAGAATCTGATGCTGATCATCGGTGGATGTGCGCTAGGGCTGTTTATCGGCGCAATGCCCGGGCTCGGCTCGGTGAATGGCGTTGCTATTTTGCTGCCGCTGACTTTTCTGGTGCCGCCAACCGGGGCCATTATTTTTCTTGCCGCGATTTATTATGGCGCGATGTACGGCGGTGCAATTTCATCCATTATGCTCGGCATACCTGGTGCGTCGACCGCGGTCGCAACTACCTTTGATGGCCGACCGTTAGCAAAACTAGGCATGGCCGATAAGGCCTTAACAGCGGCTGCGGTGGCTTCTTTTGTCGGCGGATCGATCTCGGTGGTTTTATTCACTTTCTTTGCTCCCCCCCTGGCGCATGTTGCGCTGGTATTCGGCGCCCCTGAGGAATTTGCGTTGATGATGCTGGCCTTTGCGACCTTCGTAGGTCTGGGTGGCGACGATATATTCAAGACCTTGTTTTCAATTGCCATCGGGCTGGTGTTGAGCGCAGTCGGATTCGACATCATTTCCGGCGAACCCCGCCTGGTCCTCTGGGACATCACCGGATTCCTGCACGGGGTTAATTTCCTGGTGCTGGCTATTGGTATCTACGGTATCGGTGAAATGATATGGACCGTGGAAGAGCACAGCCTCGGTGGCGGCAAAAGTATGTTATCCGATGCCACGGTCACGGTTAAACGAACGATGGCGAATTTGCGCGAACTGATGACCGCCTGGAAATCGATGCTGATGGGCTCCTTTCTCGGTTACTTCGTCGGCATCTTACCGGCAGCGGGCGCTACCCCGGGTTCCCTCATGGCTTACGGACTTGCCAAACAAATTTCTAAAGAACCGGAAAAATTTGGCCATGGTGCAGTCGAAGGTGTTTGCGCACCCGAAGCAGCCAACAATGCTGCGAGTACCGGTTCGATGCTGCCGATGTTAACCCTTGGTATTCCAGGCTCACCAACCACCGCTATTCTGCTTGGCGGTATGGTCATCTGGGGGCTGGAACCAGGCCCTAGATTATTCGTCGACCACAGCGAATTCGTCTGGAGCTTGATTGCATCGTTATACGCTGCAAATCTGTTTGCGGTAATAATCAATATTGCCTTTATCCCTGTGTTTATCAAAATACTTAAAACACCGTTTACTATTCTGGCGCCGATCATTTTTGTGCTGTGTCTGATCGGTGGTTACGCACCGACGCAGGACATGCACGATGTCTGGTTAATGATTTCCTTTGGTATTGTTGGTTACCTGATGCGCAAACTCGATTACCCGTTGGCACCTGCGGTACTCGCGATAGTACTTGGACCATTAGCCGAACCAGCATTGCGTCAGTCGTTGATTATCAGTGATGGTTCATTCGCGATTTTCTTTAATCGCACCTATGCTGGTCCGATTATGGTTGCCGCGTTGATATTATTATTCCTGCCGTTGTTCAAGATTGCTTACGATAAGATTCGCGGGCCTCGTCCTGCCGCGCAAAAACCCTGATCGTCGTAAGACCATGAAACCTCTCAAAATCGTGCCGCTCGAACCGACCAAGGTTTTAAAGCTGCAAGTTTATCTCGCGCTGAAAGAAATCATCGGGCAGATGGATATTTATTCGAATAAAGATTTATTGCGGCTCGATGAACGTGCGATTGGTGAGCAGTTAGGGGTCAGTCGTACGCCGGTACGAGAAGCCATTTCAAGATTGGAACAGGAAGGACTGGTGAAAAATATTGCGCGGCGCGGCGCCTTCGTTGTGCGCAAAACCAAGCAGGAAGTTCTCGATATGATCGATGTCTGGGCGGCGCTTGAAAGTATGTCGGCACGGCTTGCGACTACCCGCGCCAGCGATGAAGAAATTACCCGTCTGCGTAAGGACTTCATCACCTTCGACGACAGTGAGGAAGCGAAGGCGCATATCGATGAATATTCAGAAACCAACGTCCGTTTCCATCAGGCGATCATGGCACTGGGGAAGTCACCGTTGATTTCGCGCATGGCCGATGAATTGTTTTTCCATATGCGTGCGATCCGGTCGAGCACGATTAAGGAACGCGATCGGGTTGCGCGCTCGGTCATCGACCACATTCGCATAATCGAAGCGCTGGAAGATCGTGACCCCTACCATGCCGAGCAACTGGTTCGTGACCACGCGCTCGAACTGGCGAAGCACGTTGAAAAATATGTCGATTACCTCGATTAATATTATTGCGAAGAATTGATCTTATCCATATAGCTCAATCTTAGAAAATCGAGGCTATGGCCTTTAAAAAAATATAAACCATGAAACTGGAGATGCAGAGATGGCAACTGATACAGCAAGCGATACGTTAAAGCAGAAAACAAAAGATGGGTCGGTTATTTCCGGCGGCCATCTCGTTGCCAAAGCCTTAAAAGCCGAAGGCGTCGATACAATATTTACCCTCTGCGGCGGGCATATTATCGATATTTACGATGGCTGTCTTGACGAAGGAATCAGAATAATCGATGTGCGCCATGAACAAACTGCCGCGCATGCTGCCGATGGCTATGCGCGTCAAACCGGAAAGCTCGGTTGTGTTGTTACCACCGCAGGCCCGGGCTGTACCAATGCGGTTACCGGTGTCGCCACCGCCTTCCGTTCGGAAAGCCCGATATTGCATATCGGCGGGCAAAGCTCGTTGTCGCAACACAAGATGGGATCGCTGCAGGACTTACCGCATGTCGACATGATGACCCCGATTACCAAATTTGCCTCGGGTGTATTTTCTACCGAACGCGTTGCCGATATGGTGTCGATGGCGGCACGCGAGTGTTTTAACGGAGCCTACGGTCCATCCTATCTGGAAATTCCGCGCGATATTCTCGATCGTGAAATTCCGATTGAAACGGCAGTTATTCCAAAGCCCGGATCCTACCGTAGTTCGGTGAAATCGATTGGCGACCCGGCCGACATTGAAACACTGGCCGATATCTTGGTGAAGGCTGAGCGGCCTGCGGTGTTACTCGGCCAGCAGGTATGGTCGTCGCAGGGGCATGAAGCCGCGATCAGCTTTGTACGCGCGCTTGATATTCCAGCCTATATGAATGGTGCCAGCCGGGGTATGTTGCCGCAGGGTGATGTGCACCATTTCGACCGCACCCGCAGCGATGCCTTCAAAAATGCCGATGTCATTTTAATCGTCGGTACCCCGTTCGATTTCAGGATGGGATACGGTAAACGTATATCCAAAGATGCCACATTGATTCAGATCGATCAGAGCTACGCTACTGTGGGTAAGAATCGCGATATCAGCCTCGGCCTGGTGGGCGATCCGGGTGCGATTCTGGCCGCAGTAGAGCAGGCGGCTTCGGCCCACATCAATGCATCGGCGCGCCAGCAGCGTCAGAAATGGATGGCCGAATTGCGCGAGATCGAAGTGTCAAAACTGGAAAAGTTGATGCCGATTTTTACTACCGATCAAAGCCCGATACATCCTTATCGTCTGGCTTACGAGATCAATGAGTTTCTCGGTGAGGATACGATTTATGTTGGTGATGGTGGCGATATCGTGACGATTTCGGCACAGGCCGTGCGCCCCCGTAACCCGGGGCAGTGGATGGACCCGGGTGCATTAGGATCACTGGGAGTCGGTACCGGCTTTTCGATGGCGGCGAAACTCGCGCACCCGAACAAAGAAGTGGTCTGCCTCTATGGTGACGGTGCCTTTGGTATGACTTCCTTCGATATGGAGACTGCGCAACGTTTCGGCGCACCCTACCTGGCAGTGATTGGTAATAATTCCGCGATGAACCAGATTCGTTACGGACAACTGGCGAAATATGGTCAGGAACGCGGCGATATTGGTAACAAGTTAGGCGACGTTCCTTTTTCCAAATTTGGCGAAATGATCGGTGGCTATGGCGAAGAAGTACACGAAGCCAAAGAAATTCAGCCGGCGATGCAACGTGCCCGTGAAGCAATCGCAAAAACCGGCAAATGCGCAGTGGTTAATGTCTGGGTTGATCCCAACGAATACGCACCGGGCACTAAAGCGCAGACAATGTATAAATAGAGGTAACTCTGATTGATTCGGAGTTACAGCGGTACAGGGAAGTGCTGCCATTTTCAGCGGTTACTATACCGTTGAAAATGAAGGGAAAATAAAAAGCGCGGTTTTATTTTTCCGTCCTCTGACAATTCAGCATGAATTGAACAGAGGTTCTAACCTGGAATCGAAAGTGGAGGGGCATTGCTGATACCTTCCACATTTTTATAAACTTTATAGAAAATTACCGAGGTAAAAAATGTCCAAAGCACTCGACGGTCTCAGAATTCTGGACTTTACTCACGTTCAATCAGGGCCTACCTGTACGCAGCTACTGGCCTGGATGGGCGCCGATGTTATTAAAGTTGAACGCCCTGGCGTGGGAGATGCGACGCGTAAGCAACTGGTCGATGTCGAGGGTGCTGACAGCCTGTACTTCACCATGTTGAATCATAACAAACGGTCATTGACCCTGAATTCGAAAAATGAAACCGGTAAAGAAGTGCTAGAACGGCTGGTCAAGAAATGTGATGTGCTGGTGGAGAATTTCGCCCCCGGCGCACTCGATCGCATGGGTTTTAGCTGGGAGCGAATTCAGCAACTCAATCCGCGGATGATTATGGCTTCGATAAAAGGTTTTGGTCCGGGGCCCTACGAGGATTGCAAGGTTTACGAAAATGTCGCGCAATGCGCGGGTGGTGCCGCTTCGACTACCGGTTTTCGCGATGGCCTGCCTTTGGTCACCGGCGCTCAGATCGGTGACTCGGGAACCGGGCTGCATCTGGCGCTGGGTATTACCGCAGCGCTGTTGCAACGTGAAAAAACCGGTCGAGGGCAGAAGGTATTGGCGCCGATGCAGGACGGTGTATTAAACCTGTGCCGGGTAAAACTACGCGATCAACAGCGCCTTGAGCATGGTCCGTTGAAAGAGTACTCGCAATACGGTGAAGGTGTGGAATTTGGTGATTCGACGCCGCGTGCCGGAAACGATTCGGGCGGTGGACAACCCGGCAGAATTTTAAAGTGCAAGGGCTGGGAAACCGATCCGAATGCATACACGTATTTTATAACCCAGGCTGCGGTCTGGCAGAAAATATGCGATCTTATCGGCAAACCCGAATGGAAGGAAGACGCGAACTTTGCAACCCCGCCTGATCGCCTGTCCCGGTTGAATGAGATTTTTGGTGAAATCGAAAAGTGGACCATGACCAAGACCAAATTCGAAGTAATGGATATCTGTAATCCGCTTGATATTCCGGTTGGCCCGATCCTGTCGATGAAAGAAATTTCCGAAGAGCCGTCGTTACGTGAAAGCGGGACCATCGTCGAAGTTGATCATCCGGAACGTGGAAAATATCTCAGTGTCGGCTGCCCGATTAAATTATCCGATTCGTCGGTTGAAGTGACCCGGTCGCCGCTATTGGGCGAGCATACCGATGAAATTCTTGCCGACATACTCGATTATAGCGCTGATGAAATAGCGCAGATCAGGGAATCGGGCGCGATTTAATCGAATTATAGAAAGGAGGCCAACATGCGTATCGTATTCCATGGACAACAGGCATTCGGTGAGGCGGTATTGCAGCGCCTGATCGATCGTGGTGAAGACATAGTCGCGGTATGTACCGCGCCGGATAAAGAAGGTCGGCCGCTCGATCCGGTCAAACAACTTGCTCTGGATAAGGGCTTGGCTGTGCACCAGCCAGCCAGCTGGAAAAACGATGCGGCGCTGGAGCTAATGCAGTCCTTCGAGGCTGATGTCTGTGTGATGGCTTACGTGCTGTTGTTTATACCGCAAGCGGTGCTCGATGCACCACGGCTTGGCTCGTTTCAGTACCATCCTTCGCTATTACCGATGCATCGAGGACCATCGTCGATCAACTGGCCGATCGCCATGGGGTCGACGCGCACCGGGCTTTCTATTTTCTGGCCCGACGAGGGCCTCGATGAAGGTCCGATCCTGATGCAGAAGGAATGTGACATAGGGCCCGATGAAACACTCGCCGACATCTATTTTAAGAAGCTGTTTCCGATGGGTGTCGATGCAATGATCGAATCACTCGACCTGGTAAAGTCGGGCGATGCGCCCAAGCGGTTACAAAACCTGGACGAAGGTAGTTACGAATCCTGGTTTGGCAAGACCCAGGCGAAAATCGACTGGGGTCAACCGGGTGCAGAAACTTACAATAAAATACGCGCGGGAAATCCGCAGCCAGGTGCCTGGACTACGCTTGCTGGTGACGTAGTGCAGATTTTTGATAGTCGGCTGCTGGCACAGGACGGTGGTGATGTCGGTGAGATACTGGCAATTGATGCAAACGGAATTACTGTTTCCGCCGGTGATGGTAACGCGGTTTTAATTTCCCGTGTCCGCGCGGAAGGCGAGGGTAAGATTGCCGCCGCCGAATTTGCCAGCACGCATGGGTTAAAGCCCGGCGACAAATTCGGTAACTAGTTTGGTGACTAATTATTAAATGTCAGTTATCGAATTTTCGCGGGTGAACTTCTTCGAATAGACGCTTAGTGGTAATTGTAATAAGCTCTCAAATCTGAAAATTTCGAGAGCTCGCTGCCTGTTGGTGGTAGTTCTTCGGCTGAAATTAATTGATGGAACCTCTGAACCATTCATCATTAATCAGAGGTTGCCTGGTGTTTGATTGACCCTGCGGGTCTATTTTTTTGGAGTTTATAGAATGAAAGTATGTGTAGTGGGAGCCGGTGCGATCGGTGGTTACATGGGCGTCCGCATTGCCGAGCAGGGTCATGATGTTTCGCTGATCGCGCGTGGTCCGCATCTGGCCGCGATCAAGGAAAACGGCTTAACCTTGCGTCAGAACGGCGAAGAAACCTGCGTTAAAAATGTTTTTGCCACCCAGGACATGACCAAATGTGGCCCGCAGGATATCGTTTTACTCGCCTTGAAGGCGCATCAGATTACGCCGATAGTGGAAGACCTGAAAACCTTGTTTGGCCCTAACACAGTAATGGTAGCACTGCAAAATGGTATTCCCTGGTGGTATTTCCAGGGCAACGGTGGTGAATACGAAAACCGTATCGTAGAAACCGTCGACCCGGGTGGATTATTGGCAAACAGCATCGATCCAAAACGGATTGTCGGATGCATCGCTTATCCCGCGGCGACCATTGCCGAACCCGGTATTATCCAGCACGTTGAAGGTGACCGATTCCCGGTCGGTGAACTCGATAACAGCGAATCTGACCGTCTCAATATGATTTCCGAGCTATTCACCGAAGCGGGATTTAAATCGCGTGTTCTCACCGATATACGTTCGGAAATTTGGTTGAAGTTATGGGGTAACCTGACCTTTAATCCGATCAGTGCCTTAAGTCATTCGACCCTGGTCGACATTTGCCAATACCCGTTAACACGTGAATTGGCCACTACGATGATGACCGAGGCACAGCATATTGCCGAGCGACTTGGTGCGTCGTTTCGAGTCACCATCGAAAGACGTATCGATGGTGCTGAAAGTGTTGGTAAGCACAAGACTTCGATGTTGCAGGATGTGGAAGCCGGCAAACCGTTGGAAATTGACGGTATGCTCGGCGTGGTCATCGAGTTGGGTGAAATGACCGGGGTTGAAACGCCGGCTCTTAAAGCGCTTTACGCCTGCGTCAGTCTATTGAACAAAAAAATCCAGGAAGAGTCAGTTTATATCAAGGAACGCCCGCTATCCGAATAAGGGCGCCCCGATACCCGACGAAATGATTGGTCTTGTAGCCACTTCAGCGCCAGGGATGGCCAAAATCAATTCACCAACAGTGCTCAGGTTCTGCTAGTTAATGACTAAAATTCCGACGGAAGAACAGCCTGCGGGGCCCTGGAACCCGGATATCAAGTCAGCATTGCCTTCCGAATACCTGCACCTGGCCACCATTTTCCGTACCGAAAACGTTTCCACCAGTATTGCCACCGCAACTGAGCTCGGCGAGTTTACCGGCCTGCCGATTCAGCAATTGGTATGTTTCCTGCCGCAAAGGCTGGTGGTGCATGAGCTATTGCTGCGTGTTTCCGCCGATATTTTCGTATCGGATGGCTCGCGCTATGAGGACCTGGGAGTCAATTTTCGAAATATTATCGACAAGATTCTGCGTCAATACATCGAACCCCATATGTCTGGGATTATCGATCGCTTTAATCAGGTGAACCAACAGGCAGCAGCGCTTATCGATGTTGAACTTGAATGCTCTGTGTTTGCTTCACCCGCTACTGCAGCGTCTTCTGCTAAAGCGGGGGGATTGTTTTCGTTTTTTAGTCGGTCAAAAAAATCATCGGTGCAAATTTCGGTCGATTCAATAAGTCAGCGTGAGCAGCAGTGGCTGTCAAGCTGGGCGCGGAATGCTGAAAACCAGGACGACGCTATAACGGCGCATGCTTATCGTGCGCTCGCTAAAATTGGCACCGCTATTATCGCCAGGCATGGTCGCTTACGCGGCGATAAAGCGTTGCTAATGTCGTTGGCTACAGGGCAATTCAGCAATGTGCATGGTAGTTCTGTTATTGGCGAGGCTATAGCGCCGTTTATCGATCAGGCGGTTGAAGCAGAAGGTTATCTGCGGCTTCCGATACAGAAAAACCCGGTGGTATTTAACGTCAAGGGCGCTTCAGCGGCGGGTAAAAGTACGATGCGGCCGCTGTTGCACCAGCAGGCCGATAAGCTTGGATTGAACTGGCAGGAGTTTGCTTTGATCAGCCCGGATATCTGGCGTAAATACCTGCTCGACTACGATGCATTAGGTGCCGCCTATAAATATGCCGGAACGCTGGCAGGCGATGAAGTACCGATAATCGATAAAAAACTAGACCGCTACATTGACCGTAAAGCAAACACGGTTGGTATTTCGCATCTGCTCATCGACCGTTTCCGATTTGATAGCTTTGCTGCCGGCAAGGATAAAGAAGAGGGCAGTAATTTACTCACCCGGTTTGGTCAGAGAATTTATTTAATTTTTATGGTGACGCCACCGGAGGCTACGGTCGAGCGCGCCTGGATTCGTGGATTGCAGGTGGGTCGTTACAAGGCGGTTGACGATTTACTCGACCACAATGTCGAAGCCTATAAGGGAATTCCAGTGTTATTTTTTACCTGGGCCCTGCGCCAGGATAAATTGGTTTATTATGAGTTTCTCGACAATAGTGTAGAAAAAGGTGAAATACCGCGGACCATAGCTTTCGGCGTGAACGGCGAAATGTATATCATCGATTTCAAATGCATGATCAATATAGTGCGTTACACGCGAATCAATATCGAAGCGACCTGTCCTGCTGAAATATATTTACGGGATAATGATAGTTCTGCCGTTACGGACAACGATTTTCTGGTTAAATGTGCCCATCAGATTCCGACCATTTATTTTGTCGATAAAAAAAGTGAAAAAATCTATGCCTGCATGGAGTCGGCGAAGATGCTTTGGGTTGATAACAACATGCTAGGCCAGAAAAGGGATGATGCTGATTTCGAGCTTGGTCTGGAGGCTATGGCCCCTGGCGTTTTTAGGGATTTAAAGGGGATTCCACAGAAAACTGCGCAATCCGTACCCGAACCGATTCGGCATCGAATGATCGGTGCGATCGATAATACCTAAGGTCGCTCTGAATTAATCAGAGTTACCATAAATTAACAGGAGAATAGTGTTTTATGATTATCCCATTTGAAGGTTTGAGCCCGAATAAAGTTTACTTCACCATGATTCAAACCTTGATGCCAAGGCCGGTAGCCTGGGTTTTATCCGAGAATCCGGATCAAAGTTTAAATTTGGCCCCATTTTCTTATTTTAATGCGATCTGCAGTGATCCACCGCTTATCATGCTGTCGATTGGACTTAAGCCTGACGGCAGTCCTAAGGACACCCGCCTCAATATCGAAGCCGCGAAGGACTTTGTTATCCACATCGCCCATCGCGAAATGGCGGCGACGGTTACACGAACATCGGCAACGCTACCGCGCGAAGTGTCTGAAATTGAAGAGGCCGGATTAGCAACTTGTGAATTCCCCGGTAGTCGATTACCACGGCTCGCCGATTGTCGAATTGCCTACGCCTGTACCTTGCATGAGCTGCGTGAAATCGGTAACGCCTCGCAAGCGCTGGTTATCGGCGAGGTAAAGCAGGTTTATATCGACGATGCGGTCACCGAGACTGATGCCAAAGGACGAATGCAGGTATTGGCTGAGAAGGTCGATCCTATCGGTCGCCTGGGTGGTGGCGAATACACCACTTTCGGCGAAAAGCTCAATATTCCTCGCCCCGAGTAGTCGCTCAAAAAAAACCCCTTCGTTATGAAAGGGGTATGAGGAGTACCACGAGTAATTATTGGCCTTGCGGATTAGTGAACTAGAATAACGGGCAATTGAGCGTGTTTTAACAGGTGTCCGGTGACCCCACCCATGATTACATCGCGGATTTTCGCGCGACTGTAGCCGCCTACAACGAGTCGGTCGCAGGACAGACTTTCAGCCTTATCGAGTAATGCCTCACCCGCGGATAAGTTGCCCCGGTTGAGTATAATTGATTCGGCTTTGACCCCGTGACAGGCCAGATAGGTACCTACATCATCGGCGTTACTCAGTTGCCCCATGCGTTGCTGCGAGCAAATTACATATACCTGCTCCGCTCTTTGCAAGTTGTCCATAACCGCAGCAATCGCCTGTGCTGCTTCTTTGCTGTTGTTCCAGCCGATTGCAATGCGTTTGCCGGCCTCAACCAGTGTTTTATCGCGAGGAACCATCAACACCGGTCGACCACTTTCACGCAGAGCTGCCTCGAAAGAACTCGGTGGAGGCGATACGCGCAACGGCTGCGGCACAATGATTAAATCAGCGAGGCGACCGTGACTGCCAATTAAGGCATCGCGTTGTCCAACAAGTTGTAAAAAGTCCGCCGAAGACTGGCCGCTATGGTTTTTGCGACTGGTTTGGGTGATTTCATATTTCGAGCAGAGTTGGTCGAATCGTTGTTTCAGGTCTTGAGCCTGCTGGTTGGAGGACGCGCCGGCTGATTCAATAATCATTTTGCGCATGCTATCGGTTAAGCCCATAGTGGCGAACGGGATCATGTGCTCGGGATCATTTTTCACATAGAGTAGATCGAGGTGCGCGTTGTTCCTTATTGCCATTGCAATTGCGGATTCCATTAACGAATCGGCAACATCACTTTCACGAATAGGCAAAAGAATTGTTCTGATCGACATGGGCGCACTCGTTAACGAATAATTTGGCATACAGTATACCAGATGGTTCGGGCTATCAATACCAAACGTGAAACAGATCTGGTCTGCGAGTAGTACTAAAGCAATATATGACTATTAATATTAGCGCCGAACTGCCTTAGGGAATATTCAACCCTTACGAATGCTTAGAAACCGGCGGCAGTTCCATCTTTGCGCGGGTCAGTTCCACCGATGAGAACATTCTCTTTCCAGTCGATTTCAATCGCCTGTCCTCCGCCATGAGGGCTATCGGCGGTGACCACCGAATGGCCTCGCGCGGTAAGGCTTTGACTTGCGGCATCACTAACACCTTGTTCGAGCGAAAGCTCACCGTCGTACAGAAAAAAGCGGGCAGCATCGAGCGATTGTTGCACATCCATGCCGTAATCGATCCAGTTGGACAGTACATATGCCTGCCCCATCGCCTGATATTGTCCGCCCATCACGCCAAAGCTGAGGACCGGCTTGTCATCTTTGTAAACCATTGCCGGGATAATCGTATGCATCGGGCGCTTGTTCGGTTCAAGCTGGTTGAAGTGTCCGGGTACCATCGAAAACCCACTGCCGCGATTTTGCAGGTTGATGCCGGTTGAGCCCGCCACCAGTCCGCTACCCCATGAGTAAAACACGCTGTTAATGAATGAGCAGGCGTTGCGATCCTTATCGACCACGGTCAGGTAAACCGTGTCCTTATGTTTGGGCATGGCCGATGCGACCGGTTGGGTCAGCGCTTTATTCATGTCGATACGGCCGAACTGAGTTTTTGCAAATTCTGATGACAGCAAATGTGCGGTCGGAATTTTGGCAAAGTGCGAGTCGCCGACAAATCGGTCGCGCTCGGTCATCGCCAGGGTGAAGGCTTCGCTGAGCAGATGGATGTGGTCCGCACCGAGGTGTTGATATTGGGCGATATCGGTTTGCGCCATAATATTGAGCGCCATCAATGTGGTAATGCCCTGTCCATTGGGTGGTATTTCAAACACGCGATAGCCGCGGTAATCACTGCTGATAGGCTCGACCCATTCCGAGCTGTGGTTGGCAAAGTCGTCGTGGCTGAGTAATCCATTTAACGAATCGCTGTATCGAATCATTTCATCGGTTAAGCTGCCACGATAAAAAGCATCGCGGCCCTGTTCGGCAATCAGGCGCAAACTGTTGGCGAGATCGGGTTGGCGATGGATAGTACCGGCGGCAGGCGCCGAGCCGTTGACCAGATAGGCCGCCGCCGCTTCCGGCGTTTGCGCCAGCAGGGCTTCAGTCTCTTTCCAGTTATGCGCGATTATCGGCGTTACCGCGTAGCCTTCAGTTGCGTATCGAATCGCGGGCTGTAATAGATCTGAAAAGGATAGTTTTCCAAATTTTTCACTGGCGCATTGCCAGGCATCGATGGCGCCGGGCACGGACACCGAAAGAATGCCCTGTTCAGGCATTGTTTCAAACCCGCGTGAATTTAAGGTTTCGATAGTAGCGGCACCGGGCGAGCGGCCGCTGCCATTTAAGGCATGTAATTTACCGCTGGCGTTTTCGTGATAAAGAATAAAGCAATCCCCACCGATTCCGGTTGAATAGCCTTCCACCACCCCGAGTGTCGCCGAGGCCGCAATCGCTGCATCCATCGCGTTGCCACCGTCGCGAAGCACCTGCAGAGCAACTTCGGTAGCTACCGGCTGACTGGTTGCGGCCATGACATCGGTTGACATCACCGGCGAACGGCCTGGAAGTTGATGATTGCGCATAGTTTTGCTCGGGTCGATTATCGTAGTGGAATAATTCTGGCGGTATTTACTGAAGGTTGCCAGCCGCTTTAACAGTGCATCAAAGGCTACTCTGTTGAACCGGAATTGGCAATATTGAGGTCAGTCTAATCTATTGCCCGGCTCGCGAATGGGTTAGCATACCGGCATGAAAAAAGAGTCGATACGGATTGCAACTGCGGACGATCTTGGCGCCGTCCAATCCTGCGCGAATCAGGCGTACAACCACTACATCGAGCGCATCGGCAAAGCGCCGGCGCCGATGATAGCCGATTTTGCAGCGTCGATTGCGGCGGCTGATTTATATGTTTGTGAGCAGGAAGCAGAGGTCGTCGGATTCGTCGTTTTCTACGCGAAGGGCGATCGCATGCACCTGGAAAATGTGGCACTTTTGCCCGGCTGTCAGGGGCAGGGGTTGGGGGCGAGGATGATCGCTTTTGTTGAAATCCGAGCGCGTGAGCTGGGCTTTTCCCGGGTCGAGCTATACACCAATGCCAAAATGATCGAAAACCTTGGGATTTACCCCAGGCTCGGTTATCTGCAGTTTGACCGTCGTGTAGAAGACGGCTTCGATCGGGTTTATTTCAAAAAAATACTTTAATGAGTATAACGTTGAGTTTTCTTTTTATAGTGACCCTGAATAATACGGTCGATGACCATCGCACAAAACAGAATCGCAAGTCCAGCCAGCATACCCTGACCTTTTGCCGCGTACTGCAAGGCAATCAGAACGTCCTGACCCAAACCTTTTGCACCGATTAACGAAGCGATAACCACCATCGACAAACACATTAATATGGTTTGGTTAATACCGGTCATGATCGACGGCATCGCCAGCGGTAGTTCAACATCCTTCAGCAAGGTCCATTTGGTAGCGCCGAATGCGCGCGCCGCTTCTTTGGTATTTTCAGGCACGCCACGCATACCCAGCGCGGTCAGGCGTATCACCGGCGGCATGCCGAAGATAATGGTCGCGAGGACGCCTGGCGGTTTACCGGTGCCAAAGAAAGCGATGATCGGAATCAGGTAAACAAAGGCCGGCATGGTTTGCATGAAATCGAGCACCGGCAGCGAAGCATTGTAGGCACGCTGACTTTTACCAAACCAGATACCAAGCGGGATACCCATCAACAGGCACAGAAATGCAGCGGCGCCTAGTAAGGCCACGGTAATCATGCTGGTTTCCCACATACCCAGAAAAGCGAGATAGGCTAACGATGCAGCAGTGAAAATGGCAACACGTGGTCCAGCCAGGCGAAAGGCAGTGACAATAATTACGGTCATAACTACAGGCCATGGAGTATCGACAAATACGGTTTCGAGTCCATCCAGTACCGTTCTAATCGTGGCTACAACGCCATCAAACACATCGGCTCCGCTGATTGATAGCTGGTCGAAGCCATCCTCCATCCAGTTGGCCGCCGGTGCGAAGTAATCTTTCTTTTCTACCGGAAATCCAAGCGTGTATGGCTCCAGCGCGGGTGCGATTTTGCCGACCGTAAAGCGATACAGGGTCAAAGGCACAATTGCGAGCCACAGGATCACGGCGAAACCTGCACGAACCCAGCTAAGTCCGACCGTCGTATTGTCATGCTCGGCACGCCAGGTCAGGTATTGATTTTCGTAACGCAGGTTGGCATAAAATCCCTGAAATAGTCGTAATGCGATAAAAAATACGATTCCGACGATCAGATAAGTAGTTGCTCCATCGGCGGCGGCCACCGCTTCTTCGGCCAGACGATCGGCTACCTTCTGCAAGTTTTCAGAGCGTGCCAGATACCCGGCAGCATCTTCGCTACCTTCGGCCAGTGCCGCCTGGTACTTGTCCATGAAAGACT
>JBLHOA010000027.1:0-22806 GCA_047622345.1 Gammaproteobacteria bacterium | reverse complement strand
GCTTTAGAACTTGATCGGTGCTACACACTACCCCGGTAAATAAGTCAGGGTGAATCTGTTTGCAGCCGATTAACGCGAATCCCCCATCGATGCTGGGCACAAAAACCAGATCGTGTTCCTGCAGCGCTTCGCTGGCGCTGCGCAAGGTCTCCGGGACGAGTTCGATACAGTCTGAACCTATGACCATTGCGGGGCAGCCAAATGTTTCGTGCTGGTATTGCAGCGCATGCAGCATGCGTGCGCCGAGATCAACTCCCTGCTGTAGCTGGTATTCTTCTCCTGAATAAGTGGAGTCGTCACCGGCTTCACTCAGATGTAATCGGTATTGAAGCCCGGAATCACGCGCTATGTTCAGCGTATGGCGCAGGCAATGACGGTAAATTCGACATGCGTTAGTCGCACCCAGGTCCGGAATCAATCGCGTTTTTACGTTTCCGGGGCGGGGTGGTTTGGCAAATATTGCGAGTGTTGCCACGGGCCTATTTTTCCACATTTCGGTAGTAGACTCTATGCAGCCTGACCGGATTAACACCGATGTAGAATGCGAAGCGTAATAACCACATAGTCAGAATAGTCTTGGCGATTCCATGTTCCTGCCAGCGGCGACTGGAAGTGATTATCTTTGACTTGCAAACCTGCGGTTTGCCCTGGCGGCGAGCTAGTTTACAGATTGCGATATCTTCCATTAGCGGGATGGCGGGGTAGCGGCCGATCTGCTCGAAGAAAGTTTTGTCGAAAAAAAGCCCCTGATCTCCTCCAGCTACACCGGTAATGGTCGAGCGAACTGTGATCAGCTTTTCGATTATGCGGAATATTAAAGGATGGCCACTTAGCTTAACCTGGAAAAACCCCCACCTTGCCGGGCCACTAAAACGGTCATAAAAAGTTGGCGGAAGTCGGCTGTCGGCGTGCAGGAACAATAGACGTTCACCCTTTGCAATGTCGGCTCCGGCGTTCATTTGTATCGCCCGGCCACTGTCGCAATGGACTAAACAGCAAGGAAATTGTCGGACTATGTCGCAGGTAGTATCTAAGCTGCCACCATCGCATACGATAACTTCAATATCAGTGACTGGGCCAATGCAGTGGAATAATTCGCTAAGGTTCTGGCTTAGGTGGTCGGCTTCGTTTAAGACCGGAATAATAATACTG
Organism: Gammaproteobacteria bacterium; assembly: GCA_047622345.1. Classification (GTDB taxonomy): domain Bacteria; phylum Pseudomonadota; class Gammaproteobacteria. The sequence goes on along the minus strand of JBLHOA010000027.1, from coordinate 21,654 downwards.
GTGCTGATTTTCTCAGCCAAGGGCTCCGCCACAACTACTTCCCTGTCCGGCGGTACAGCCGTAGCAATGGTCGGCGATGCTAATCGGAATATCGTTCAGATCGGCGTCAGCAAAGTCGCTGATGTGGAGTTTGTTATGATTCCTGGTATCGCGAACGTTCATATTGAGCATTTGGTTAAAATCGCAATCGTAAATATAGCCTTCCCAGTCGATACTTAACTGGTTAGTACACATTAATCCTGCCATGTTGGCCGCACTGAACGAGTCCTTTAGTAAATTCATGTAATTTTCAAATTCACCTTTGGAGATTAAAGTACTGCCAAACCTGGCGATGGGCATATTGGTAATCGTAAAAAGCTGATTAAATTTAACGGCGAATTTTTCGCCAAGAAATTTTCGGTAGTCCTGTTCCAATGCTTCTTGCGGTGGCGGCAAATAGGCTCCGGTCGGGTTGTAAACCAGGGTTAGCGTTAAGGGACCACCCTCTTCACCATAGCCAAGCCGGTTTAACATTTGTAAACCCTCGATACTTTTCTGGTAAACACCTTTACCGCGTTGGCCGTCCACATTGTCTTCCAGATAGCAGGGCAATGAAGCAACTATCTGTACTTCCTGTTCGGCCAGAAAATCCGCCATATCCTCGTAACCGGGCTCAAGTAAAATAGTGATATTGCAACGATCGATGACTTTTATGCCCCGTTCGCGTGCGGCTATGACCAATTCCTTGAACAACGGATTCATTTCAGGGGCGCCACCGGTCAGATCAAGGGTATGCACAGTAGGAATTTCAAGAATTTTAAGCAGGTGCTCGATATTACTCTGCACCATTAATTCTTTTCTATTCGGGCCGGCAGCAACGTGACAGTGAAGGCAGGATTGATTGCATAAATAGCCCAGATTGACCTGGAGTATTTCAAGCGATTTTCGATTCACCGATGGAAAGTCGGTGTTTTTTAGCAGGGGCCAGGTATCTCTCATTTGGAATAGTTTCTAATTATTTTATCCACGGTAGACTAGCAATATATCATAAGGTTCAGCAAAACAGTGTTGCATGGAGTCCAAATTAAAAGCGAATCTGAAAAAGTGCCGTCAGCCGTGGCAGTTGTTGTAACTCATCAAGCCAGAGTGCTATTCGGCAAACGTGTTACTGGTATCGACAAGTTCGAGTGGCAATTACCTGGCGGTTGGATTGAACCTGGTGAATCCCTCGAACTGGCGGCTCGGCGTGAAGTCCATGAAGAAACCGGGCTTGAGCTAGGGCAAATGTGCATAGTCGCGATAACAAATAATGTATTTTCCCTAGATAGGCATTCTATATCATTGGTTTTTGAGGCAGAATGCATCGATAACAGAGCGCTGACCATAATTGAAGCAGAAAAATGCAGCGCCTGGGAGTGGATGGGCTGGGCAGAGATAACCGATAACTTATATCTGCCCCTTCAACAATTGAAGAATACCGACTATCGGCCGATTTCAGGTGACAAACGCCGGATGCATGTCTCATTTTAGAAATTAGAGTATGTTTTTATAGGCCTGTCGTCGTTAAACTAGTATTAAATGTGGCCAGTGCTATAGTCCTAAATGCGGTATCTTCGGGGGTAAAATCAAACAATGAGTTTTGAATTCGACATTGCCAGCGATCAAATTGATGGTGCGCGTGACTATCAGGAAGACGCTTACATGGTTAACCAGCTGGGCGAAGCCGATAATGGCGAAATATGCTCCCTGGTTATCATGGCAGATGGTATGGGTGGGCATGCTGCCGGCAATGTTGCCAGTAATATGGTGGTTGCTACTTTTAACAAAACTTACCAGTCAAGCTTCCCGACAACGCAAATCAGCGAAACTCTCACCGATGCGTTAAATCGATCCAATGATCAAATTCGTAACTCTGTAAAAGAGACGCCTGCGCTGCGCGGCATGGGTTGTACCATGGTTACGGCTTACCTGCAGGACAATAATCTTTTCTGGGTAAGTGTCGGCGATAGCCATCTTTATCTGATCCGTGACCGCGAATTAATCAAGCAAAATGCCGACCATAGTTATGGTGCTTACCTTGATATGATGAAAGAGCAGGGCATGGAGATTGATGAACAGGCTGGCATGTCGCGCAATATGTTGATGAGTGCCATGACCGGGGAAGAAATCAGCAGCATTGATGTTTCTGAGTCTCCAGTCAAATTACGTGACGGAGACCGGATTATTGTAGCAAGCGACGGGCTCGATACATTGGGTGCCGGTGCCATTATTCAATATTCGTCCTGGTCTTCCACCGCTAAAGAATGTGTCTATGCGCTGCTAAAAGCGGTCGAAGATGCCAATAAAATTAACCAGGACAACACCACCTTAATCGTCATCGACATTAAGGAGCGGGAACAGGCTGCCGCGAGTAACTCGGCCGAAGCAGTGCCCAAAGCTCCAGCGTCGAGAGTCGCCGATGTTCAGGTTAAAGAAGAATACAGGGAGCCCCGATCTTACAAGTGGTTGGTATGGGTAATCATACTGGGCCTGGTTTGTGGTGGTGGCTATTTTGCCTGGCAGCAGGGGCTGGTCGACCAGGCTATGCAAAAAGGCAGTGAGTTAGTAGAGACCACCAAACAGTCGCTTGAATCCGAGCCCGAGATCGTAGTCGAGGTCGAGGCTGAGCCCGTAGTCGAGCCGGTAGTAGATTCAGAACCCGAGCCGATCCCTGAGCCAGAACCGGAATATGTTGATAAGGCAGATAATTTCAGGGACAGTTTAAAAGTAGGTGGTTATGGCCCGACGATGATCAAGGTGCCGGGTGGAAAATCACGTATGGGCGGTGCGTCGGGAATTGTAGCCCCCGATGAAGTCCCGCGGCATGAAGTTGATATATCTTCCTTTATGGTTTCGGTTTACGAAGTAACATTCGCCGAATACGATCGGTTTGCCGCCGCAACGGGAAGAAGCAAGCCCGCGAGCGAAGGTTGGGACAAGAAAACACATCCGGTAGTTGATGTTTCCTGGGATGATGCTCAAGCCTATACCCAGTGGCTGAGTAACCAAACCGGTAAGCGATATCGGCTGTTATCGGAGGCTGAGTGGGAGTACGTGGCTCGGGCTGGTACTACCACATCATTCTGGTGGGGCAGTAAACCCGGCGTCGGCAATGCTCATTGTTTCGATTGTAAAAGCGATTACAGTACCAGCAAACCGGCAAAAATCGGCACCTATAAAGCTAATCCATTTGGGCTGTTTGATACCGCTGGAAATGTCTTTGAGTGGGTGCATGATTGCTATCACCAGAATTACAAAGGGGCTCCAGTCGATGGATCGGTCTGGGAAGGTGGTGATTGCGATGTACGCGTTGTTCGAGGCGGCGCCTACCGTAGCCCGGCAAATTCCATGCGTTCGGAAAATAGAGATAAGTTTAAGAGTAGTCGTGGACATTACAACGTCGGTATTCGAGTCGCTCGCGATCTATAAGGCTAAAGTTATTACTGCATGATCAACTGGAGTGCCATCGATACCGTGTTGCTGGATATGGACGGTACGCTGCTAGACCTGCATTTCGATACTTTTTTCTGGCAGGAACACCTGCCATTGCGATACGCACAAATCAATCAAATCGACGAACAGCTAGCGCGTCAGGATATTCATCGGCAAACCGGTGAAATAAGAGGGACACTGAACTGGTATTGCACTGATTACTGGAGCAGGATACTGGACATCGATGTCATCGAGTTAAAGTCTGAAATCTGCCACAAAATATCGGTCCGGCCCCATTGTGTCGCCTTTCTCGATGCACTTCGTAGTGCCGGCAAAGAGGTAGTAATGGTGACCAACGCCCATCAGGACAGCCTTGCGCTAAAGATGGAAGTGACTCAGATAGCCGACAAATTTGATTCGATGATCACCGTTCATGAGTTCTCCTTACCCAAAGAAAACCCGCTATGTTGGTCCGAGGTGAATAAGCGGCATCCTTTCGAGCCGGCAACTACGCTGTTAATCGATGACAATTTACAGGCACTGCACTCAGCGCGTGATTTTGGCATAAAATATTTACTTGCTATCGATAAACCCGATTCAAAGGGGCCCTGTATCGACACCGATGATTTTCTATCGATTCGATTCTTCGACGAAATTATGCCGATAGCACCTGGACATTCCTCGATGGGTAAATTATGAGGAAAGCGGAAAAAGTATTGTTCGAAGGCGGTTGTCTTTGTCGAGGTGTGCGCTATCAAATAGTCGGACCCGCGCGCGACGTAATCAATTGTCATTGCGAAAATTGCCGGCGTACGCATGGAAATTTTGCCGCTTATACCTCCGTATCTAAGGCCGATTTAAAATTCATCTCGGACTCGACATTGACCTGGTATCACGACGAATCCCCCGATACGTTACGAGGCTTTTGTAACGATTGTGGCGCCAGTCTTTTCTGGGATGCGCAGGATGGCAAAGAGAAAATGGCAGTTGCCGCAGGTTCCCTTGACGACGGCAAGCACTTAAAAACGATTGGTCACATCTTCGTTGATGAAGCAGCAAACTACACTCTGATGAGCGATGGCTTGCCCCGGTTTGCTCAATCGAGCGATGGAAAACTGGGAACCGATTAAAGCCGGAAAAAGTGTCCATAAGGAAATTACATTAAAAGTTTTAGATAAAAACTAATCTCGGGTAAGATAGTGGCTGTAGCTGTTTTGTCGAATCCATCAATCACATGCAAACATCAGATAAATTTGATCCCTTAAAACGTTCGGTCGGACACGTACTTGATATCATCGGTGAAGGGTGGTCTATATTGATCATCCGTGAAGCATTTCTGGGCACACGCCGGTTCGAAGAGTTTCAAGGGCAGTTGGGGATTGCGCGGAATATTTTGACCGCGAGGCTGAAAAAGCTTTGTCAAAACGAAATTCTTGACCGTGTACCGGTTAAAGAAGGGGCGAAACGGCATGAATACATACTGACTCGCAAGGGAAAGGAAATGATGCCGCTTTTGATATCGCTGACCCAATGGGGTGATAAATGGGTATTTGGCGAAGACAATGTCCCGGTCGTGTATCTCGACCGTGAAGACCAATTGCCTATAGCAAAAATGAATGTTTACTCGCATGAAGGCCGTACCCTACGTCCCCGCGATATAATGGTAGAGGCCGGGCCTGGCGCATCCGAGGATGCAAAACTACGCATCGAAGCGGTGAAAGTAAAAGGTTAAGGTTTTAAGGTTCCTCCCGATATAATCGGTGGTACCTATCTCCGATTGATGCCGCTATGATAGAATTTTCACGAAATTTTGAATTCAGCAATGTCAGGGAATATGGAAAAATCAGACCATGTAAAACCAGATTGCCCAGTGGGGGAGCCTAACTGTCCCTGGCTTGATGAAGTCGAACAGCTTCGAGCAAAAATCGAAGAGCTAGCCGAACTGGTATCTACCGATGCGTTAACCGGGCTTTATAATTATCGCCATTTTAAAACTGTGCTCAAGGCCGAAATGGATCGGTCTAAACGAAGCGGTATTCCAACCAGTCTGGTAATGCTGGATATCGATCATTTCAAGGCCGTCAATGATGATCATGGGCATGTGGTTGGCAATCAGGCACTAAAGCGCCTGGCTCGAATTCTGGAAGGTGAAGTCAGGACCACCGATATTGTATGTCGATATGGAGGCGAAGAATTCGCCATGATATTCCCTGAAACTCATCTAAACCTTGCGGTAAAAGTTGCCGATAGAATTCGTCAGCAAATAGCCAACACAGCGATAAATGTCGGGGAAGGGCATTTCAATATCACGGTAAGCATGGGGGCCAGTGTCTACATGAAAACCAGCGTGCTCGACATCGACGATTTTGTCGATTCGGTTGATAAATATTTGTATGAAGCGAAAGAGTCAGGGCGAAATTGTATCTGCCACATTGATTACTCTGATTTGCGCAGTGTAACCGAAGTCGGGGTCGATGAACGGGCCATGTTATTCGGTTACAAATAACTTAGTCTGTGCATTGATTCCCACTGCTTTTATGCTACAGGCCTATTCCTTGCCAGAGTTACATCCCCGCAATGACCGATCAATTCAGTATTAATTCGTCGTATAAACCCGGGCTATAAAGTTGGCTCGCCAGCTGATCGGTTATGAGCTAAAGCTCGAAAGCAGGTAATTTCTTTTCAATCAATTTGTTCTTCAATACCACATACCGTGGCATTCCCCGGTCGTCATATTCGGGATAAGCCTCGCCTTTTATTAATGGGTAGAGATATTCGCGGCATTTTTCGGTAATGCCGAACCCGTCATCGGAAATAAAGTCGGCGGGCATCATTTTTTCTACGTTGGCAACATCGGCCAAATCGGCACTCCCTATTTCCCAGCGATAGGGATTGTTAGAAATTCGATCAATCGTCGGCATTATCGAGTTTTTCCCCTGCAGCGCCATTTCGACCGCGGCCTGACCCAGCGCATAGGCTTGATCGAGGTCAGTCGCTGAGGCAAGGTGTCGAGCCGCGCGTTGCAGATAATCAGCGACCGCCCAGTGAAACTTGTACCCGAGCGCATCCTTGATCATGTTTGCCACTACGGGTGCAGCGCCGCCTAGTTGCGCGTGGCCGAAGGAATCGCGCGAGCCCTGTTCAGCGAGGAATCTGCCATCGGCATATTGCGCACCTTCTGACACGACGATAGTGCAGTATCCATGCTGCTCTACTTTCTGTTGTACCGCGTCGATAAATTTTTGTTGGTTGAATTTCACTTCCGGTAATAGCAGTAATACTGGAATTCCATAGTCTTCGATCAAACCTCCAGCAGCGGCAATCCACCCGGCATGGCGCCCCATCACCTCAAGTACAAATACCTTGGTCGATGTCTTCGCCATTGAGTTCACGTCGAATGATGCCTCTAGCGCAGACACGGCAATGTATTTCGCTACCGACCCAAAGCCTGGGCAGTTATCGGTTATGGGTAAATCGTTGTCCACCGTTTTCGGGATATGAATCGCCTGCACCGGGTAGCCGAGCTTTTCAGATAACTGGGAAACCTTGAAGCAGGTATCTGCCGAATCGCCACCGCCATTGTAAAAAAAATAGCCAATATTATGTGCCTTGAAAACTGCAATTAAGCGTTCGTATTCCCGTTTGTTCTGCTCAAGGCTTTTGAGTTTGAATCGGCAGGAGCCGAAGGCGCCAGACGGTGTGTTTTTGAGCCCGGCAATATCGGCATCGGACTCTATGGAAGTGTCGATCAAATCTTCACAGAGTGCGCCGATTATTCCATTTTTACCGGCATAGACGGTACCAATCTTATCGTTGTGTTGACGGCAGCTTTGAATGACACCGCAGGCCGAAGCATTGATGACGGCAGTAACACCGCCCGACTGGGCGTAAAATGCATTTTTGAGGCTCATTGATCGATGACTCCAGGGTAACGTGTTTATCCACAGATCCAACGGCAAATATTGTCAGACTATCAGTGCTGTCGACTACTCACAGGCTTGTCGTTGATGCTATACCTGAAGGTATATGGATGTACTTAAAAGCAGCCTGCAGAATACCGGAAAATTAAATTGATTTCAGGTGTTGATGCTGGCGAGCAGGCAAAAAAAAGGGAAGCCTAGCTTCCCTTTTTTTACATTACCAAACTTAGTTAGCTAAGCAGTGGTGCAATCACCAGACTGACGATAGCCATCACGTTAATCAAGATATTCATCGAAGGCCCTGAGGTATCTTTGAACGGGTCGCCGACGGTGTCGCCAACAACTGTAGCTGTGTGAACATCCGATCCCTTGCCGCCAAGATTGCCTTTCTCGACATACTTCTTCGCGTTGTCCCAGGCGCCACCGGCATTGGCCATCATTAATGCCATCAGCACACAACTCAACAACGCACCGGATAACATTCCGCCCAGTGCTTCAGCCCCGAGAACAAAGCCTACCAATGGTGGCGCACTAACCGCGATAATACCCGGAACGATCATTTTCTTGAGCGCAGCGGTAGTCGCGATGTCGATACATCGCGCGGTATCCGGCTCCGCTTTACCTTCGAGCAGTCCGGGAATTTCCTTAAACTGGCGACGAATTTCCTTGATCATTTCAAAAGCAGCGTCTCCAACCGCAGTCATCGTGATCGATGCAATAACAAAGGGGATTACGCCACCGATGAACAGGCCGATCAGAACATCCGGGTTACTCAATTCGAGGGCGAAATTTTCAATGTTGACTGAAACGGTTTCGATGTAGGCGGTAATAATGGCCAAAGCGGCGAGTGCGGCAGCGCCGATAGCAAACCCTTTACCGATAGCGGCAGTCGTGTTGCCCAATTCATCGAGTGAATCGGTAATCTTGCGCGTCTCTTCACCAAGCCCTGCCATTTCGGCAATGCCACCGGCATTGTCGGCAACCGGGCCATAGGCGTCGATAGCCATAGTAATACCAACGGTAGCCAGCATTCCGACGGCAGCAATACCAACACCATAAAGACCCGCGAAAGTGCTCGAAACGGCAATGATACAGCAGATGGTGAATACCGGAATGGCGACCGACTGCATGCCAATGGCCAGTCCACTGATCATTACTGTTGCCGGTCCTGTTTCACCCGACTTGGCGATATGTTTTACCGGCGGGCCTGCAGTGTAATATTCAGTAACTAAACCGATAATAATTCCGCCTATGGCGCCGGAAAGTACTGCAATCCAGATTCCGTTAACCAGGCCGAGCATCGAGATCAAGAAATATGCGGTAATGATAAACAGCAGCGAAGACCCCATGGTGCCCATGCGTAATGCTTTTTCGGGCGACTTTTCGGAATTCATTTTAACGATAAAAATTCCACCAATGGAGCAAATCAAGCCTAAGGAAGCTAGCGCCAGCGGCAGATACATCATCGCGGCCTGGCCGCCATAGGCCATTGCTACCGAAGACGTCATAGTCGATGCAATGGCGATGGTGGCAATCATAGAACCACAATATGATTCGAAAATATCTGAACCCATCCCAGCCACGTCGCCGACATTGTCGCCAACGTTGTCGGCAATAACGCCTGGATTGCGGGGGTCGTCTTCCGGAATTCCAGCTTCAATTTTTCCTACCAGATCGGCGCCGACGTCGGCACTCTTGGTGAAAATACCACCACCAACACGAGAGAAAAGTGCGACAACGGAGGCACCCATAGCGAATCCGTGGATAGCGTGCAGGGATTCAATGTCGCCAGAAAACATATAAAAGGTAATGCCCAGTCCGAGCAGTCCAAGCGAAGCGACCGCAAGCCCCATAATTGAGCCGCCGAAGAATGCAACGGTCAGTGCCGCCGCCGCACCCTTGGTGTGCGCAGCGGTGGTAGTACGAACATTTGCCTTGGTTGCCGTATTCATACCGATATAGCCGGCGGTTCCCGATGCCAGGGCTCCCAACAGAAAGCAAAATGCGGTTTGCCATCCAAGAAAGATGTACAGCAGTACAATTAAAATTGCAGAAAACATAGCCAGCATTTTGTATTCACGTTTCATGAATACCATCGCACCGAGGTGAATTTGATTGCCGATTTCGACGACCTTGCCTTCCCCTTCGGGATGCTTTTTTACCTGCCCGTATATAATGGCTGCAACGATTAGTCCGAACGCCCCGATAATCGGTGGCAATAGATTGTTAAGCTCCATACTATTTCCCCAATACTAAAATCTAAGTAGTGTTAAAGTGAATTTTGCGCCTGTTAATACAGAGGCTAAAAAAGTGCGTGCATGATATCGGTTTTTCAGAGCATTTAGTAACTTCTTTGCCTTAAAACCAGCCTTTTTAAACAATTTTTCTGCTATTGTCTGCCCACCATCGAAATATCAGGCCTTCCCGGGGAAAATCCGTTTCAATGTCGAAGCGCGTACAGCTCAAAAACGACTATCTCGAAAGCCGTCTAATTCGGCGTCGACTAGTTCTTTCTGCAATATTTATATTTGTCCTGCTAGGAGTGGTGCTCGCACGATTGTATGTTTTGCAGGTTGTCGAATACGATCATTTTTCCACACTTTCTGACAGTAACCGTATTCGTATCAAGGCATTACCCCCTGCGCGGGGGTTAATTTACGATCGTAACGGCATCGTAATGGCAAATAATCTGCCTTCTTACCGGTTGGAAATCGTGCTTGAGCAGGTCGAAGACCTTGATGACAGTTTGACCCGGCTCAAACAATATGTCGATTACAGTGACCAGGATTTAACCCGATTCAGGGTGTCCGCTAAACGACGTCGGCCATTCGAAAGCATCCCCTTGAAACTCAACTTAGATGATCAAGAACTGGCTCGCTTGGCGGTCAATTTGCATCAGTTTGAGGGCGTGGAAATTAATGCCCGATTGACGCGACATTATCCCGAAAACAGTCACGCCGTTCACGCGCTCGGATACGTCGGTCGCGTCGATGGTGACGATCTTGACTCTGTCGATCAGGCCGATTATGCCGGTACCACGCATATCGGCAAGTTGGGATTGGAAAAATTTTACGAATCGGAATTACACGGCACGGTTGGTGTGCAGCAGGTGGAAGTCAATGCGAAAGGGCGAACACTGCGGGTGCTCAGTGATTCCCCACCCCTACAGGGTGATAATTTACACCTCACTATCGACTCCAGGCTGCAAAAAATCGCCGAACAGGCATTCGGGGATCATTCCGGCGCTCTGGTGGCTATCGACCCGAATAACGGTGAGGTGCTCGCACTGGTGTCGATGCCATTGTTTAACCCTAATTTATTCGTTAATGGGATTAGCTATACCGATTATGATTCGTTGCGTGAATCCAGGCAGCGCCCTCTGTTCAATCGTGCGTTATCCGGGCAATACCCGCCCGGGTCAACGACAAAACCCTTTTTTGGGCTGGCTGCACTCGAGTCAAAAATAATCGGGGAAAATGATAAGACATTTTGTCCAGGTTTTTATCAGTTGACTAATGAGCCACGAAAATACCGGGATTGGAAAAAGCAGGGCCATGGCGCAATGAATATGAAAAATGCCATCACCCAATCCTGTGATGTATATTTCTACGATTTGTCCTACCGGCTGGGTATCGACCGGATGACTGCTTTCCTCGCTAAATTTGGGTTTGGTACGGCTACAGGAATTGATAGCATTGGCGAGCGTCCGGGTTTGTTGCCGACACGGGAATGGAAACGTAAAGCCAGAAATGAGCCGTGGTTTCCTGGTGAAACCCTGATAACCGGGATTGGTCAGGGCGCGTTGCTGACGACGCCTTTGCAACTAGCCAACGCGGTTGCAGCGTTGTCGCAACAGGGTAGACGATTTCGGCCGCATCTTGTGAGCAGGATAGAGAAAATCGATGAAAATCGGAGCATTGAAATCAATGTGGAGCAGGTGGGGAATTACAATTTGTTGAAAAAAAGCAACTGGGACCATATCCAGGAATCGATGGTTAACGTAGTGCATGGACTGCGCGGTACCGCGAGGGGAATAGGCAGAGGTTTAACCTATAAAGTAGCTGGAAAAACAGGAACTTCGCAGGTATTTGGAATTGCTCAGGATGAAGAGTATGACGCCGAGCTTATCGATAAAAAGCTACGAGATCATGCGCTCTTCGTCAGTTATGCCCCGGTGGCTAAACCCACCATAGCGATTGCGGTAATTGTTGAAAATGGTGGCCATGGAGGTTCGACGGCGGCCCCTATTGCGCGAAAAATTCTTGACGTCTATTTTTCGGACCCTTCATGAGTCAAAATTTTAATGACGATTCAGTGTCAATCGGACGGCGCGTGATCGATTCTCTGCGGCTCGACCCGGTGCTGTTTTCGATGCTGATTTTGTTGTCAGTTTTCGGCTGTATTTTATTATACAGCGCCACTGGGGCGGATAATGCGCAATTAGTGAAGCAACTGCTTCGTCTGGGTATTGCTATGATGCTAATGATTGCAACTGCAAATATACCTCTGCGAATTTTAAAGAAATCGGCATACGGGCTTTACCTGCTCGGGGTTTTGCTTCTGCTTGCGGTCATGTTTTTTGGCGAGGTGGGGAAGGGCGCGCAGCGCTGGCTTGATATTGGCATTCGCTTTCAACCTTCAGAATTATTGAAACTTGCAGTGCCTATGGTCGTTGCGGCCTACCTTGCCGATCGAGTGCTGCCGATTGGCCTGAAGGAACTGGCAGTCGCCATTGTGCTGGTGACCATTCCGGTTTTGATGATTGCCAGTCAACCCGACCTAGGCACTGCAATTCTGGTCGGAAGTGCTGGGTTTTTTGTGTTATTTCTGGCCGGTGTTCGTTGGCGTATTATCCTGAGTCTGGCTGTCTTTTTTTCAATGATGGCGCCCCTGCTGTGGAAATTCGCTTTGCATGATTATCAGCGCACTCGCATACTCACTTTGTTGAACCCGGAAAGTGATCCCTTAGGTTCGGGCTATCACATAATTCAGTCGAAAATTGCGATTGGTTCTGGTGGTGTATACGGTAAAGGCTGGCTGAACGGGACTCAATCACAGCTTGATTTCATTCCCGAGCGCTCTACCGATTTCATCTTTTCCGTTTTTGGCGAAGAGTTTGGTTTTTTCGGCAGCGCAGTATTGTTGTTGCTATATTTAGTTATTATTTTTCGTGGATTGTATGTGGCTGCGCATGCCACCGAAAACTTTGGGAGATTGTTGGCTGGTGCACTAAGTTTGACCTTTTTTGTCTACTTATTTGTCAACACGGGAATGGTAACGGGTATGTTGCCAGTGGTGGGGGTGCCGCTTCCATTAATTAGTTATGGTGGCACCTCAATGGTGACCCTGATGTTAGGGTTTGGTTTAATTATGTCGATTCGTTCGGACAGGCGATATATGAGTTCATGAAAAAAATTATTTTTATTATTGCAGTACTGTTTGCTACAACCAGTTTTGCCCAGGAAATCACTTCAGGCGATTATGAGGGACGCAAGGACGTTCATAGCTTTATTGAGCGAGTTGCGGCTAGCAGTAACTATTCCAGGGAAGAACTGATCGCTCTGTTCTCGCAGGTAGAAAAACAGGAGCATCTTTTTGAGAAGCTGAATAAACCGGCGGAGAAGGAACTAAAGTGGCATCAATATCGAAATATATTTGTCAAAGAAAAACGTATTTCGGGGGGTGTAAAATTCTGGGGCGAACATCGTGAATTACTTGAGAAGGTATATGCTGAAACCGGTGTTCCACCAGAAATCATTGTTGCAATAATCGGCGTTGAAAGTTTCTACGGGGTATATAAAGGCAAAGACCCTGTTTTCGATAGTCTGGTAACCCTGGCTTTTGATTATCCACGGCGGTCTAAATTTTTCATGCAGGAGCTTGAACAGTTTCTGCTGTTAGCGAAAGAGCAGGGTTTCACACCGCGCTCGCTGCGCGGTTCCTACGCGGGTGCTATGGGAATGCCGCAATTTATTGCGTCAAGCTACCGAAGCTATGCCGTCGATTTTGATAAAGATGGGCGGGTCGATCTTTTTAACAGCATTCCGGATATTGTAGGAAGTGTTGCGAATTACTTCCTGCGCCACGGTTGGCAGGCCAACGGTAAAGTTGCTAGACCGCTTACCGCAGTTAAGGATAACGCTGTCAAAAGTTTAACGCCGGGGGTTAAGCCGACTTACCAATGGGTTGAATTTGCGCGAAAAGGCTTAGTGTCGAAATTTCAAATTGGTGATGATGAGAAAGTGGCATTGATCAAACTTGAACAGAAAAAACACCCCGAATACTGGGCCGGATTTCAAAATTTTTATGTAATCACCCGCTATAACCACAGTGAAATGTATGCAATGGCGGTTTATCAACTGGCTAAACTGATACGCCACGAATATAAGAAGACAGCATGAGGAGATGGTATTTACCAGTTGCCCTCATGACATTGGCCCTGCTTCAAGCTTGTAGTTTTGGTGTACCCATCGGGAATCGGGATTCGTCTCCGGTGACACCAGACTCCGAGATAGCTGAAACCTCTTCGGATATGACCAAGTCGCGCTACGGCAATCCGTCATCCTATGTGGTGTGGGGTAAACGATATTATGTCCTTGATAGCGCCGACGACTTTGTCCAGCGAGGAATTGCTTCCTGGTACGGCACCAAGTTCCACGGGCGAAAAACGTCGAGTGGTGAGGTTTACAACATGTATGCAATGACAGCGGCGCATAAAAGATTGCCACTCCCGGTCTATGTACATGTTCATAATCTTGATAATGGCCGGACTCTCGTAGTCAGAGTGAATGACCGGGGCCCTTTTATAGAGGGTCGAATTATTGACCTTTCGTACGCGGCGGCGAAAAAACTTGGCGTTGATGGTCCTGGTACCGCCAACGTCGAAATTTCTGTCGTCCAGCCCGGGCAGTCCACGCCAAGTCAGGTGGTCCGCGCGATTCCCCTGACCGATCAGCCCGAACGGGATGTCCCATTGTTCATCCAGATGGGTTCGTTCAGTAATGTGGAAAATGCCGATAATCTGGTTCAGAATCTGATTGACCTGGATGAGACTCAGGCGAAAGTCTCGCAACTGGACACCGGTGGTGGGATTTTTTATCGGGTTCGCCTGGGACCGTTATTTGACATCGCCGAAGCCAATGCCGTTATAAAAAGGCTGAAAAACAAAGGCTTTCAATCCGCCAGGATCGTCGTTCAAGATTCACCTGAATAACTCTTGAGAGCCTGCTCAGTGATCGTTACAATCCTGTCACCCTATATACCCCATTTATATCGAGATAAAATGAAGCTATTCACCATTTTAGTTAGCGCGATAATTTACCTGTTTTCCAGTTCGAGCTGGGCGGCCCCCAAACCCGTGCCTAACCCCCCGGCGTTCAGTGCTGACAGTTACTATCTGATCGACTTTGATAGCGGCCGGGTGATCGCTGAAAAAGATCCGGATAAAAAGGTTGAACCTGCCAGCATCACTAAAATCATGACGGCATATCTGGTCGACAAGGCGATTGCTGATAAAGATACCAGGCTGGACGAATTGGTCACCATCAGCGAGAAGGCCTGGCGTATGGAAGGCTCGAAGATGTTCGTTGAAGTCGGCAAGAAAGTGTCGGTGGCCGATTTGCTGAAAGGATTGATTATCCAATCGGGAAACGACGCCAGTGTTGCTCTGGCTGAGCACCTGGCAGGGTCTGAATCAGCCTTTGCAGGCTATATGAATCATCAGGCCAAGTTGCTCGGAATGAAAAACACAAATTTTGTCAATGCCACCGGCTGGCCCAATTCAGAGCACTATAGTACTGCACGAGATATTGCCATTTTAACGCAAGCGTTAATTCGTGACTTTCCGGAAACCTATCGCTTGTACAGCGAAAAGGAGTTTACCTTTAACAAGATTCGCCAATATAACCGTAATCGTCTTTTGTGGCGGGATGACAGTGTCGACGGCGTGAAAACCGGGCATACCGAAGCGGCGGGTTATTGCCTGGTGTCGTCGGCGAAAAGGGGAGATATGCGCCTGATTTCGGTGGTGCTAGGGACCCAATCAGTGAAGGCTCGAACCCAAAGCAGTCAGTCGCTGCTGAATTACGGCTTTCGTTTTTTCGAAACTCATCGCCTGTATCAGGCCTTCGAAAACCTGAGGACCGCCAGGCTTTGGTACGGTGCGCAGGAACAGGTTTCGATGGGAGTAAACCGGGACATTCTGATTACTATCCCGCGGGGGCGATACGCTGATCTGGATGCCTCGATGGAAATCGATCCGGAAATTTCAGCGCCCGTCGAGCGGGGTCAAGCTCTGGGCCGGGTGATTATCAAGCTGGACGATGAAATTATCGTCAATGAAACCATAGTAGCGACCCACGCTGTCGCCGAAGGCAGTTTGTTTGCCCGCATGCTGGATGGCATAAAACTGATGTTTCGCTAATGGAAAAAAAGCCCAATCCTCGCGAATCAGCACTCGCGTTAATTGACTATCCAAGCCGCTTTCCGCTTAAAGTTCTGGGCAGCAATACTCCCGAATTTGAAGGCATAGTGCTGGCCCTGGTCAGGGCTCGTTGTCCGCAGGCAGAGCACATTGAATCGAGCAAGCGTGATAGCAGAAATGGGAAATACCTGTCGTTGACACTTACCTTTACCGTGCAAAACCAACAACAACTCGAAGAGATATATGCCGACCTTTATCGCTGTGAGCATGTAATGATGTCGCTTTAGTTCTGATGGCAAAATCCAGTATTTCAATTAAAGACCTGGGGCAAACTGATTATCAGGAAACCTGGACGGCGATGAAAGACTTTACCCATCGACGGGATTCCAATACCGACAATCAGCTCTGGTTGACCGAGCATCAAGCTATTTTCACTCAGGGATTAAACGGTAAAGCCGAGCATCTCTTGAATCCGGCCGAAATCCCGGTAATACAAATCGATCGTGGCGGACAGGTAACCTACCATGGCCCCGGGCAGGTGGTTCTCTATTGCCTGCTAGATTTGCATCAACTCGGACTCGGGGTAAAAGCATTGGTCGGTAAAATCGAAACTTCGATTATCGAACTGCTACACTCCTACGGTGTAACTGCCGAAACGCGGACCGGTGCCCCCGGGGTTTATGTGAATAACGCAAAAATAGCCGCATTGGGATTACGCATCCGAAAAGGCTGTTGTTATCATGGCATGGCCTTGAATGTGGATATGGATTTAGAGCCTTTTTCACGCATTAATCCTTGTGGATATGAAGGACTCGCGGTTACCCAGTTGGCCGACTATACTCAGGCCAAAAGCATCCAGCAGGTAGGTTTTAGGCTGGCAAATATTTTAATCGGGAATCTCAATGGCGAATAAAAACCAGGTAGTGCAGGGAGTAAAGTTAAAAGGTGCCGATAAGCTTGCTCGCATCCCAATAAAAGTGGTGCCTTCGAAAAGTATTCAGCGTAAACCCCCCTGGATCCGGGCGAAAGCGCCAACGGGTGACCGGGTTAAGCAGTTGAAGGCAAAGTTGCGTGAAAATAGTCTGTTTACAGTATGCGAAGAAGCATCCTGCCCTAATCTGGGGGAGTGCTTTTCCAAGGGCACCGCTACCTTCATGATTATGGGTGATATCTGTACCCGTCGATGCCCGTTTTGTGATGTCGGCCATGGCCGGCCTAACTCACTTGATTTGTCCGAGCCATTACATCTGGCGCAAACAATTAAGGACATGGGTTTAAATTACGTGGTCATCACCTCGGTTGACCGGGATGATTTGCGTGACGGCGGCGCAACTCATTTTGTCGACTGTATTCGGCAGACAAGAGAATTGAACCCAACCACTAAAATAGAAATACTAACTCCTGATTTTCGCGGCAGGATGGATATCGCTTTGCAGATCATGACCGAAGCGCCGCCCGATGTTTTCAACCACAATCTTGAATCGGTGCCGTCTTTGTATAAGAAAATTCGACCTGGGTCTGATTACCAATGGTCGTTGAGTTTGCTGCAGAAATTTAAAAAAATGCACCCCCAGGTTCCAACCAAGTCGGGATTGATGCTCGGGTTGGGTGAGGAAATACCTGAAGTTAAACAGGTGTTACTCGATATGCGTGAGCATGGTGTTAATATGCTAACGCTGGGCCAATATTTGCAACCTAGCCTCGACCATCTGGCGGTGGAGCGCTTCGTCACACCCGACGAGTTCGATGAGCTTGGTGCTTACGCGGAGTCGATAGGATTTGATCAGGTCGCTAGCGGACCGATGGTGCGGTCGTCCTATCATGCTGATTTACAGGCCGAGTCCGTTCTGGGTTTATAAGGAAACCCTGGTCAATCCAGGTTCAATTGTTCAGAGCTTACATCAGCTAAATTTTAACTGTCAGCTGTCGACAGTGTCATTCAATCCTGCCCTGAATCGTAAATCGTAGCGATTGGACGTCGCTTGTGCTGGGTCGCAATAAAAATTTGAATGAGTCGATTTGCCGCTTCGGTACCAATATCTTTCGCTTCGAGAAAATCATCGATTTGAGCGTAACTGAGCCCGAGTGCTTCTTCGTCGGGTTTCGACGGGTTCAAGGTCTCGAGGTCTGCGGTTGGTGGTTTTCCGATCAATTTTTCGGGCGCGCCGAGATGTGCGGCAAGTTGCCTCACCTGCCTTTTGTTTAATCCAAATAGTGGCGCCAGATCGCAGGCGCCATCACCATGCTTGGTATAGAATCCGGTCACGTTTTCAGCCGAATGATCGGTTCCCAGTACCAGACCACCGAGCAATCCGGCGATTTCGTATTGGGCAATCATGCGCATTCGCGCCTTGACGTTACCCTTAACGAAGTCGGCCTTTAAAGCGTCGCCAATGCTTAGTCCCTGTTCACTCATGCCGTCGAGGGTGGACTGGTGTATGGCATCGCTGCCGGGTTGTACATTAACCGTTACCTGATGGGTCGGTTGGATGAAATCCAACGCCATCTGCGCATCCACTTCGTCAAGCTGGCTGGCATAGGGCAACCTAACCGCGATAAATTTGTATTCGTTGTTGATGGCGTTGAGTTGATCCACTGCGAGTTGCCCGAGGCGACCACAGGTGCTGGAGTCGATCCCTCCGCTAATTCCGAGCACCAGCGTTTTTAAGCCGGAGTCTTGCAGTTGCTGTTTGATAAAATCGACGCGGCGTTTAAGTTCGAATTCACAATCGATGGTCGCAAGAACTCGCATTTCAACGATAATTTGAAGTTGATTCATTTTTAAAATGGCATCGGGTGTTGGCGGTAAATTTGCTGAATACCTTCGAGGACTTCTGCGCTTAGTTTAAGATCCTTCGCCGCCAGACTTACATGCAGTTGTTCGACGCTGGATGCTCCAACAATACTTGAATCCACAAAAGGTCGCTGATTACAGAAAGCGATGGCCATCTGCGTAGGATCCAGCCCATGTTCAAGGGCCAAAGCCACGTATTTATCGACTACCATCCAGCTAACATCGTTAACGCGACCGTGTAAATCAGCATTGATGGTGATGCGCGACCCGGCAGGGCGGGCGCCGTTTTGGTACTTGCCGGTCAGCATTCCGCAGGCCAGGGGTGAAAAGGGCAGCAATCCAACCTGCTCATTGTGTGATAATTCGGCCAGGTCGAGATCATGGTGCCGATACATCAGGCTATATTCATTCTGGATTGTCGCAACCCGGGGTAGGCCGTTTACTTCGGCAATCTGCAAAAATTGCGAAGTCCCCCAGCATGATTCGTTGGACAGGCCGATGCTCCGGATTTTACCTTCTTCGATCAGTTCGCCGAGGGCCTTCAGCGTTTCAAAAATATGCTCGCGGGTTTGTTCCCTGTTTTGCGAGGTCGGATCAAAGCGCCAGTTCTGCCGGAAATGGAGCGATCCACGGTTCGGCCAGTGCAGTTGGTACAGATCGATATAATCGGTTTGCAGTCGTTTCAAACTGCCTTCGATACTAGTCCGGATTTTCAAAGGGCTGATAAGAATTCCATCCTGCACCCATTTCAGTCCTTCGCCGGTGACTTTAGTCGCGAGCACGATTTTGTCGCGCATTCCGGATTTTTTAATCCAGTTACCGATTATCTGTTCAGTAGAGCCCTGGGTTTCGGCAGAAATGGGATTGACCGGATACATTTCTGCAGTATCAATAAAGTTAACTCCCTGCTCCAATGCGTAGTCGATTTGAGCGTGAGCTTCGGCTTCGTTGTTTTGCGTGCCCCAGGTCATGCTGCCGAGGCAGATTTCGCTGACGTTTAGATCGCTGTTTCCCAGGCGGTTGTATTTCATTGATTAGTCTCGTTTTACTCGTCGATGAGTGTCGATAAATCGGCTGCGGCTTCGCGTAATAGCGGAATACTAGCTTTCGCATCTTCTAGGGAAAATCGAAATACCGGCGCCTGAATTGCTAGCGAACTGTAAAATCGACCGGCTTTATCGGTTATAGGTACGGCTATCGCGATCATGCCATCAAATAGTTCTTCGTTGTCGATGGATGACCGATTTTTTTTAATTTTCGCTACTTCGGCCAATAACTGGTCCGGGTCGGTAATACTGTTTTTCGTATGGGCTTTAAGATCAAGATTTGCGATTATGGCTTTGCTTTTTTTAATCGGCAAACTGCTGAGAAACAATTTGCCACTGGCGGTACAGTGAAGCGGCACTCGGGTGTCTATTGGGAAGGTTAATTTTAATGGACGCTCAGTTTCAACCCGGTCCGAATAGGCCATACGCAGGCCATCCAGATAGGCGACATTGCAGGTTTCACCGACTTTACGCGATAGCTTGTCGAGAATGGCGTGACGTTGCGCGCGAAATCGCGAATGCGACAAAACGCCAATCGCCATCTTATGAAATCGATTACCGGGCATATAACTCTTGCCGTTAATTTTCTTTAACAAGTAGCCCTGGGCTTCAAGCTCTGCACATAGTCGGTGCGCAGTCGCCTTGGGTAGGTCGAGAATCTCGTTGATTTCGGTCACGCTAATCGGTTTGCTGGCGGCCGCGACCGTGTCGAGAATGTCCAGGACTCGATGAATGGTAGAGCCGCGTTCACGTTTCATAATAAATCTTGATCATCTTTATCCCTGTTGGAGATAGCATGTAATAGAGCTTCCTGCGTAGCAGGATAGGTTATTATGGTCATAATGGGGAATTTAATCCCGTTTTAGCTGAAAATAATTTAATTTATAATCAAAATTTGATGCTTAATGATGCGAATTACTCCTTTCAGGCTTCTTGTCGTTAAAGCTCGAAAACAACATAAACTCACCTGAAAGTAACTTAGCAGTTTAGAAACCTAACGAATAGAGCGATCAGGAACTCCATTTGAAAGAATTCAATTATATCGCAGTTGGCGCAGGTTCTGCAGGCTGTGTACTGGTTAATCGCCTGTCTGAGATCGATTCGAACGGCGTTTTGTTACTGGAAGCCGATGGCAAAGATTTAAACCCATGACTGAATATCCTGGTCGTCTATTTTAGACCATGCACAACCCGGCTTGCGACTGGTGAAATATGACCGAGCCCGATCCCGGGATCGCGGGACGCAGATTGCAATGGCCGAGAGGTGAGATCCTCGGTGGATCGATCGCGTTAAATGGCTTGCTGTATGTGCCCCGCCAGTCCAAGGATAGCTATCAGCATGCCGGGCGCTTGCCCATGACAAGGTAGGTCGAAGGAGATGCATCATAATTAACCCGGCGACATATATTGTCGCCGGGTTAATGTTACCCACCAGACATTACTTCGGGTAGCCAAAGCACCAGTTGCGGGAAGATAAACAGCAGGATCAGACCGATGAGTTGAATCACCATGAACTGCATCATGCCCAGGTAGATATCCTTGAGGTCCCAATCCGGCACGACCCCCTTCAGAAAGTAAGCTGACAAGGCCACAGGTGGGGATAGCCATGCGGTCTGCAGGTTCACCGCGACCAGAATGCCAAACCAGACCATTAGGTCGTAGCGATCCAGCCCGTGGATGTCCAACGCCTCGACTGTCGGCAGCAAAATTGGCACGACAATCAGAACAATAGGCACCCACTCCAGTGGCCATCCGAGCAGGAAGATCAATGCCATAATCACAAGCAGAATGAGGTAAGGCGACATGTCGAGGCCAAGAAGTAGCTCAGTCATCATCTTTGGCGTACCCAGGAAACTGAATTCGGCGCCAAAGAAGTTCGATGCGGCAACCAGGAACATGATCAAAACCGTGATCTCCAGGGCTTTGACTAGACTGTCAAAGAAACTGGGCATGGTGAATTTGCCGTAAACGACAGATAACAGGATGGCACCAAAGGCGCCCATCGCTGCCGCTTCAGCAGGTG
>JBLHOA010000026.1:0-23748 GCA_047622345.1 Gammaproteobacteria bacterium | reverse complement strand
TGTGCCTCGAGACCGACATCGCTTAACTCAGCTAAATATTCAGGTACCGATTTTTTGGAAAGATTGATGCGCAAGGTCATCGGTGCTCGCAAGTTTCCCGCAATCAATATCGATTCTGCCTCTGGCCCCCAATCCTGTCGTACTCTTTGCAATATCCAGTCAGGGTAGGAATTTACCAGGCACTCGTTTTCTATGGTTACCTGGTCTCGAATTAATTGCCGGAGAATCCCGTTAACCAGGCCTCGTGCCCAGGACTTTTTGAGATATTTAACCAGTTTCACGGTCTCGTTTACCGCGGCATGAGGATCCGTTTTTAACACCAGCAGTTGGTAGAGGCCTATTAATAAGATAACCTCCACGTCCTGATCCTTGTCGCGCAGGGGTTTTTTCATCTGTTTCGACAGCTGTTCAGTCAAAATTGATTGCCAGCGACAAAAACCGTAGGCCAGTTCGCGTGCAAAGGCGAGGTCGCGTTTTTCGATGTCGTGCTTTTGGTACCAGTCGCTATTTAAAATATCATCGAGCGAACGGCCCCGTTGAAGTACCTGCAGGATAATTTGCAGGGCTAACCATCGGGGGTTGTTATTATTCAAGTTGGGCACCAATAAAGTCTCGCGCATTTAAGGCCTGCTCAGCATTCCATTTATTTTTGCCCGCCAGCTGTATTTCGGTGGCCTGCAGCACGCTATCCAGACAACTAATGTAAATTCCCTGCCTGTCCTGACCAACTACCTGCCCAGGCTCGCCGGGTGTATAGGAAGTACAGGGCTTTGCACGCCAGATGCGCAAATTGTTGCCATTGAATCGGGTAAAGCTAACCGGCCAGGGATTATAGGCTCTTATTTGACGGTCGATTTGATCCGCAGGCTGGTTCCATTTAAGCAAGGCCTGCTGTTTAGTTAATCGCGGTGCATAGTTTGCATTTATGTCCTGTTGTGGCATTGCATTGTCCATGTCTGCCTCCAATGAAGGCAGAGTATCGACTAACAATTGAGCGCCTAGCGGCGCCAGCACATCGTGTAAATCGCCCGCAGTCCAGCGATCGTCTAGAGTCACTTCCCGCGTCGAAACAATATCGCCGGTATCTAAACCCGTGTTCATTTTCATCAAGGTAATTCCAGTTTTTCGGTCGCCGGCAAGAATTGCCTGCTGTATCGGCGATGCACCTCGCCAACGGGGCAAAAGTGAGGCATGTATGTTGAGACATCCCAGTCGAGGTGCAGTCAATACCGACGCAGGCAACAACAAGCCGTAAGCGGCTACGATCATCAAATCGGCTTCAAATTCCTGCAGCGTTGCTACTGCTGCCCCAGTTTTAAAATCCTGGGGCTGGCAAACCGTCAACTGGCGCTCGAGCGCGAACGCTTTTACCGGGCCGGGACATAGTTTCTGGCCACGGCCGGCAGGTCGATCGGGTTGCGTATAAACAGCGGCCACCTGATGTTCGCTGTCGGCAAGCGCGCGCAAAGCCGGGAGTGCAAATTCCGGAGTACCGGCATAGATTATTTTATACATGGTAAGGTTAGTTGCTTATCCGTCTGCCTGTTTACTCTGTTTAATCAACTTGCTGCGAATCCGGTTGCGTTTCAAATTGGACAGATAATCAACAAACAACTTTCCTTCCAGGTGATCCATCTCATGCTGAATACAAACGGCCACAATGCCATCGGCTTCAAATTCGTTGACCTTGCCGGTAACATCGGCCGCCCGTACCAGAATATGTTCTGCCCGACTTACTTTTTCATAAAATCCGGGCACCGATAAACAGCCCTCATCCATCTCTTCGTCGCCGTCGGCCTGAATAATTTCTGGATTGATCAGGCACAGAGGCTGGCTTTTATCTTCCGACACATCCATCACCAACATTCGGATGTGTCGATCGATCTGAGTAGCGGCCAGTCCGATGCCGGGGGCCTCGTACATGGTTTCAAACATATCGTCGGCTAATTGCTGCAGATTGGCGTCAAACTCGACAACCGGTTTTGCAATTGTGCGAAGTCGCGGGTCGGGATAATGTAAAATATTTAATAAGGTCATGGTGAAATACTTCTAGAAAAAGTTATAACTAGTTGCTCCAAGTCGATGATTATACTAGAATCTTTACCGTTAAAAAGCTTGTAGTCCAACAATTTTCAGCTACAATTCACGATCAAGCACGCCAATTTCAGGGGTTCCAATGTCAACCATCACGAAAAGACAACTCACAAAAGGAATGATTTTGCTCTTCGGGGTGTTGCTGATCGCCGCTTGTGCAGAACCCCCACCCCCTTATGCCGTTGTTTATGAAGCCCCGGAAACGACCGATAAAAAATCGGTAAAAGCAGATATCCCTAAAGCACTTCCAGCGGAAACGGTTATCTATGAACCCGAATACCCTGAAACCTATATTGTACAAGAAGGCGATACACTATGGGATATTTCCACCGTTTTTCTTCGCGATCCCTGGTTGTGGCCGGAAATATGGTTCAAAAATCCTCAGGTTGACAATCCACACCTGATTTATCCGGGTGATACTCTGGCAATTATCTATATCGGCGGTCAGAAACGGGTGCAACTGCTACGTCGTGGAGAAAACGGCGAGCTAATAACAGGCAGTGGCGGCCTGAAAGTCGTCAAAATCATACCGCGGGTTCGCTCCAAATCGATTGACGCGACCATTCCGTCTATACCCATTGATTCGATTCGACATCTGCTGGAACGGCCTTTGATCATCGACGAAGAAGAGCTGGGGAGAGCGGCTTATGTCTTGTCCAGCATCGACGAGCATTTGATCAACAGCATCGATGACACGCTATACGTGCGCAACCTCGATACCAGCACCGGAAATGGGCGCTACCAGGTTTTCCGCCCTAATCGACCATTATTTGACCCGATCACGAATGAACTGCTGGGCTATGAAGCGCTTCACGTGGGCGAAACTAAACTGCTATTGCGCGGAGACCCGGCCAGCGTGCTGGTGACCAACTCGGTTCGCGAAATACTTCGTGATGACCGCCTGCTGCCTCTCGATCATACTAATTTTGAGCGCGACTTTTATCCCAAGCCACCCAGTACGCCGGTGCGTGGTGAAGTCGTGTCGCTGCTCAATGCAATCTCGCAACTCGGCCAATATCAGACGATTGCAATCAACCTCGGTAATCGCGATGGCGTTGAATCCGGGAACGTACTTCGTGTGCGCAGGGTTGGTAAAATCATTAAGGATGAAGCTGAAGAAGATCCGGATTTTCGCGTGAAACTGCCGGATGAGCAGGTTGGAACAATCATGATTATTCGATCTTTCGAAAAGATGAGTTACGCGTTGATTATGGAATCGGACTTCCCGATCAGCACCGCGGACTATGTAGAATCCCCTTGATCAATCGCTGGAGTTTTTAGCTCCAGCACTACCATCGGCAAATGGCTGGTGGTAGAATGCCCCGGTCTTTCAAAGGGAATTTGAGGCCATTATGCATAAGGATATGCTGGGCAGTTTTCTGCATCTATATTATTGCTTCGCCACCAGGCGGGGCGCGTTAATTCAATTACTCGAGCTTTTCGCAAACAACCCTCGCAGCCTTATAGAATCCAGTGACCTGGACTTACGTGCAGCGGGTCTTAGCAAGGCCATAATCCAGAATATTCGAAAACCTGATCAGGCTAAAATCGAGGCTGATTTAGCCTGGTGCAAAACCCCCGGCAATCACCTCGTTTGCTTTGATGATGATCACTATCCAGCTTTGCTCAGACAAATCGACGATTGCCCGGCTATGCTCTATGCGACTGGAAATCTTGAATTGCTGCCAACACCACAACTGGCCATAGTCGGCAGCCGCAATTGCACTCACGCAGCTGCGCGGCTAGCCTACGAATTTTCAGCAGAGCTCAGCGAACTTGGCATCACTATTACCAGCGGCATGGCAACCGGAATCGATACCCAGGCGCACCTTGGAGCACTCGATAAAAGTGGTAACACGATAGCGGTTATCGGCACGGGAATCGATCGCATTTATCCTGCAGGTAATAAAAAACTTGCGCAGTCCATCACCAAACAGGGTTTGCTGATCAGCGAGTTCCCGCTGGGTACTCGGGCCCTGCCCGCACATTTTCCTCAACGTAACCGTATTATCAGTGGTTTGAGTATGGGCACCCTGGTTGTTGAAGCCGCAAAACGCAGTGGCTCATTGATCACTGCCAGGTTGGCCGCCGAACAGGGTCGTGAAGTTTTCGCCTTGCCCGGGTCGATCCATAACCCCCAGGTAAGGGGCTGCCATCGATTGATTCGTGATGGGGCCAAGCTAGTGGAACAAATTAGCGATATTACCGAAGAATTGACCAGTCTTTACGGCTTCGTCAATCCAGCTGCAAATGAACCCGTTGCGGAGTCAAAGATTAGCCTCGATATTGAATATGAATGCCTGCTTAAGGTGATAGATTATGAACCAGTTCACCTCGACACGCTTTTGCAGCGCAGTTGCTTGACCATCGACAAGCTTTCATCCATGCTACTCGTACTTGAGCTCCAAGACTTAATTCAATCGGTACCTGGCGGCTGCTACGTCAGGATATAACGAGGTATTCATGAAAGAAGGTGTAATCGACGTTCTGATGTACATTTTTTCCAGCTATGCTGATCAGGATGAAAATTTACCCGAAGATCGCGACGGTATCGACGCGGATTTGCGCGCGGCTGGATTTGATTCTCAGGAAATCGACAAAGCTTTCGACTGGCTGGATGGCTTAGCCCATGCTGAAGACATTCCGAATATAAATCAGTCACTGCAATCGACTCGTATTTTAGCTACCGAGGAAAGCAACCGTCTGGCGCAAAGTGCCCAGGGCTTCCTGTTATTTCTTGAGCACTCGGGAGTCTTGACGCCCAAATTAAGAGAAATGGTCATTAGTCGAGTAATGGCTCTCGAATCAGAGTCGGAAGTCGATATAGAAGAGTTGAAATGGGTAGTGATGATGGTGCTCTTTAATAGCTCGGAAGAACATGATGAAAATACGCTGATGCACTATGAAGATATCGTTTTCGCCGATCAGCCAGCTATTTTTCATTAAGTCTCATTTCTTACACTTTTCATTCAAATAACCAACAGTAGCTATATATGGCCAGCCACCTAGTAATCGTAGAATCTCCGGCTAAAGCAAAAACCATAGAAAAGTATCTTGGCAAGGATTTCAAGGTACTGGCTTCTTATGGGCACGTACGTGACCTGACCCCGAAAGAAGGTGCGGTCGAAACCGACAACGATTTCAAAATGAACTACAGCGTGGTCGAGCGCAACGAAAAACACATTTCCAATATTAAAAAGGAATTGAAGAAAGCCGACACCCTGTATCTGGCAACCGATCCGGATCGCGAGGGTGAAGCCATTTCCTGGCATTTGTACGAATTGCTCAAGGAAAAAAACCTGATGAAAAACAAGCGCGCCTACCGCGTCGCTTTCAATGAGATAACCAAACAGGCGGTAACCGAGGCCGTTGCCAATCCCCGTGAAATCACCATGGATCTGGTCAATGCGCAACAGGCAAGGCGAGCGCTGGATTATCTGGTAGGGTTTAACCTTTCTCCCCTGCTCTGGCGAAAAATTCGACGAGGTCTGTCGGCTGGTCGGGTGCAAAGCCCCGCCTTACGTATGATTGTCGAACGCGAGCTGGAAATTGAGGCCTTCGACCCACAGGAATACTGGAGTATTGAGTCTGACAATACTTTTGACGGGCAGGCGTTCAGCGCTCGATTGACTCAATTGCAAGGTGAAAAGGTAAAACAGTTCACCATCACCAACGCGGACCAGGCCAACGAAGCTCATCGTGTGTTGAGCGACGCGGCTAAAGGCAAGCTTCGCGTTGCCGAGGTAGAAAAGAAACAACGCAAGCGAAATCCCGCAGCGCCTTTTACTACGTCGACCCTGCAACAGGAAGCCTCACGGAAATTAGGTTTTGGCGCGCAGCGAACCATGCGCACCGCGCAGCGTCTCTATGAAGGCATCGATGTTGGCGCGGGCCAGGATGGCTTGATTACCTATATGCGTACTGACTCAGTCTCGCTTTCGAATGATGCGCTGAATGATATCCGTGAATTTATCGCGCATAAATTTGGTCCTAGCGCATTACCCGACGACCCGCAGTTTTATAAAACCAAGGCAAAAAATGCCCAGGAAGCGCACGAGGCTGTTCGTCCCACCAGCGCAGCCAATGAACCGTTTAAAATTAAAGAGCATCTCAGCGATGACGAATTCCGGCTATACAGCCTGATCTGGAAACGTACCATCGCCTGCCAGATGATCCATGCAACCCTGGACACGGTTACTGTTGATTTTGCCTGCGGCGAAAATAACTTCTTTCGTTCGACCGGCTCGACCATTCGAGACCCGGGGTTTATGCAGGTCTACATCGAAGATTCCGATGACGCAAAGAAAGACGATAATAAAGAAGTCATCCTGCCTGCCTTTCAGGTCAATGATATCGTCGACTTGAACGAAATCAGGCTGGACCAGCATTTCACCGAACCACCACCACGATTCAGCGAAGCATCACTGGTGAAGACTCTGGAAGAATTCGGCATCGGGCGACCGTCGACCTATGCATCGATTATCACCACATTGCTCGACCGGGAATATGTGGAACTGGAAAGCAAACGATTCCATCCGACCGACGTCGGCCGCGTAGTAGCGCGCTTTCTAACCCAGCATTTTGCCCAGTACGTCGATTACGACTTCACCGCGCAACTGGAGGATTCACTGGACGAAATTTCGCGTGGCGAAATCGACTGGTTGCCATTAATGCAGAATTTCTGGACGACCTTTAAAGCCCTGGTTGACGACAAGATGGAAACGGTCACCCGAGATGAGGCGATTCAAGCGCGGCAACTGGGTACCGATAAAAAATCCGGAAAGCCAATTTCGGTACGCATGGGACGATACGGCCCGTTTGTTCAAATTGGTACCCGCGAAGATGAAGACAAGCCCAAATTTGCCGGACTCAGGCCCGGCCAGAAAATGGATAAAATCACGCTTGAAGAAGCGCTCGAATTATTCAAGTTACCGCGCATGCTTGGCCAATCACCCGAAGACGAGGAAATTTCAACCAATATCGGCCGCTTCGGCCCTTATGTGAAATTTGGCAGTAAATACGCATCGTTAAAGGTAAAAGAAGGCGACGACCCATTTACCATCACGCTTGAGCGCGCGCTCGAGCTGGTAGCCGAGAAGAAGGAATTCGATGCCAATCGTGAAATTAAGTTATTTGATGGCACCGAAATAAAAATATTACGCGGACGTTACGGACCTTACATCACCGATGGCATCAAAAATGCCCGCATCCCGAAAGAAGTCGAAGACCCGGCAACGCTAACTCTGGAAACCTGCCAGGAATTGATTGAAAAGGCGCCCTTACCGCGATCCAAGCGCAAAAAAGCGGCCGCGAAGAAAAAAGTAGCTAAAAAAACCGTTAAGAAAAAAACGGTTAAGAAGAAGGCTGTCAAAAAGAAAACCGTGAAAAAGACCGCAAAGAAGAAGGCACCCGCCACAGCCGAATAATAGTGCAATGAGTCCCTGGGCATTTAATCGATTCAGCCGAGCGGTAAGCCGTGGTGCTGTTTTTGCGTACCCAACCGATACCATCTGGGGTTTCGGCTGCCATCCCTTATCCTGGTCCGGAGTATCCCGGATTTTGCAGATAAAACATCGACCACAACACAAAGGATTGATACTGCTTTCATCCTCAATCGAATACTGTCGCCCCTATCTGGATCTTTCTACTGAAGCAATGACCAGCATCGCTCAACCGATGGCAACTCCCACCACCTGGCTAGTCAAGGCGAGCAGGAATTGCCCTGCCTGGCTTTGCGGTAGCTTTTCAACAATCGCAATTAGAATCAGCCATCACCCGTTTATCCAGCAGATTTGCGAACAACTCGAATCCCCGGTTGTTTCAACCAGCGCCAATCGTGCCGGGAAATCCACCGTGCGTAATACCCTACAATTACAGCGGCAATTCTCCAGCGAATTAGACTTTATCGTGCATGGATTTGCCACCGGCGGCTATTTTCAAAGCGAAATTCGTCAGCTCGAAGATGGCAAAATCACCAGGAATCAAGGCAAATGAGTATCGATAAGCAACAGATCATTGATTACCTGCAACAATTACAAACCACGATCACCCAACGACTGCAGTCAATCGATGGCAAGGAAAAATTTATAGCCGATCAATGGCAACGCCAAGAAGGGGGTGGTGGAAAAAGTATGGTGTTGACCAAAGGTGGCATTTTTGAACAGGCCGGAGTCAATTATTCCGAAGTCCATGGCAGCAATTTGCCGGCTTCGGCAACGGCCCATCGCCCCGAATTGGCCGGGCGTAAATTTCATGCCATGGGCGTTTCTCTGGTGATACACCCGGACAACCCATATGTTCCGACGTCGCATGCCAATGTCCGCTTCTTCATCGCCGAAAAACCTGGAGAGGAACCGATATGGTGGTTTGGCGGAGGCTTCGACCTGACGCCGTATTACGCTTTCAGTGAAGATTGCCAGCATTGGCACCGAATTGCCAAACAGGCCTGCGATCCATTTGGCGAAGATAAATACGAAAAATACAAAAGCTGGTGTGATCGCTATTTTTACCTCAAGCACCGCAATGAGGCCCGGGGTATTGGCGGGCTTTTTTTTGATGATTTAAACCAACCCGACTTTGATCAATCCTTCGCATTTATGCGCAGTATCGGCGACCACTTCCTAGCGGCTTACCAACCTATCGTAGAACGGCGTCAACACAATAGCTACGGCCCTACCGAAAAAGAATTTCAGCATTACCGACGGGGACGCTACGTTGAATTTAATCTGGTCTACGACCGTGGTACCCTCTTCGGCCTGCAATCCGGAGGACGCACAGAATCGATTCTGATGTCCTTACCCCCGGTGGTAAACTGGAAGTATAATTACCAACCCGAACCCGGTAGTGCAGAAGCAGAGCTGACTGACTACTACCTGCTTCCCCGAGACTGGATAAATAGTTAAACAATGATCGAATCTGTATTCCCCGCCATCGAAATCGAAAATGAAATCGACAGCTTTAACAAATGCGATCTTTGCACGAATTCGAAATGCTGCACCTATGTCACCCAGCAAATCGATACTCCCAGATCTAAATACGACTTTGAGATCCTGCTGTGGCAGGTATCGCATCAGGGTGTCGGAGCCTATAAAGATGATGATGGCTGGTTTGTCATGTTTGAAAGTCGATGCCAGCATTTAGAGTTTGATGGCCGTTGCGGCATTTATCACGACCGGCCAACCATCTGCCGATCGCACAGTAACGACTATTGTGAGTATGATGCCCCGGCGGAAGACGGATTTGACTTGTACTTTCCCGACTATCAATCCTTACTCATTTACTGCAAAAAGAAATTCAGCAAATGGACTACCGGGAACCCGCCCCCCGCTTAACATGTTAGGCTTGATGATTTCCAGACCATCAAGAAAAATCGAGTCTGGCGATAATCGCCGATATCTGCGACTATTTGCGCGATGAATAATACTAACCCAAATTCAGGCCCTAATGTCGATCCCAATGTAGACCTGGATTTCGATAAAATAATTGACGTAATTTTCGATCTTTTTAAACGCCGCGGTGCAGAAGAATACCTGGGCGAAGCGGTTTCAATCGCCGACCATATGGAACAAAGTGCCGCCTGCGCCGTTGCCGATAACGCAGCTGACCATCTGGTCATAGCGGCACTCCTGCACGACATTGGGCACCTGGTTTGCGACTTTCCTTCTGACGCAATGGACAATGGAATCGACACCGTTCACGAGCAGGCCGGGGCCGACTTTTTGCAACCGTTTTTCCCGGCATCAGTAGTCGAGCCGATTCGATTGCACGTAGCAGCCAAACGCTATCTTTGCGCAGTTGATGATGAATACTTAGGAAATCTCTCCCGTGCCTCTGTGCAATCGCTGCAACTGCAAGGCGGCCCGATGAGCGAGGCCGAGGTAATCGAGTTTGAGCAGTTTCCCTTTTACCTGGAAGCGGCGCGCACCCGACGCTACGACGACGACGGCAAGGTAAACGGGCTGACCATAAAACCGGTTACCGACTATCGTCAACAATTGCAGGCGATGCTGAATCACTCCAAAGCCTGATCAATGAGCACTATCAAATCGTTTTCCTTCAGCCCCGACCAGCTAACCATCGACTGGGAAAACGGTCTACAGAGCAAACTGGCCACCATCTGGCTTCGCGACCATTGCCAGATGGCGGAAAGTCGGGATGTGATCAGCGGGCAACGTTTGATGAACATCAGCGACATACCGGAAGAGGTTGAAATAGACACAGTAACCCGGGAAAACGATAGTCTGATTATTCGCTATCACCCCGACCAATATTGTTCCCGCTTTTCAAACGACTGGATTTTTCAAAATTGCTATTGCATCAATTCCACTTACGATGATCGCAGCGAGAAGAATAAGCGCCTGTGGCAGGGAGACTCCTTCGCAACGGGAATCCCTCAATGCAATTTCGATGATTTCAGCAATCGATCAGAAGTCAAACTCAGTGCGCTGCAAGCGGTGCGCGACTATGGTTTCGTCCTGCTCAATGCAGTAGAGCCCAGCCCCGCTAAAGTGCTCGACGTCATCAAGGAATTCGGCTTCGTCAGGCAAACGAATTACGGCAAGTTGTTCGATGTTCGTGCAACCGTCGATGCCTCGAATCTCGCATTTACCAATCGAGGCCTCGGCTGCCACCTGGACAACCCCTACCGCGACCCGGTTCCTGGCTTACAATTGCTCCACTGCCTCGAATCGTCGACCGAAGGTGGCGAAACGATTCTGCAGGACGGATTCATGGCCGCCGCGGTTTTACGCGCGGAGAACCCGGATCATTTTTCCCTGCTCTGCAAACAGTGGATCAATTTCAAGTTTCAGGATTCCGCAAGCAACCTGAAATCCCGGGTTGCTTTTATCGAAGTTAATGATCACGACGAAGTGATCAAAGTACGTTTTAACAATCGCTCTATCGACACCATCAATCTGGCTCCCGATTTGATCAGGTCGTTTTATCAGGCCTACCGGCATTACGCCGAAATTCTCGAGCGCGAAACACTGCAAATCAGTTTCAAGCTCGAAGCAGGGCAATTAATTCTATTTGATAACACCCGAATTCTACATGCACGGAAGTCCTACTCCTCTGCAGGTCATCGCCATTTGCAAGGCGCTTATAGCGACCTCGATGGCCTTTACAGCACCCTCTACCAACTGGAACAAAAGCTATGACCTATCAGGGAATTGTTTTCGATAAAGATGGCACCTTGCTCGATTTTAACAAAACCTGGTTGCCTATTTATCGCATAGCCGCCGCAGAATACGCCAATGGTGATGCCATTCTTGCCGAGCATTTATTGAACCAGCATGGTTTCGATTCGGCGACACAGCGTTTTCTCGGCGGCAGTCTGCTCGCCGCCGGCAACAATGACGAGATCGCCGAAGCCTGGTCGATACAATTAAATCGGCAACAGGAGATCGAGACCATCAGCCTCCGGCTGAATCAGATTTTTCATGTTGAAGGCAATAAACAGGCAACCGCGGTTGACCTGCTTGCACCGACCTTGAATACACTCAAACTAGCCGGGATTAAGCTCGGTGTCGCCACCGCTGATAGTTATCAGGGCATTCTCAATACGCTGGAACATTTCAATGTGCTCGACAAATTTGATTTCCTGGCGGGTTACGACAGCGGCTACGGCAAAAAACCAGGCGGCGGTATGGTCACCGAATTTTGTCGACAGCTGGAATTAGACCCCGCCTCGGTAATCGTTGTCGGCGACAATCGTCATGACATTGAAATGGGTCGAAACGCCAATGCCGGCCTGTGCGTTGGAGTACTCACCGGAACCAGTACACGAGTAGAACTCGAAGCGGTGGCGGATATGGTATTCGACACTATCGGCGCCCTGCCCGAATACCTGGAGACCGTCTGATTAAATCCGGATAAATCAGTTGAATTAATATCGGGCGTGTAACGCAAGCAACACCCACTTGCCGAAGCACTTCGTAGGCCACGCTGAGCGATCGCTACGCTTTTAGGGTCAGTCGGCTATTGCAGAGCTCCACAAAGCCCCATGACTGTTTATTTTGGGCGCAACAGGCTCGCCCATGACCTGGTCAGATCTTCCCTAACCTTTGACCACCGGTAATTCACCGGGCAACCCCCATTCGCACCAGGAACCATCGTAAACCGATAAGTTTTCATAGCCGATGTGGTGAGCGGCAAAAGCGATTACACAGGCGGTAATCCCCGAACCGCAGCTAAAGATCACACGATCACCACTAAATGGTAAGTTAGAAAAGATAGCCTGCAATTCAGCTTTAGTTTTCAAACGGCCGTCTACGCACAAATCAGAAAAGGGTAGATTTAGCGACCCGGGCATATGTCCCATTCGCAGCCCTTCGCGCGGCTCAGCCACCTCGCCTCGAAATCGCACTCCCGGACGGGCATCCAGGACGAGACTGGTACGGTCGTCCAGCGCGGCAAGCACCGCCTTGGCATCGCTGAAAAGCCTGGCATCGAAACGGGCGACAAAGTCACCGTTAGCGAAAGACTCGACAACATCAGCATCATCGGTCGCATAACCGGCCGCCAGCCAGGCGGGTAAACCGCCGTCCAATATGGCACAGTTTTCAAACCCCATCGAGCGCAACATCCACCAGACCCGCGGGCTGGAAAAAAGCCCGAGGCTATCGTAGATAACAACCGCACTGTCGTGATTGAGCCCCAGTAAACGAACCTCATCGCTGAATCGTGATTCGTCGGGCATCATATGCGGCAAGGGACTATCCGGTTGACAAATTCTGCCATCAAAATCGAAATACCGGGCTCCGGGGATTCGCTGTTGACGCCACTCGGCCAGGCCGTTTCTAGCCGCTGCCGGCATATGCCAGCTCGCATCGAAGATGATCAGATCAGGATCCTGCAAATGTTGGTGCAACCAGACTACGTCCACCAGAGAATCGTCGAGAGATAAGGACATAATAAGCAAAACCCGCGCTTAGAAAATTTAATCGACCATAGCCAAATGCAGTTCGTCTGGCAAGCGGGAAGGACTACCGCTATAGTGCGTCGCGATGAAACTTGCTTCCCCTTACTACGCCGGAATAATTTTTGCTGCGGTCGCCGCTTTGGGCCTCGGCGCCATTACCACTCAGGCGAAAATTGTCTACAGCGACGGCAGTAACGCATTAACACTGATGTTAATGCGTTTCCTGTTATCGACGCTGGTTTTCGGAGCTCTGCTGATGTTCGGCAAGACCGGATTCCGCGTCGAGAAATCTCGGCGCATTGATTTGCTCCTGATCGGGTTGATCTGGTCGGTTGCGATGATTTGTTACCTCAGCTCGGTCGAGACCATATCGGTTAGCCTGGCGGTGTTAATCCTCTACGCCTACCCGCTACTGGTGTTGTGCTTTTCCATTGTTAACCGCTTACTCCCGCTGTCAATGCCGCTGGTGTTACTGTTTCTGGCCGCCTTCAGCGGGCTCTATCTCGCACTGAGTGGCGCGACTATGTCGGTTAACCTGAATGGCATTATGTTTGCAGCCCTGGCTAGCCTCGGGGCTACTTATACGTTTATCCGCGGTGCCGTAGTGGCACCCAAAATGTCACCGTTGGTGATGACCTTCTGGATCAATCTAATTGGGCTATTTGTCATCCTGCCGCTGATGCCGGGTAAGCTTTTGCTACCGGAAAATTCTGTGGCCATTATCGCGTTAAGCGCAGCAACCCTGTTTTATGTGATTGCGATTCTATGTCAGTTCGAGGCCCTGGCCAGGCTACCCGCAGCGATGGCCGCATTCGTGCTAAATCTCGAGCCGGTAATTTCGATATTACTGGCCATGTTGGTACTCAACGAAATCCTGTCTACGATTCAATGGGTGGGGGTAGTTATGGTAGTATCGGCGGTCTTGTTATCGATCCGTTTTAAACCCGAAAGCGTTGATCGAGGTTAATCCATAATACTGGTTCTGAAAACCAGACAACCATCAGGAACAACAAAATATTATGACAAAAGCAATCAGAATCCATCAAACCGGCGGTCCGGAAGTATTAAGCTGGGAAGACATTGAAGTAGGTAACCCGCAAGCCGGTCAGGTTCGCCTGCGCCAGATTGCCTGCGGACTCAATTATATCGACGTCTATGGGCGAACCGGAATCTATCCAGTTGGAGAGCTTCCGGCAACGCTGGGAATGGAAGCATCCGGGGTGGTCGAAGCGCTGGGTGAAGGTGTGCAGGGATTGAAGATTGGAGACCGCGTTGCCTACGCCATGCAGCTTGGTGCTTACGCCGAAGCGCGTTTGGTTGATGCCAGCAAACTGGTCAAGATTCCCGATAGTATCAGCGATGAAACTGCCGCAGCAATGATGCTGAAAGGGCTCACCGCTTATTATCTTTTACACCGCACCTATGCGGTAAAACCCGGTGATACCATTCTGGTTTATGCTGCCGCCGGTGGCGTTGGACTATTACTTTGCCAATGGGCGAAGTTACTCGGTGCAACGGTAATCGGTTGCGTCGGCTCAAAAGCCAAAGCAGAGCTGGCACAGGCCAACGGCTGCGACCATAGTATTTTTTACCGCGATGAAGACATTCCTGCACGAGTTCGGGAATTAACCGGCGGCGAAGGCGTAGCCGTGGCTTATGATTCGATTGGCAAGGCTACCTTTGAAGCCTCGCTCGACTCCTTACGTCCATTTGGTGTATTGGCCTCTTTCGGCAATGCATCGGGAAAAGTAGAGCCGTTTAGTCCGGCAATTCTGGCACCCAAGGGCTCGCTGTACGTGACTCGCCCTACCCTGGCCACCCATATTGCTACCCGCGAGTTACTCGACCAGGCCGCCACCGGGCTGATTGACGTCGTTTCAAGCGCCAAGGTCAAGGTTCAGATCAACCAGTCCTTTCCGCTTGCCGACTGCGCAACGGCCCACCAACAGCTGGAAGCCCGATTGACTACAGGGTCTACCGTGCTGAATATCTAGCAGAGCTTTGTTAACCAGTACAGTTTCGACCAATACTGGAAAACATCTTGCCGCACTGCAAAATGGCCTGAATTAAGCACTGTGACCGGTTGGCAAAAATTAGCCAGTCACAGTCGCTTTATTGTTTAAATTCAATCGCTTATTAATTAACGAGCACAGCAGTCCGGATTACTGAATGATCCAGCCATCGGCACCCGAAACCAGGCCTGTGAAGTAGTTCACCATAATCAGTTCGATCCAATTCTGTTATGGTTAACTGTTATGTATGAATTTCAATTTATCTGAATCTGTTACTACCGTCCGCCCTGCCTATACTTGTCTCCATTATCAAACACCGCTGCCGGTCACGCCCACCGCCAGCAACTACCGGAGTAACACCATGGCAACTTTAAAATCAAATCAGTTTCACCTCATCGAAGACCTCGACATCGCAGTTTTCACTTATCGCATGATTGAGCGAACCGAAAATTCGGTGCGAGCACTTGCTACAACATTGAAAACCTGGACTGCTCGCAGTCAGGACCGTCGCCAGCTTTCTATGATGGGTGACCGTATGCTGCAGGACATTGGCTTAAACCGCATGGATGTTGAACGTGAAGCGGCAAAATTTTTCTGGCAGCAGTAATCGAGAAACTCTGATTTTTTCGGAGCTTCCTTAGCAACAAACCGGCGTGAATTATCACTTTTCACGCCGGATCGTT
Source organism: Gammaproteobacteria bacterium (assembly GCA_047622345.1). GTDB lineage: Bacteria > Pseudomonadota > Gammaproteobacteria. The sequence goes on along the minus strand of JBLHOA010000026.1, from coordinate 8,038 downwards.
TTACCCCTCTCCTCGTTATACTTTAGTGGCTATCTTCGGGTAGCCCTTTTTTTATTATCCTTACTAAAACTATTCTATCGAAGCTTCGTAATCTCTACTGCTTTAAGCGATAACCGGTTTTAAACATCCACCACACCAGCGCCAGGCAAGCAATCAGGAAAAAGCAGATCACCGACAAACTGATGCCGACACTGACATCGGCTACTTCAAAGAAACTCCACCTGAACCCGCTAATCAAATAAAGCACTGGATTAAACAGGGTGACGGTCTGCCAGGCCGGCGGCAACATGCTGACTGAGTAAAAACTTCCACCCAGGAATACCAGCGGTGTAATCACCAGCATCGGGATCAATTGTAGTTTTTCAAAATTGGTTGCCCACAGACCGATGATAAACCCGAACAAACTGAAGGAAATGCAGGTTAGCACCAGGAACAGCATCATGATAAATGGATGGGCTATGTTCAAATCGACAAACAGGTTCGCGGTCAGCAGAATAATAACGCCAATAATCAGCGACTTGGTCGCAGCCGCGCCGACATAGCCAACGACAATTTCAAAGAAGGAAATCGGTGCGGACAGAACTTCATAAATCGAACCGGTGAACTTGGGGAAAAAGATACCGAAAGAAGCATTCGCGATACTCTGGGTTAACAGCGACAGCATAATCAGGCCGGGTACGATGAATGCACCATATGACACGCCTTCAACCTGTTCGATGCGCGAACCAATGGCCGCGCCGAAGACGACGAAGTAAAGCGATGTCGAAATAACCGGTGATGCCAGCGATTGCATCAGGGTATTCCAGGCGCGCATCATTTCCTGTTTGTAAATAACCTTAATCGCTTGAACGTTCATGTTTTTTCCGTGACCAGACTGACAAAAATATCTTCCAGTGAACTTTGACTCGAATGTAAGTCCTTGAGTGATAAGCCCGCATCGTTCAAACCCTGCAACAGCGCGGTTATTCCCGTTCGCTCACTGCGGGTGTCGTAGGTATAGGTCAGAAAGGATCCATCGTCGGAAAGCTCGAGCCGATAATCATGCAGTGGTTCCGGGATACTTTCGATCGACTGCTTTAATTCGACTTTCAATTGTTTCTTGCCCATTTTCTGCATCAGATTTTGCTTATCCTCAACCAGCAGCAATTCTCCCTGATTGATAATCCCTACGCGGTCGGCAATTTCTTCGGCTTCTTCAATATAATGAGTGGTCAAAATAATAGTGACCCCGGAATCGTTCAAATGTCTGACCAGCCTCCACATATCCTGGCGCAACTCGACGTCGACTCCGGCCGTTGGTTCATCGAGAAACAATATCCGCGGCTGGTGCGACAGGGCTTTTGCGATTAGCACCCTGCGTTTCATTCCGCCCGACAATTCACGCAGTTCGTTATCTTTTTTATCCCACAGTGAAAGGTCTTTGAGCAATTGCTCGATATAGGCCGGATCGGGTTTCTGGCCAAACAAACCACGGCTGAAGCTGGTGGTATGCCACACTGTATCGAAGGCACCCAGGGTTAATTCCTGCGGCACCAGGCCGATTAAATTCCGCGTAATCCGGTAATCCTTTACGATGTCGTAACCGCCGACGGTTATCGAACCGCTGGTCGGTGAGACAATTCCACAAATGGCCGAAATCAGGGTTGTTTTGCCGGCACCGTTGGGACCGAGCAAGGCTAGAATCTCGCCCTCCTCGATAACCAGGTCGATTGATTTCAGCGCGGCATGACCGCTGGCATAAACTTTTGAGAGTGACTCGATATTAACGATTGATGGCATCGGCGGATTCTAACGTGTGTCACTGTCATTGAATATCAATTAATGACAAGCTTTCAACAGCAGGCGGAAATAATTATACTCAGAGCCAATTTTAAGCCGGAACCAAGCGATGAGCATTCACCGATTTCATTCTGAACCCCTACAGGAAGCCTGGCTCGATTTATACGGTCACCTGAACGAAGCCTATTATCTCGTGCCAATGTCTAACACGACCTGGGTGATGCAAGATCATTTCGGCATTGGTAGCGAATACTTTGACCAAACCGGCTGCGCTGTTTATACCGTGGAAACCCACTTGCGTTATTTAAACGATGTGCACTACCCGGCAACCATCAATATTGAAACATTGATGCTGGGGTCAGATGCCAAAAAAATATGGTTCGCCCACCAAATGCTGGTCGACGACAAAGTCTGTGCTACGGCTGAATTCATGACCTTACATTACGATACGCGTGAATCACGTACTCGCGAAATGCCGGAGGAAGTGCAGGCTCGATTGAAGGCTGCCGAAGTCGGCGAATTACCCGACTGGGTAGGTCGGCAGATCAGTCTGACGAAGAAACCGGCCGCGTAAACGGCACGTTCAGGAACACGCCGAATTCCTGCGCGATATTGCAACTAACACGCGCGTGCACCCGGCCCTGCCGGTCGCGAAACGATTGCTGCGACGAAATCGGAAATACCCCTTCGTGCCAGATATTTGGGTGTATATATAAGCCCTGACTGCCATCGCAATAAAACGCAATAATGTCGTCGAGCTTGAGGTCGTCGCCAGGCAAAGCCACTGGCACCAGAAAGGGTTTTTTCTCCACCGGGAAAAACAATTGCCCGCCATCGGGGTGATAGTTTAAATGCCAGAGCAACACGCGTTCGGGAACATCCGTAGCCGACACATCGGCGCTACCCGGGTTGGTCGACCAACCGAGCACATAATCTCCATCCACTGCATCATTGCGTCCGCGTAACAGCTGCCCCTGCCATTCGCTGTGGAAAATACCTTCGACAAACCCGGCTTCGTCACCGGTGTCGGCATCAATTCGACGCCAGCCCTGCGCCGGCCACTGGCAGATTTCAATGTTAAAATCATTCGCATCGTCGACCAGACAGCCATAGTCGCTGACGCTTTCTGCAGTCGCCAGCACAACCGGCACATCGTGCCAGGGTAAAGCATCGGGTACTTCCGGGTTAAGGTAATTGACCGCCGCTAACTGAGCCACATTAAAAACTCTCAACCCAGGGACGCAAATCGATTTCATGGGTCCATGCGCTGCGATGTTGCTGCAGGATCGCCATGTAGGTCTGGGCGATGGCATCCGGTTCCAGCTGACTATCTCCCGGATTTGAGCCCGATTCTGAATCGTTCAAATCACGTCCGGGGGATGCTATTCCGCCATCGATAATAAAGTGGGCGACATGGATATTACTTGGCCCCAGCTCCCTGGCCATACTTTGCGCGAGCCCGCGCAGGGCAAATTTGCCCATTGCGAACGGAGCAAATTGAGGAAAACCTTTAATGCTGGCAGTGGCCCCGGTAAAAAATATCGCCCCCTTACCCATCATCTTCATGCGGATAGCCGCCTGTTGACCGACCAGAAAGGCACCGTAAGCCGTCTGCATTAAGGAATCGTGTACCGCGTCAGGGTCGAGGTCGGTAATCGGGCCCGCGGTATAGGCGCTGGGGTTATAGAGAACCACCTCGGCGTTACCTACCGACTTCGCCATATTTTGAAATAAATCGGCGACCGAAGACGCCGAGCTGGCGTCGCAGCTGAGCGCAGTGGCACCAATTTGCTCGCATAAGGGCTTCAGTTTGTCGACATTTCGGGCCGCCAAAACCACTTGATAGCCATCGGCAGCCAGAGCACGGGCGAACGAGGCACTGTTACCGCTTCCGGCTCCGACAATTAACGCTATTCTGGTCATCTTTCCTCCCGCTCGGTTTCAATTATTCCGCTGCTAACTTTAAATGCTCATTGCGGTGATTGTATCGAAAATATTCAGCCTTACTAACCGTTTGCGCAGCCTTCAATCTGAAGCGCTTCGGTATCGATTCCAGATCAGAATCAAATTTACTGTCAACGCAGGATCCCCCCTGCTGACGCGTTCGTCAAGTTGCTGCGCATCGATCCAGATGCCGTCATCGATTTCTTCGGCCTGTAAGTTTAACGCTCCGTCGAAGCGGTATCGATAAATTACCGAATGCTCGTTACCGGTTGCCTTGGAAGGTGACAATTTGAAAAGGAACTCCAGCGCTTGAGTAGCTTTTATCCCGAGCTCTTCAAATAGCTCGCGTTCGGCACATTCTTCGTAACTTTCACCACTATCGACATGGCCGGCGGCCGAACTATCCCAAAGCCCCGGGTTCTCGTCTTTCGACATCGAGCGCTTTTGTAAAAACACCTCGCCTGAGTGATTGAACAATAAAATATGAATGGCTCGATGCATCAAGCCAAGTGCATGGATATCCCCCCGGCGTCTTACCGCAACAACCTGATCCTGTTGATCGACCACATCGAGTAATTCTTCGCTTTGATTCACTGCCGGCATTTCCGTTTTATAGAAGCGTCCATCTTATCGCCTGACCCGCAAATAACAAATTGCAAGTGACCGGATTTTCGGCAATTATCTTCGACATCAGAAGTGCCGGCATTATTGCTTCGGGCTTTGCAGCTACTCACACAGAAATTTAAGGTGCCCGGGCCATCGAAACCGACTTAATTCTTCCTCTGTTTCTATTCGCCTTGACGGCGGCTATTACTCCGGGACCTAACAATGTCATGTTACTGGCATCCGGACTGAATTTCGGTGCCCGCGCCAGCCTGCCGCATTTACTCGGCATATGTCTCGGCTTTCCAGTGATGATTTTACTCATCGGCCTGGGCTTCGGGGCTTTGTTTGCGGCCTATCCAGTATTGCATGACATCATCAAGGTAGCGGGGCTGGTTTATTTGCTCTACCTGGCCTGGCGCATCGGTAGCGCCCGTCAACAAAGCGCATCAAACACACCGGCTAAACCACTCAACTTCTGGCAGTCGGCCCTGTTTCAATGGGTTAATCCGAAAGGCTGGATTATGGGTAGCAGCGCGCTTGCCACCTTCACCTCGCTGGAAAATAATTTTTTTACCCAGGTAGTCATAGTGGCATTCGTGTTTTTTCTGGTTTCCATCCCGAGCACGGCCAGCTGGTTATTCTTCGGCGCAGGCTTACAACGTTATTTGCGCCAACCCGAATACCTGCGCGCGTTCAATATCGGCATGGCGTTTTTACTGGTGGTATCTATCTTCCCGGTAATTTCAGAATTACTCAGCCGTTTTAACCCGGGTTAGTTTTTACCTGGTTTAGTTTTTACCTTCGAAGGATTCCACATCCGCGTAGGGGAACCACCAGAAATCCTGCGTTTTGCAGTTCGGGTCCAACCACACCATTTTAGTTTTTCGAAAAGTCTCCAGACCTTCGGGCCCCAACTGTCGGCCCATGCCACTCATTTTAGTGCCGCCGAAGGGACCGGCATCGTTATCAAGTAGCGGTGCGTTAATCCACACCATGCCGCCGTCGAGTTCTTCGGAGGCGCGAATACTTTCACTCATGTCCATGGTGTATAAACAGGCACCCAGACCATAGTTTGATTTATTCGCAAGTTCGAGCGCCTGATCGAAACTATCGACTTTGCAAATAGGCGCTACCGGGCCGAAGCTTTCGTTATTAAATATATCCATTTCCGGCGAACAACCGGTCAGAATTGTCGGCTCGACAAACCAGCCTTTGTTTTCGTTGGCCGGGCGACCACCGCCATACTCAAGATGAGCTCCCTGCTTCTGCGCATTAGCCAGAACTGCTTCGTAACGACTGCGTTCTTTTTCGGCGACCATTGGCCCCATTTCTACCTGACCAAGCCCGTTGCCGATGCGAATGGCACGGGCATGCGCGGCAAGTTTTTCGACAAATTCATCATGCACCGCTTCGTGCACGAAAAAACGTTCGGCGGAAACACAGATCTGGCCACAATTCATATAGGCTGAAAATGCAGCTCCGCGGGCAACAACGTCAATGGGAGCGGAAGGCATCACGATGAAAGGATCGTTGCCCGAGGTTTCGATTAAGGTAGGTTTCATCATGTCGCCGCATTGACGCGCAATGGCACGGCCGGTTGGCACGCTGCCGGTAAAGGCGATCATATTGGTTCCGGGATGCTCCACCAGTTTACGACCGACTTCACCTGCACCGGTTAGCACTTGAAACAAACCCGGCGGTAAGTGTTTATTGAACGCCTCGGCAAACATCAAGGTGGTAATCGACGTATATTCGGAAGGTTTGGCAATAACCGCATTACCGCAGGCGAGCGCCGCCGCGCCTTCCCAGGCGAGTAAGGTCATCGGGTAGTTAAAGGGTTGAATCGACACCACCACCCCCAGCGGCAGTTTCAAGGTGTAGTTCAAATGCCCGGCAACGGCGGGCCCCATTACGCGACCGATATCGGTACGTCCGGTCTCGGCGTAGTAACGGATAGCCGACACCGACCAATCGACTTCATCGGCCGATTCCTTGTAAGGTTTACCCATTTCGCGGGTCAGCGCTTCGGCAAGACGAGGTTTCATCGCGAGCAGGTCATTCGCAATTTCGTGCATCACTTCGGCGCGTTCCAGGGCACTGCGACGCCACCACAACTTTTGCGCCGCCTGCGCACAATCGACCGCGAGATCAATTTCGGCAGAAGATGCCTCGGTAATTTCGGCAATCACTGCTTCGCTGGCCGGATCGATAACATCGAGACTATTGCCCGACGTACCCTTGCGAAACTCACCATCGAGTAACTGAATAAAACTTTTCTGCTTGATTTCGTCTAAGACCTTCACTCACATCTCTCCCATAAATTCAGCTGTAATTAATAATCAGTCCTGCCTTTTCCGCCAACGAAACATGCCCCGGAATCCCGGGGCATTTCACCCAACTAGCAGTTTGAATTTACCAGTTGTAAATTGTCGACGTGCCACTATAGGAAACAGTGAAAGTGGCGCAGTCGTTGTACGTTACTGTGACCACCACACCGGCATCGTCGGTAAATTGTATCTCTCCAGAGCTCGGCTGGTTGTCGGGGCAGTTAAATTTTACCGGCGTAACCGTGGAAATGGTAAGCCTGCCATGATCGGGGTCGATTACGGTCGCGCTGACGGTATACCCTGAACTGTCATTACCAGTTACGCTGGCACCGGAAACGGTATAGCTGCGCCCGTCAATCCCGGCAACGCTCGAGGAGTAGGTACAGGTAGTAGCAGAAGTCGAATTATTCACCGTACAATTGGATGAAAAGCTGAAAGTGTTTGTTTCGCTGCCATCAGTAACGGTAAAGTTGTTGAAGTTGACCGCAACTGACGTAGTGGTCGAGCCTTGAACAACCGAGATAGTCATGGTGCCGTTAATGACCAGTCCACCACCCAGATCGCAGTTGGTAATCACAAAGGTACCACTGCCGGTATCGTCAGTATCCAGAATGGCGGTGCCGCCACCAGTTCCGGTACACAATATAGTGGAGAGATTATCCGTCCTTGCGGCAATGCGACTTGCCAGAGTCTCATTCAGTGTTCTTAAATCGACTCCAGCGCTCGAACGAAAACCAAGACCAGCGCTAAGATCGACCAATGCGGCCGTTTTTACGCCTTCGGTCGCTGCTATTCCAAGCTTTTCTGCATTTGCGCTATCGATGGTTGCATTGGAAACCGAACCACCGCCACCACCGCCGCCGCCGCCGCAGGCACTCACAACAAAAGCACAAAACAGGGCGATTAAAATCGACTTAAAATTCATAACTCTCTACCTTTTAGTTGATAAAACTAGCGTCATCATAATCATCCGCGGCGGATATAGAAAGTAGATTTTTATCTCAAATTTTCGGCCTGTGCTCAGCTCCCATTGGTTCGATTCGAACCCCCGGGCGTAAATTTTTATAGATTAAATCGGTTAACTTACAGGGATGAATACCCGGTGCTATCACCACCAGGGTTTCTGCCGCGATCGGATCAAAATCGGCCCGAAAATGCACCGTGCTTTTCACCGCTACAATTTTCTGCGCGGTCGGTTCCAGACCCAGATGGCGGATCATTGCCAGGTCGAGGCATTGCGAACGCGAACTGCCGACCACTACCCGGACGTCGCTATCCGCGTCGATCACGCGCAGCAGCGCCATATTTCCCAGCTGCGCCCTGGAATTAAGATTCATCGCTCCGGTATAGGTAAAGCGGCCATCGCCCAGCGCTTCAACTTC
>JBLHOA010000025.1:0-23814 GCA_047622345.1 Gammaproteobacteria bacterium | reverse complement strand
ATAATCGAGGCGCAGCGTTTCACTTAACCCGTGAACGGCGTACTTGCTGGCCACATAGGCGGTGCCGGTGGCATAGGGTTTGAGCCCGGCAGTCGAACCCAGGTTGACAATATGCCCGACACCGCGCTCGAGCATGCCCGGTATTATGGCATGGGTGATGCGCATCAAACCCTGCACATTGGTGGCAATGATATCGCACCACTGATCGACGCTACCCTGATCGAAACGACGCCGCCCGCCAACATCGTGACCGGCGTTATTGATCAGCACGTCGATGTTTTGAAACTCGTCTGGAAGCCTCGATACAAATGACTCAAAGCCGCCAGCATCGGTCAGATCGAGAACTACCGGCAGGCAATTTTCGCCGAGCAGTTCGGTCAACTGCAGCAGTTTATCCTGGTTTCGGGCCACCGCAATTACTCGATAATGCTGCGCAATCAATAATTCACAGGTCGCTTTTCCGATGCCACTACTGGCCCCGGTTACGACGGCGGTTTTCATTTTTTCTGATTCTGACGGCAAACTAAATTCTCCCTTAAGTGGCTCTATTCTTCGGCTTTGTCTAGGCCAGTTTTTCAACCAACTTCGATACGCATTGTCAGTTTAAACGCTATCGGGCCGGCACCGGCAGCAACGGGTTTGCGACATTACCGCTACGGTAAATTAATTCGCTGGTATGATACCGAAAATTACTGTTATCGAAACCCATGAAATTTGTCGAATCGAGACTCCGAATTGCCACCGGCATCGTGCTCGCCCTCTACCTTACTCAACATTTGATCAACCACGCCACCGGCATTTTTTCGATCGAAGCGGCGGAATACTATCGCCATTCGGTTGGCGAGATTTTTCAAACCTGGGTCGGGCAGATTTTGCTTTACGCGTCATTGTTGTTTCACGCGATTATTGCTTTTCGCTCAATCTACCGGCGTGCCAGCTTCCGCATCTCGATGTGGCAATGGGTACAATTGCTGCTGGGTTTATCGATACTACCGTTACTCGCCGCCCACGTGATTGGAACGCGGGGTTTTCATATCCTGGGTGGCATCGATCCGAATTATTACTACGTCGTTACCTCGATGGTGCTGAAGCCGATCATCCAGTATAAATTGATGACGCTATTACTGGTGGTGTGGATTCATATGGCGGTCGGTTTGCATTACTGGTTGCGCGGGCGCAGGCACTACGCCGGTATCCTGCCCTACGCTTACGCGCTGGTTATTCTGATTCCGGCAATGGCCTACGCAGGCCTGTTTTCGATGACCCGGGAAGCCGCCAGCTGGGCGGATAACAGCGATCGCCTGCGCGAAATTTATGCCCCGGTAAATCGCATGGATGGTGGGGATATCGCGTTTCTGTACGGGCTCGAAACGCAGACATTGATCGCGTTGGCGATTATCCTACTGTCGGTAATCGGCGCCCGTCAGATCCGTTTATGGTGGTTGCGGCGCAAAGGCACCTATTTCATTATCGGTAACGATGGCCTTCAAGTCCGGGGGTTAACTGGAATTTCCCTGCTGGAAGCATTACGACAGGCCGGGATTCCACATGCGTCGATCTGCGGGGGGCGCGCGCGTTGCACCACCTGTCGCGTGCGCGTCGGCGAAGGTTTGCGCCATTTACACCCGGCCAACAAACTCGAGCAACTGGCACTCAACCGGATTGGCGCACCCGAAGATATCCGCCTCGCCTGCCAGATTTTTCCGTTACAGAATCTTTCCATAACGCCGCTCGTGCTGGCCAACCATCCGATTAGCGGCACCAGTCATTCCGGTGGCGTTCAGGGCCATGAAGAGTATGTGGTCGCCATGTTTGTCGATATGCGAGGCTCAACTTCGTTGGGCGAACGCGTGCTTGCCTACGACGTCGTATTCATTCTCAACCGGTTTTTTACCGAGCTTTCGGCTGCGCTGGCGCAGACCCATGGTCACTACGCCCAGTTTGCCGGTGATGGTCTGATGGCCCTCTACGGGCTTGATGTCGGGCGAAAAAATCATGCCTGCACCGACGCGTTGGCCGGAGCCCGCGAAATGTTTCGCCGCATTCAAATACTCAACCTGCAACTTCATCAGGAGTTCGGCGAAAGCATTGTGATGGGGATCGGCATTCACGGCGGCGAGGCCATCGTCGGCACCATGGGCCCACCGAAAACACCGTTACTCACCGCCATCGGCGACAGCATCAATATTGCCGCCAGGCTTGAATCACAAACCAAAACACTGGGCTGCGACCTGATCGTTTCGTTGGAAACGTTAGCGCGGGAGTCGATTAGCTACCCCGATGATTCGGTACAGGATCTCGAAGTGAAAGGGCGTGTTGACAAGGTACAGGCAGCCTGTTTTCAACGCACCGAAATCCCTGAGCCGACCGCCAATAAACAGGAAGATCCGGACCGACCAGTTAGCGCCGAAATCAGTCAAGCTAGCGCTGACTAAATCTAGCCAGACCGGCTTGAGACTATTGGGCAAAGGCAGGGCGTGAAACCTGAGTAAGACCCGATGACTAGCTTACCTGGTGGGTCGTGATTAAGCAGTAGCTGCATATTTGGGGCCAGGTTTATTAGTGCTATTGGCCAGTGTCATAAAGCTTACGATCTTCACCTACTTCATTATCCTGCGTATTCGCAACCCTGACAAAATGAGGGGTATCAACAGGAGCAGACCGATTATCAGGCATTTTATGATGATCGATGACAGCACCGGCCAGGAAACCATGTCGACGTCGGCAACCAGGCCCGATAGCGAAAACAGTAAGATGGCAAAGAAAAGGCGTTGCGACAAACCTTGCATGGAAAGATAAGTCGCGCGTTGCGACGAGTCTATCAAGGGCGCAATGGCGGCATGTACCGGGGCATGAATCATCGCCATCGGAAAGTTGCGCGCAAAAATCATACTCAGTGCTGCGACATGAAGCACCAGGCCCATCGCCGAAACGATGGAGAGCTGGATCAGCGCCGCCAGCCCGATTAATCCGATCAACCCTATCGAATTGCGAATACGCAGACTCAAGCCAGCGCCAATCGCCCCGCCAAACATGGATATCGAGATAACCAGCCCCGACACCATCGCCGAAGAATTGGTAAGACTGAAAAAATTATTGAAATCGAGCAAACGGATATAGGGTTGATAAAATTCGAAGGGAATGTGTTCCAGTGCATACATCACCACCATCACCGCAAATATCCAGGCGAGCACCGGGTGGCGTAATCTTGCCACACAGCTACGCAGAACCGATAGAAACGAACCTGTTTCAATATCATGCTGCGTCGACGGCTCGCTAAACTGCCAGCTGATTGTAAAGGCGGCGACGGTGCCGGCCAGCGCGAGCAGGTAGGCATAGTGCAAATCAATACTGCCAAGTATTCCCCCGCCCAGACTTCCAAATGAGAGCGCGAATAATCCGTATTTTTCGGCGCGGGCTTCGCGTTTTTCATATTCCGCAGCGCGGCCGACTTGCACCAGGGAATCATAGTGCAGTGCGGTATCGGTGCCCGACTGGAAGGCAATGCCGGCCGCCAGCATTGCCTGCCCGGCAGCAAAAACGATAAAACCATCGCCGATCAGAAATAATAAATGGGCCGCCGCCAGAAAAGATGCCGAAAGCAGCAAGGTAACGCGCCTGCCTACCCGATCCGAAAAATAACCCGAGGGTACTTCGAGCAGAAAAACCGACAGGTAGTAGATTGATGACAGCTGTATGACTTGCTGCAACGAGACGTATTCACTGAAGTAGAGAAAGAAAACCGGAATCCAGGCCTGTATATCGGCAGCCACCCGGAACCAGGGATAAAGCCTTATGTTTTTTTCCAATCGATAGTCCTTTAAATTGAAGTCAGGAAACTCTGATCAATTCAGAGTTTCCTTATATTGAACTAAGCATTACGCCACCAATGGAAGCGACGATCAACACTTTTGAAATACCCCAGTGAAACTTGAACAGTAAAACCGCGGATAACACCGAAAGCAGAATCACCTGCGGGTTAAGGCTAGCTAGTACCGGTTGATGCAGTACCAGCAAACCATAGTTTTGCAACGAAACTTCTGCAAAGAATACGTGCAGGGCAAACCAGATCGACAGGTTCAGAATGACCCCCACCACGGCAGCGGTTATTGCTGTCAAAGCGCCGCGTAAACGCGCCTGCGAGCCAATCCACTCGATGTAGGGAGCGCCGACGAAAATCCACAGAAAACAGGGTACAAAGGTTGCCCAGAGCGTTATCAAAGCACCACCAAAACCGTACCAGATGCCCCCTTCGCGATAGGCTGCCAGAAAACCAACAAACTCGTTTACCAGAATCAGCGGGCCCGGGGTAGTCTCGGCAAGGCCAAGTCCATCCATCATTTCTCCAGCGCTCAGCCAGCCATAGTGGCCGACAACGTCCTGGCCGAGATAGGCGAGTACAGCGTAGGCGCCACCGAAGGTAACCACGGCAAGCTTGGAGAAAAAGATGCCCATTTCGTTGAAAAATGTCTGATCGCTAAAAGCGGCAATCGCCAATAGCGGTGTCCACCAGATCAACAGCCAGATCAAGGTCGTCATCACGCTCGATGAAAGTGACACATTGACGGTGACCGCTGGTTCATCGATTGCTGCCGATCGAGCCCGAAAAAATCCGAACAGCGCGGCCGCTAAAATAATTATCGGGAAAGGCAACGCGAAGAAAAATATACCAACAAAAGCAACCGCTGCAATCACCCAGTGTTCAACCTGGTGCAAGGCCCGTTTAGCCACTTTCAGCAGTGCTTCGATGACAATAATAATAACTGCCGCTTTTACACCGACAAACAAGGCAGTGACCAGTGAGACATTACCAAACAATACATAAATCAACGCCAGCGCAAGAATAACCAGCGCACCGGGCAAGACAAACAATAGCCCGGCAATCAGGCCACCGAAGGTTCCATGCAGCCGCCAGCCGGCATAGGTAGCAATTTGCATCGCTTCCGGCCCCGGCAATAACATGCAAAAGCTGAGTGCGTTCAGATATTGTTTTTCGCTCAGCCACTGGCGCTTGTCGACAATTTCGCGGTGCATTAATGCGATTTGGGCGGCCGGCCCACCGAAGGATAAAAGCCCGATTTGCAACCATACAATAAAAGCCTGCCTGCGCGTCGGCAGCGCCTGATTTTCCGGATCAGCTCCAGTCATTATGGTCGACACGGTTCAATTCCCCCGACCCGTTTGGGCCAGTCATGCGATTCACCACTGGCGTCGCGAGCCCATCGATAAAGCGCGTCATAGACCAGCATGCCGGCATCGATTTGTTCCAGATCATCCCGATACATTCGGGATAAGCCGAGGGAGATCGCCAGTAACCCTGCCGACTCGGGAGTCAGATCGTGACGATTAGTATCGGCACCGCGCACAATGGCCGCGAGCCGGACAAGCGCGTCACTTTGCAGACAGAATTCTTCGATCATGCTGTCGAAAGTGCAATTATCACTACGGTGGCTCCAGAAAACATCTTCGACATCAAAAGGAATTGCATCAAATTTTTCGGCGACGGCGAGCACCTCGGATGGTGCAACAAAGAGAAACTGCGCCTGCGCGTCGACGAATCGACGGATTAACCAGGGACAGGCCATGCGGTCGATTTTTGGTCGCTGTTTGGTCACCCATACGGTGCGTCCCTGTTCATTCGATGGCGGAATTGCGGTTGCTGGGATTAAAAGTTCGTCGGATTCCCTCCACGCGACATGACCACCGGCGAGAGTTTCGGCCGCTACACCCTGACTGCGCAGAATTGCGGCGGCGCCCTGGCTCAGTTTTTTCCCCTTGTGGCAGACCACCACTACCGGCCTGTCGCCGAGCTTTGCGCTCATATTGAGCATTTGCTGGTGATGGCAACGGACGGCTCCGGGAATTACCGCAGGGTCAAGGGCAAAATCTTCGTCGATACGGACATCAAGAATTAACGGCATCGCGGCGGTGCCGATTAATCGTGCAAGTTGTGGAACGGTAATTTCGGTTGGTGAAGGCATGCGCATCCTCTCCTGTAATTAGGCAGCTCTGATTAATTCTGGATAAATCAGCGATACCTTAATAATCAATGCCGTTGGCAATCGGCATACAGATTTACGGTTTACTGGATACGAAACTTCGGCTGGCGCCTCACGGGATGCTCGTTAACCCCATGCGCGAAGTATGGCCGAAATTATGTTGCGACTCAACACCTGGGATCTGACAGTCGGCTCCAGAAAAATCCGGCAAAAGCTGTTACCGGCAAATTATGATATGGTGCCAGTCGATTCGGTTTGAGGTTCAAATAATGGCGACAAAAACATCGATTTTGATTACCGGTGCTTCCGGGGGAATCGGCAGTGCGGCGGCGGCTGAATGCGCCAAACGCGGGGCCAGCATCGGCATACACTATCATCGAAACCCTGAGCGCGCCGAAGCGGTTCTTGCTGGTCTGCCGGGCGAAGGTCATCGGCTTTACCAGTGTGACATCGTCGACCCCGAGGCAGTAGCCGAACTAATCGACCGGGCCGACCGGGAAATGAAAGGGCTCGACGTTCTGGTTAACAACGCCGGAGTGTCTCAACGACATCAATTTGCCGACATCGACTACGCCACCTGGCAAAGAACCTGGCGACGGATTGTCGATACCAACCTCACCAGCGCTTCCAACCTGAGCTTCTGTGCCGCCAAAAAAATGATTGCCCACGGGGGCGGACGGATCGTCAATGTCTCGTCACGCGGAGCCTTTCGCGGCGAACCGTTAATGCCGTGGTACGGGGCTTCCAAGGCGGGAATGAACGCGATGGGGCAATCCATGGCGCAAGCGCTGGCACCCGAAGGAATTTTCGTTTACACGGTCGCCCCGGGATTCGTCGAAACCGAGATGGCCGCCGCGGTGCTGGCTTCGCCCGAGGGCGAATCGATTCGGCAACAAAGTAGTGCCGGTCGCGTAGCACAACCAGAGGAGCTCGGCAAAACCATCGCATTTCTGGCACTGGAAGCGCCCGAGTTCATGACCGGTTGTATTATCGACGTTAACGGCGCTTCGTATCTACGTTCCTGAAGCGGATATTGAATAGCTGAAAACCGGCAGCGAGTTAAGTCGGGTGAATTTTGCGTTAGTATCTGCGTTAATATCTGCGTTAATATCTGCGTTAATATCTGCGTTAATATATGGGGGAGTAGCCGTCAGCGGCTAACTGAAAATTTTCGGAGGATGCTTTGACTCAACCAATACCTTTTCCTCAGCAAAATCCCGAAGGCTATGCGACGGTCAACGAAACCATTCGCTATGACGCTGCAGAGCATCTTGCCTTCGAATTTCCCGAACAGATCTGGACTCTGGCCGACTTCGGTTACAGCCAGAAACAAATCGATCGCTGCGCCTCACCGGTTGCAGTTACTTCACCGTTTCGATTGCTCTCCGAAGCCGGGGTCGAGGCCTTACATGAAATTGCCACAACGATGATGGCTTTTTGCAGTCGCATCGACGGAAGCCGCGTTCCCCGACACCTCGCCGGTGGCGTCTACCGCTCGCGTTTTTTACGCGATTTGTGCAACTGCCCGGTGATTCTAGAGCACATGTCCCGCATCGCCAGAACCGAGTTACTCGCCCACAGCATGCCATCGCAGCAGCTGTATATTAATTATCCGCCCGAAGACATCACCCGGGCCGTCGATGCCTGGCATTTTGATGGTATTGGATTTGATTATGTATTGATGGCGAGCGATCCGCGTCAGATGAAAGGGGGCAATTTCGAATACTTCAAAGGCACCCGCGATGAAGTGGCCGCAATGTTCGACCTCGATGTTGACCAACTGCGCTACGGAATTAGCGACGAGTTGCCCGCCGACCGCGTTATCAAGGCCGATTTTCCGGCGGCGGGATATGCCATTTTTCAGCAAGGCAATATGATCGTCCACCGTGCGGCGAAGCTACTCGAAGCGGCGGATCGGATTACCCTGGTGCCAGGCATGATCGCGGCAGATTTTAATTATTCCGATCCAACCGCGAAACACGATATGCCGGGATACGGCGAACCCGGAATCAATGTCGAGCTGGCCAGACATAGTGCCTGGCTGGCGCAGGCCAGGCTCAAGCAGTTAATCGAAACACTGCCAATGTCGAGTTCTGATCAATTGGTAGAAACTGCGTTGGCTAATGCCATATCGGATGTTGTAGAATCCATCCAGCATATTAAAACAGATACTTAGTTGAGCGATTCCTGCGGGTAAGGCTCAATCACTCCTTTGCCAAAGCATCGGTAATCTCAGGATTCTACACAACTACTAGAAAAAACTGGAAACAGATTGAATACCACAATTGAAAAAAAAGTTGCCCTGCTGCTTGCAAATGACCTACAGAAAAAACTGAAGGGACGCAAGGTAGGCCTGGAAAAAGAAAGCCTGCGCGTTGCCATCGATGGCGGTATAGCCCAGACGCCCCATCCCATCGGGCTCGGTTCTGCATTCACCCACGCGCACATTACCACCGATTATTCGGAAGCCTTGCTCGAACTGGTGACGCCTCCTTACGAACGGTTTTCAGAAACTCTGGCGATGCTCGATGACACCCATAGGTATGTCTATAGCCAGCTTGATCATGAAATTCTGTGGGCAACCAGTATGCCCTGCGTGGTTGCCGGCGATGTCAGTATTCCGCTGGCACAGTACGGCAGCTCGAATGCCGCACAAATGAAAACCGTATACCGTCGCGGACTGGGCCATCGCTATGGTCGGGTTATGCAGGCAATCTCCGGTGTACATTACAACTATTCTTATCCGGAAAGTTTCTGGAACGAATACCAGAAGTTGGTCGGAGACAAGCAACCCCGCCAGACATTCATCTCGACCTGCTACATGGACATGCTGCGAAACCTGCAGCGCTACGGTTGGCTGGTTCCCTATTTATTCGGGGTTTCGCCAGCCATCTGCCGTTCCTTTCTGGGCGATGTCGAAACCAGCCTGGAAAAACTTTTCGACCATAGTTATTACGGCCCCTATGCAACTTCGTTGCGCGTCGGCGATATCGGCTATCAAAACAGCAAGGAAGACGAAGCCGGCATCAAGATTAATTTTGATAACCTGCAGACCTATATCGACTCGCTCAGCTATGCCATCTCAACTCCCTGCTCTGACTATGAACACATCGGAATAGTGACCGACGGCGAATGGCAACAGCTGAACCAGAATATTTTACAAATCGAAAATGAACATTATTCCAGTGTCCGCCCGAAACAGATTCTTCAGGGCATGGAAAAACCCACTGCTGCGCTGGCAAAGCGTGGCGTTGCCTATATCGAGTTACGCTCACTCGATGTAAACCCCTATGAACCATTGGGCATCAACGATGAACAAATGCGCTTTC
The DNA here is from genome assembly GCA_047622345.1 of Gammaproteobacteria bacterium. Taxonomy (GTDB): domain Bacteria; phylum Pseudomonadota; class Gammaproteobacteria. The sequence continues at coordinate 14,486 of JBLHOA010000025.1, read as the reverse complement.
TCGAATCTTTTTTATTGTTCAGCCTGCTGTTGCCCAGCGAACCCTATTCGGAAAACGAGCAGACAGACATAAAATACAATCTGAACTCGGTAGCGCAGCGCGGCCGCGACCCCGAACTGAAATTGCGTAAAGCGGGTAAGGAAATATTGCTGCGCGACTGGGCGCATGAAATTTTCGACCAGATGTCGCTGGGCTGCGACCTGCTCGACAAAGACGCCGACCATCGCGTTTATTGTTCCGCGCTACAACAGCAACGCGAAAAAATCGATGACCCGGATCGAACACCATCGGCACGATTGCTCGCGGAAATGATCGAAAACGGTGAAGAGTTTTTCGAGTTTTCGCTACGCATGTCGAAACAACATCAGAAATGGTTTAACAGCCGCCCGTTAAGTGCCGAGCGACAGGCAGAATTTGAAACCATGGCGAAGAACTCGTTGGCGCGTCAAAAGGAAATTGAAGCCTCGGATACGATATCCTTCGAACAGTTCATGACGAATTATTTCCAGCAAACCTAGTTACGGTTTCAAACCCGGACTATTTTAATTTTTTAGGAGACATCAACATGACCTGGAGCGTATATCTTTCCGGCGAAATTCACAGCGACTGGCGCGAACAGATTATTGCCGGTGCGGAAAAACTTGAACTAACTGTTCACTTTTCATCACCAGTAACCGATCACGATGCCAGCGATGCTGCCGGCGATCTGCTCGGCCCCGACTCCAGTGGCTACTGGCGCGACCACAAATCGGCGAAGGTGAATGCGATCCGTACTAAAACCTTGCTCGACAACAGCGATGTCGCCATCATCCGATTCGGCGACAAGTACAAACAGTGGAACGCCGCTTTCGACGCCGGCTATTGCACGGCGATAGGCAAACCCTACATCACGCTGCATGACGCCGACATTATTCACCCGTTAAAAGAAGTTGATGCATCAGCATTGGCCTGGGCAGAAACACCGGCGCAGGTTGTAGAAATACTTCGATACGTTATCGAATCCTGACGCCCTGGAAATCAATCACCGGTATTCCTGGTATCCTGCTGGCGATAAACCGCAGGGCTGGTCTATAACTCCGGCTAAACTGAGCGATTACGCAGTATTAATTGGCGGCTAGCTGCTTCAAGTAGCGCTCAATTTCGAAGACGTGTTCATCCTCTAAATTCAACTCGCGTAACGATTCGGCCAGCTTCAAAACGTATTCGTCATTCGGCCCGCTTTCACCGACTGCCTTAAAAACCTGGCGCGCAATTTCCTGCTCACTGGCTTTGCCCAGAAATGCTTCGTTGTCTTCGGTGGCAATATAAACCAGCCCCTGTGCAGACCGACCTTCGCCAAACTCCAGCTCGGTAATGATTCGTAAATAGCCATTTTTTTCACGCACATCGAGCTGGGCAAACACGGCCGCGTCGACCTTATAGGCGAGCCCACCGCAAACCGCATCGGCCTGCTCGACCAGGGTGACTACCCGGCCCGGGTTTTCTTCGCTGCCACGGTGGTCGTGCGAGCCTTGCCAGAACCGTCGGCTCCAGCCCTTGATGTTTGCAGGCCTCGCTTCAACATAAGGAAAATCAACTTTAAAAATTAACGACCCGTAACCAAACAGCCAGACTTCGTCGCCCGCGATAAAATTATCGCCCCGTTTATTTTCTGCAATGGTATTTGCTGACATATCGCTTAGTTCCGGTAGGCCCCGAGTGGGTTGAATGCTTTCGATGGTGTCATTATTTCTGTGACACTACAATCCGCATTCTATCGTTCACTACGGCGTTCCCGGTCTAACAACGCCCTTTTACGTTCGATTCCCCAGCGGTATCCGCCGAGGCTGCCATCGCTGCGTAAAATTCGATGACAGGGTACTAATACAGCAATCCTGTTTGCCGCGCAGGCCGAAGCAGCAGCCCGAAACGCTTTAGGGCTATTGATTGCCGTTGCCAATTCACAGTAGCTGGCGACTTCGCCTTCCTCCATTTCCAGCAGAAACTGCCACACTTTGACCTGAAATGCAGTTCCTTTCAAATCCAGAGGAATATCGGGCCGCGGCTGTTGATTATCCATATAGCGGTTAAGCGACTCGATCCATTGCTCGAGCGCAAGCGAAGCATTCTCACGGTAAATAATTAAATTGGCCTGCGGAAATTCAGATTGCAATTGCATCAGCAATTGATCACAACTGTCGCCAAACTGGGCAAAGCAGACGCCACGGTCGGTAGCGGCCATCATCAGCGGGCCAAGAACCGTGTTGCGGCAGGCGTGGGTTATGATTTCTCCTCGGCCGCCTTTGCGGTAAGCCTTCGGGGTCATGCCTATCGAACGGAATGAGTTGCCGTATACGCGGCTGGTCGAACCGTAGCCGGATTCAACGATGGCAGTGGTGATATCCTTTCCCGAGCGCAGCATTTCCCTGAACTTATCACTACGTGCCGCCTGTTGAAATTTTTTCGGGGTGACGCCGAAAATAGACTTAAACACACGCTGAAAACGCGAAGCCGACAGGGTCACCCGCTCGGCTAACAATGATAGTGGTAAAGTTTCATCGGCATGTTTAATAATATAACGCGCTAAATCGGTAAACTTATCGACGAGTAATTGCTGCTGGGTATCCATGTTATCTGCCGATTTGTGGTGACCCGATCATTCTATTTCGGCTTGGCCATCGAAACTCTCCGAAAACGGCTGACTTCGGTGGTAAATGGCGCGCTGTCCTGCGCTGCCATTTCTGTCTTGCTACGCTTGCCTTATTGTCCAATTGGCCAAACTGCGTCGGTCATCCACATACCCTGAAATGGTCCGTCCTGTTGACGGCTGAGACGAAAAGCAAAAACGGTGTGAGCCCCTTTACCACTGGTTATACGCACCAGTTGCATGGCGCTATCACCGCTTAATACAACCTCGCTGAAGTCGCTGCTGGCATGATCCAGCATTACCGCAAAGCGATCATTTCTGACCATTTGGCTGAATTTTGACAAGGGCCCGGTATTACGCTTGTTTTCTGGTGACGCAAAATTAAAAGTGGTTTCAATGCCGGCATTCTGACGGGGCAGGTCATTGTTGGCGAGGGCATTGACCACGATTTTAACTACTTCTTCCGGTTTCAAATCCGACTGGGGTTGCGGCAGTACAACCGACAACGGCGAATTCTGCAGCGCCGAAGACGCGGGCAGCAAAAACCCGATACCGCAGAGAATTAACAGGGCTTGCAGATAATGTTTTCTGATTGATTTCATAAGCGTTCACCTCGGCGTTCAGAATACGCTATCGCAAATAAAAATTCTAATCCGCTAAGTCACCACCGATTCAGGCGAATTGGAAACCGCTTGCAGGAATTACCTTTCTGTTTGCAAAACCATATCCAGCGCGCGTTTAGCTGTTATAATTCCCAACCGATATTCTGTTGCAGTCATAATGAAAAAAAACGATATGGTGTATTACCTGCACACCGACAATCATGGCGTGCACAATAAAATTGCCGCAGTTGTCGTCGACGAAACAGAATCGGGTTTACTCGTTCGCGTAGGCCGATACGACGTTCACTCAAAAGAAATTTCGGTAATTGAATCAATCGTCAGCGTCGATCACCTGCAACCCCGCTCGATCCCCTGCAGTTACGAAGATGAATTAATCGCACAGACCTGATTGCGAATTAAATAACTTGTTTACTACCGTCAACGCGATATCGCCGATCTTCCTGATCGTGGCCACCGGTTACCTGTTATTCCGCTTTCGTGTTGTCGGCGAAACGGTATGGTCGGCGATCGAACATTTATGCTTTTACCTGCTACTGCCCTTCCTCATTGTTCGCACGCTCTGTCGTGCCAACCTCGGCAATGTTCCGCTGCTCGATTTTCTCATTGTCCTGGTCGTTGCCGTACTCGGCATGTCATTGTTGTTGATCACCATCTACAGCATTTTCTGGCGCAATAATTCCACTAGCGGACCGGGGTTCAGCAGTGTTTTTCAAGGTGCCACACGCTTCCATGGCTTTGTCGCACTTGCGGTCATCGGTCCAATTTATGGCGATGAAGGCGTTACCCTGGCCGCGATAGCATTGGCGATTATGGTGCCGCTGTTGAATGCGATATCGGTTATTGTTTTATCAATTTATGGCCGCAGCGACATCAAACCGAGTGCCTCTACAATCTTTACCAATATACTTAAAAACCCGCTCATCATTGCCTGCGTAACCGGTTTGATTCTGAACTGGAGCGGCGTTCCCAACATCTTATTCGACGCCATCGATATCATCGGCGACGGCGGATTGGGGCTTGCGCTACTCACGGTCGGTGCAGGGATGAAGTTCGGACATGCCGCGCAATCGAAACTTCTGGTCTCCACCGGCGTGTTAATTCGGCTCGTCGGCATGCCTTTGATCGTTATCGCGATGTCATCGATTGTCGGACTGGATGGCACTGCACGTACCGTGGCAATCATCGCCGGCGCCGTGCCGACCGCAGCTTCGGCCTATGTTATGGCGCGCAAAATGGGTGGCGATGCCGAACTCATGGCGAGCATTGTTACCTTTCAAATAATCGTGGCCTTTTTCACCCTGCCGTTTTTTATCTTCGTCGCCGAAAGCCTGTAAGTGGCAAACCAGGCTGACTGCTATCGTTATAGCATGACCGCCACAGGCATAATTTGTTGATAACTAACCTCAAATATTGCGTGAAATCACTATCCAGTCGATGAGAAAACACTATAATTCTTAGGGTTATAGGCGACTGTTTATCGAATGAACTATATTTTCAACCTGGGCCAGTACCAGCGCCCGACCAGCACAAAATCCGAAGATGCAGACCGATGGTTTAATCGCGGTCTATTGTGGTGCTACGGTTTCAACCAGGAAGAAGCCATCCGTTGTTTCCAGCATGCCATCGATGCCGATGCAGAGTTCGCGATGGCTTATTGGGGCATAGCCTACGCCTCGGGACCTTTTTACAACAAACCCTGGGGATGGTACGGCGACGGGGAACGCCCGCAAGTAGTCAGGCATTGCCATCAATTTGCGCAAAAAGCCCTGGAACTCAAAAATAATGCCTCGCCGCTCGAACAGGCACTGATCGAAGCGATAGTGGCAAAACATCCGCTTGATGCCGCCGCCAAAGATTCAGATTATGGCGACTGGATGCAGGCTTACGCAGATGCGATGCGTGCTGCCTACGAAAAACTCCCCGACGACCTCGATGTTTTATGCCTCTACGCCGAAGCACTGATGAATCTAACGCCATGGAAACTGTGGAAAATCGACAGCGGCCTACCCGCGCCGGGTGCCCATACCACTGACATTATCAAGCTGCTCGAACGCGGCATCGAACAGATTAACCAGGGAGGCCTACAACCGCACCCCGGCATCGCCCATTTCTATATCCATGCCATTGAAATGTCGCCCAGGCCCGAAAAAGCCCTGCCGCAGGCGAATCAATTGCGCGACCTCAGCCCGGACTGTGGCCACTTGCTGCACATGGCCAGCCATATCGACAGTCTTTGTGGCAATTGGCAGGATGCCAGCGATGCCAACGGCCGCGGCATTGCTGCCGATCGTAAATATCTAGCGTTACGCGGGTGCAACGGGTTTTATATGATCTCGGTGCTGCACAACTACGATTTCAAAATGTGGGCGGCGATGTTCCTCGGTCAATTCGAAGTTGCATTGCAGGCGGCCGACGAGCTTTGCAGCCTGGTCACCGCGGATATGCTCACCAGCGAACAATGGTATTTGTCTTCTACGCTGGAAGGATTTTATTCAAGTCGCGTGCACGTGCTGGTGCGCTTCGGCAAGTGGCAGCAAATTTGCGACGAACCGCTACCCCAGGATACCGGGGTATATCTGATTACCACCATTTTGCTGAGCTATGCAAAGGCCATCGCCTTTGCCGCACTGGGTGATATCGATAGCGCGCAGGACTGGCAGGGTCGCTTCGAGCGACTCTATGTCAGAATTCCCGACTGGCACGTGATGGCGAATAACAAGACCACCGATATTCTTGAAGTAGCACGCGCGATGATAAACGGAGAAGTCGAGTACCATGCCGGTAACATTGAGGCCGGCTTTGATAACCTGCGCGAGGCGAATCGATTGCACGACCTGCTTGAATATGCCGAACCCTGGGCCTGGATGCACCCTCCACGACACGCGCTCGGTGCATTGTTAACCGCACAGGGCGAACTCGAAGAAGCGCTATTCCACTACGAAGATGATTTGGGCATCGGCAATCGCCTGCCCCGTTGTACCCAACACCCGGACAACATCTGGGCGTTGCACGGCTATCATGAATGTCTGACCCGACTCGGCCGCTTCGAAGAAGCGATTAAGATCAAATCGCGCCTGGATCAGCTAATCGAAAACGCCGACGTTACCATTGCCTCGTCCTGCTGCTGCAGACTCGAGACGTCGGCTTAGCGCCCTTTCACCTGCACTTCGTAGCCTGGTTCCTCGGGTTCATCATCGGTCATTTCGGGCGGGAAGCCCGGCGCCAGAATGTCGACCCCGGCGGCCTCTTCCAGACGTTTGATAATATTCGGCGAAAGCTCACGGGCACCGTATCTGGACTGACCTTCTTCGAAAATCTGCTGCATTAGCGGTGCCAATTCGAGTTGTAAATTACCGCGCTTTGCGACGTCGTTGAACAAACCTATGTCTTTACAGACCAGGTCCATGGTAAAGCTGATGTCACGACTACCGTTTAAAATGACCTGGCTCTCGGTTTCATGAACAAATGAATTGCCCGAAGAAATCCGGATCGCTTCGTAGGTGGTATTCATGTCCATACCGGCAACTTTCGAGGTCACCAGTGCTTCGCAGACACTCAACAGGTTTGCCGTGGCCAGATAGTTAGTGACCACCTTTAATACCGAAGCCGAGCCCAGTTCACCGGTATGCAATATCCGCCGTCCCATGGTGGTCAGCAGGGGTAGCAGGGTTTCGAAGACGGCACGATCACAACCGGCAAATATGGCGATATTTCCGGTGGCCGCGCGATGACAACCGCCCGAGACCGGGCAATCGACCGGCAGCGCGCCGACTGCCTCAACTTTAGCTCCCAGTCGCAGCACTTCATCTTTATCGGTGGTGCTCATTTCGGCCCAGATTTTTCCTGCGGACAATCCCGCAAGTGCACCATCTTCCGCTTCCATGACTAATGCACTGGCGGCAGGACTGGGTAAGCAGGTGATCAATACGTCGACCTGTTCGGCCATTTCACGCGGACTATCGGCCCATTTCGCCCCCGCATCCAGAAACGGTTTTGCTATGTCTGCATCCAGGTCGCGGACGGTTAAATCAATTCCGTTACGAAGTAAACTGCCCGCCAGCTTACCGCCTATATTGCCCAATCCGATAAAACCCACTTTAAGCATTACAGCCTCCACGACTATTAGGTTATTTTAAATTTCGGACGCGATTCTACGTCCGGCATTAGCCTTAAGTAAATAATTATTTATTCCCTGGCTACAGACAAAAATGACGCTGGATTTGGATGCCGCGCATCTTTATACTCGCGCTGAATAAATCACCCCTGTGTGCAACCGGATAAACAACCATGGCTAAACTGACAACCGTATTCTGGCGCGATATTCCCGCCCAGGTCATCGCCAAAGAGCGACGCGAAACGGCTAAAATCGTGTTGACCGAACGCTTCGCCGAAGCCATTGATAAAGCGGCAATGCGCGCACAAATGGCCGGCACCGATGCCTATCTGGAGCAATGGCGACGCGAAGAAAGTAGATGCGGCCAAGACTTGCAGGCGGCGGTCGACCAAGCTGCGGCGGCGCTGGAAAGTGACTTCGACGATGCCCGACTCGCAGCGCTGGTCAGTAGTGGCGGATTAAGCGACTAACTTAACCTCTGAACCATTCATTCCCGGCTGTCCGATGTATTGCTCTTCTAGCCCGGGACACCAGGATTAGGCGCTCTGAGGCGGGCTCCGAATGGTCAGAGGACGGAAAATGAAGGCAACTAGGTACTAAACAGTGTTTCTAACCTGGCAAGAACCGGAATCGATCGGGCTGGGCTAGGCCGGGTCCATTGGACGGATCAAGTCTGCCCCTTCATTACGCGAATTATTCACCGTGGTATTGACCGGGTAGTATTGATAGTTTGCCGAATTCGCGAACAATAGCTGGTCGGGAGTCGATTGCTCATTTTTGCAATCGAGCCATTCATCGTAGTTCTTCACATCGATGTGCACCGGCATTCGGTGATGAATTTGACTGATCGCTCCCTGTGCTTCAGTGGTAATAACCGCACAGGACTGTAATTCATTGCCGTCACTATCCTGCCAAAGTTCCCAGATGCCAGCCATCGAAAACAACGCGTGATCAATATGACAGCAATAGGGTTGCTTAACCCCCTGTTCGCTACGCCACTCGTAATATCCGTTGGCTGGAATTAAACAGCGCCGGCGGCGGTAGGCGTTTTTGAATGACGGCTTTTGCGCAATGGTTTCGGCGCGGGCATTAAACATGCGATTACCCATACTGAGCTCTTTTGCCCAGGCAGGAACCAGCCCCCAACGAAACAGGTTTGATCCCTTGCTGGTCATTGCCAGCACCGGGGTCGTCGGCGCTATGTTGTAACGCGCGGTGAAAAAATCCGGTGGTGGCGCATTATAATGTTCAAAAATTTCACCCGCCGGGCTATCCAGAAAAAAACGTCCGCACATATTGTCCCCTGAACCAATAAAAACACTGCCATGCTGATGGCGATACCCGCATAATAGCGCAACTCGAATCGACGCAGAAAAATGGCTCTCTTACAGGCAAAAAATCTTTACCACAGCTTCGGCGATCAACCCCTTCTGGACCACAGTAGTCTGACCATCGAAAATGGCGAAAGGCTGTGTCTGGTCGGGCGTAATGGCAGCGGAAAATCGACGCTGTTGAAAATACTGGCCGGTTACAGCAAGGTGGATTCGGGTGAAATCATCCATTCATCCGAGTTGCGCATTGCCGAACTAACCCAGGAAGTTCCCGCCCAGATGGATGGCAGCGTTTACGATTGCGTTGCCTTAGGGATCGGTGAGCTGGCGAAGGTTTTAACCGACTGGCACCATGCTGCCATCGAGGCGGCGCATGACGAAAAAGCGCTGGACCGAATGCAGTTGCTGCAAGACCAGATCGAAGCGAACAATGCCTGGAATATGGAATCACGAATTTCGTCGATCATATCCCGCTTAAGTTTGCCCGCCGACAAGGCTTTCAACGAACTTTCGGGCGGCATGAAGCGTCGGGTTCTGCTCGGTCAGGCGCTGGTCGCTGAACCCGATTTACTGCTGCTTGACGAACCCACCAACCATCTCGACATCGATTCGATCCTCTGGCTGGAAAACCTGCTGCTCGAATTCAACGGCAGCGTACTGTTTATCACCCACGATCGCAGTTTTCTGCAGGCGCTTGCTACGCGCATTATTGATCTGGACCGGGGCCAGCTTACCAGCTGGCCGGGTAACTACCAGCAGTACCTGACCGATCGTTCGACACGGCTCGAAATTGAACAGCGCCATAACGCACTGTTCGATAAAAAGCTTGCCCAGGAGGAAGTCTGGATTCGACAGGGCATTAAAGCGCGCCGAACCCGCAACGAAGGCCGCGTCAGGGCACTCGAAAAATTACGCAATGATCGCTCACAACGGCGGGAAGTCGTCGGCACCAGCAAAATGGTAGCGCAGCAGTCTGAATCATCGGGAAAGATAGTGATCGAAGCGGAAGGTCTCTGTTTTGACTGGCCCGATCAAAAAATCGTCGACAACTTCAGCTGTAAAATCACCCGTGGGGATAAAATTGGCATTCTCGGCGTGAATGGTTCGGGCAAGTCGACCCTGATTCAATTGCTGCTGGGTAAGCTGCAACCGCAGCAGGGTTCGGTACGCATCGGTAGTAAGCTTGAGATCGCCTATTTTGACCAGCACCGCGAAAGCCTGGATCCGGAAAAGTCGGTACGCGATAATCTCGCCGATTCCAGTGACCAGGTCATCATCAACGGCAATAGCCGCCATATAATCGGTTATCTAAAGGATTTTCTGTTTACCGAAAAAAGCATACGTATGCCAGTCAAGGCGCTGTCCGGTGGAGAGCGTAACCGACTGTTACTGGCGCGTTTGTTCACGCGCTCATTTAACCTGCTGGTGATGGATGAACCGACCAACGACCTCGACATTGAAACGCTGGAACTACTCGAAGAAATGTTGAATGAATATTCGGGAACCTTGCTGCTGGTCAGCCATGATCGCGAATTTATTGATAACACGGTCACCAGCACGATCGTGTTTGAGTCTCCGGGGGTGGTCAAAGAATACGTCGGCGGATATCAGGACTGGCTGCGCCAGCGTACCGTTGTAGCCGCACCAGCGAGCAAAGAAAAGAGTAAGCCAAAACCGGTAAAACAGGCAAAACCAGCGCGTAGCAGTAACGAGGAAAAGGAATTACGTAACCTACCCGCGAAAATCGAAAAACTGGAAAATTTGATCGCCGGAATTCAGCAAAAAATGGCCGGGCCCGGATTCTTTCAACAGCAAGCCGATCTAGTGCAGTCCGAAACAGACCGTTTGCAGCAATGTGAGACCGAACTGGCAATCTGCTATCAACGCTGGGAAGCGCTGGAAGGATAAATCAATGCTTTGCCCGGTTCAGGCCAGCTCGAAGATCAATCCAACCAGGGCGCTTTCGTCGAAGCTGACCGGCATTTTATCGCCCAATCGCTCGCCCAGACGACAAACTGGTTCGGGTGCATAGCGCCACTGAATAAATACCCTTGCCCGTATTCACAGTTCAGCGCTTTCAACCTTTCCAGAGTAGTTTTATCTTCGATTCCCTCGGCAACTACCTTAACCCCGAATCCCTTACCGAGTTCCAGCATCGATTTGATGATCGACTCGTCACGCTTGCCCTTGACCAGATCATCGACAGACATTTGATCGATTTTCAGTTCATGAATGGTGAAGTCGCGCAAATATCGAAACGAGGTAAATCCCGAACCAAAATCATCGATCGGAATTTGCACTCCTAAACCGGCCAGTTCAAACAATAGTTTTGCCGCGACTTCCTGACGGGCCAGGGCACCGGTTTCGGTCACTTCCAGGGTCAGCATTTCAGCAGGCAACTGCCACTTATCCAGTAGTTGTTTGATTTTTTCGGGTAAATCGGAGTTGTCGAGAATCTTCGCCGAAAGATTTACCGCTATCGGAACTTCTATTCCGTGCGCTCTCCAGCTGGCACACTTAAAGGCTGATTTAACCGATATAGCTGTCAATTATTCAGCAAAAATGGCGTTTTGAATAACTGCCGATTACGGAAATTCGATAATTTTCGAATAAGCTTCGAGCATGGATACCGTTTTGATGAAAGCAGTATCAAAGTCAGCCTTGGCGATATAACCGGCAATATGACTCTCATAGGCCGAAGTCCGATCTTTATCGCTATTTGAAGTGGTCAGCACAAAAACAATCGATTTATCCAGCTGCGGATCCTTGCGTAACTCTTTCAGAAATTGCAGGCCGTTCATGCGCGGCATATTCAAATCGAGAATCACAATATAGGGGGCTTTTAACTTCTCCTTACCATTGTCGCCACGCAAAATTTCCAGGGCCTCCACGCCATCGCAGGCAACAGTAAGAGGATTGACAACCTTGCATTGTTGAAACGCTCGCTTTACCGCCAGGATGTCAACTTTGTCATCCTCAACTAACAATATATTTACTTCTTTACTCATTGTTTAAACCTAAATCTGGAACTATTAATAATCTGCCCAGAAAAGCAAAGCAACGGAATTGATGCTAAGTTTGATCATTCTGTGCGAGAAAATCGCGAGGAACCGAAAATCCAAATCGGACGCCGGCCTGGTAACCGGCATCGATCCAGATTTCTCCTCCGATAAACTGTGCCGCCCTACGACAGATCGACAGGCCCATGCCACTTCCTTCAACTTCGTCCCTCGATCGTAAGGAGGTAAACACTTCAAAGATTTTTTGATGATTTTCCGGTGCGATGCCTGCGCCGTTATCACTGACATAGAAAACAAATCTATCCTCGAATGTTTCGCAGGATATATCGACTCTTGCCGAGTCATCAGTATTGTGCTTGATGGCATTGCCGACTAAATTTCGAATCAGCAATTCAAATCCAGCTCGATTAGAAAAAATGATAGGCAAGGTTTCCTGGATATTGACTGAAACATGTTCAGGTATTCCGTACAGATCCACAATGTCCGAAATAATTTGATAACTGTTTATAGCCTGGGCCTTCCCTTCCAGCCGGCCTGCACGTGAATACTCCAGTAAATCTGTCAGCAAGCTATCCAGACGGGTGACGCGCTTTTGCAGTAAGACCATATTCTCCAGGCTTTCGCCATGAAGATTATCGCCGAGATCTTCGCTAATCCAACCGGCTAGATTATGAATGGCGCGCAACGGGGCTTTTAAATCGTGAGAGGCAACATAGCCAAACTGTTCCAGATCATAATTGGCTCGTTCGAGTTGTTCATTTGCACGATCGAGATTCTCAATCGCGATCTGCTGATCCGACTCGAGCTTTTTTTCGACGCTCTGGTCACGCAATACGCCAATAAATATCGATCGTTTATCGAATATCTGTTCTGAAATAGTCAAGTTCAGCGGGAAAGTTGTTCCGTCTTTTCGTTGGCCGATAACATCCCGGTTAACGCCGATAATATGCGGTATGTGCGACTTCAAATAATTTTCGAGATAGCTATCATGTGCATTTGCAATGGGGGCGGGCATTAACAATTTCACGTTATTGCCAATAACTTCATCAGCTGTGTAGCCAAAAATAACTTCGGCAGCAGTACTGAACTCTTCGATGACTCCATTGTTGTCTATGGTTACCACAGCATCCTTCATCATACTGACAATTGCCCGCTGCCTGATTTCACTGCGCTGCAACATTTCATTTTTTTCGGTTAAATCAACACTTGCACTACTCATGCGTTGGCGGACATTCCGGGTAAATTTAATAGTGTTGCGGTTATACAGGATGATTGCGGAAATCAGTAACAATCCGAGTAACAGAAAATACCAGGGTAATTCAGCATTATGCCCAACATTAAATCGCGTCGAGGGGCTTACTTTAATTAACCAGTTTTGATCCAGAAACCGGTGCTGTAACTCGATCGAAAACTCAGCCTGCGCTTGATCGGGCGAAGCATAAATAAGCCTGTTGAGATCACCCTCTTCATAGACATTGATATTTAAAACGTCGTCGTCAAACAAGGCCAGGGTTCGACCGAAAATGTCGTCTAATTTGAACTCGGCCATTAACAATCCTTGCTGTTGCCGATTATTCACCGTCGCTTCGAAGGCAAGCGAAGAGATAACGAGAATCCCTTTGCTGCCCTCAGCAAGATTAATGGCTCGACTGGCGACCGGGCCGCTTGCCTGTAATGCTCTTGCAATAGCTTTAGATTGCTCTTTGTTAGACCCCAGATCGCAACCCAGCATATCAAGCATTTGCTCGGCCGGTTCGATGTAGAAAACCGGATAGTAATGTCGCGCCCAGGGCTCCCGGGAAACCGTCCAACCAAGCGTCGGTGACCACTGCTTCATATTAAAATCACTTATGCCATCGGCACGCGCGTCATTAATGTATTTCAGACGCTGAGACTCGTCTACTTGAGGAACCCACTTCATCGATGCCAATTCGGGAGTACGCGATAATATGGGATTGACGAAAGATTTGAATTCATTCCGGCCGACAAAACTACTGCTGCGGAAAAACTGCTGGAGGGAACGCAAACTTTCGATTCCTCGATCGAAAGAGCTGTCGAGTAAGCGCTCAAATTTTGCAGATTCAATCTGCAGCCTATTTCTGGATTGCTGTTGTAGATCGGCCCAGAATAGTGTCAAGGTCACAACGGTTAAGACGATAGCGGCCGCACTGGGCCAGACATCCTTCAGACGAAGATCAGACATTGCTCTTAGCTCGAGGTTTGTAATAGTAAAATACGAATCGACTTCCTCGCTCGAAGGCAGGATTCGAAGTCACATTTATACTCCCCCCACGAGACTCTAGCAGTCGCTTAGCATGGGCAAGGCCTACCCCTGATCCTTCGACTTCGTCCCTTGATTTCAGGGTTTTCAAAATCTCAAATATCTGCTCATGGTATTCGGGATCGATACCGGGGCCATCATCGCTGACTTCGAAAATATAATTCTCCCTGTCCTCGTTGAACCTGATCTCTATTTCGCCCGTTTTCTGGTCATGATGATTAATCGCGTTAGTGATCAAGCTTAAAAAAACGCTGCTGAGGTCTGATTCAATTGCGCGACATATCGGCAGATCAACGGGTAGCTTCAAGGTAAAGTTTTCATGACCTTCTGCCATGGCAAAGGTCTCTTTAATGAGCCGCCTGACGTTGACGCGGCCAACTGCACCCGCAGGTGCATCAGCCAGGGTATATTTCAGCAACGAATCGAGCAAAATACTTAGCCGGGTAATTCTCTGCTGCAATAAAATCAAATTGTCTGTTGCTTCATCTAGC
>JBLHOA010000024.1:0-24518 GCA_047622345.1 Gammaproteobacteria bacterium | reverse complement strand
GTAAATGTACCTGGCGCACATACTTCACTACATCGATATATGTTCGACTCGTGGTTTAACTGGTCCAGCGCGTGGAATTCAAGCCAAGATTTGTCAGCGGCATTCGCCACTAATTCCAGAAATTTATTTTCGGCTAGCTTGAAGTCGAAGCTCAGCCAGTCACCTATTTCCTTGCTTTGCTGATTGATGACGATATTGGCTTTGTGCAGATCGCGTTTCAGCGAGTAGCTCAACCCCTCGGCTTCTTCCTGGGTTAATGAATACAATTCCCTGGCCAGAATCTGGGCATTCAGGATCATTTCGTCAATGGATGGGGCGAGTGCCGATTCGGCTTGATGGATGCTGTTATTTACGTCTTCGAGCATATGCTCGAACGCTTCAATAAGATTTTCTTGCTCTGGCATAATGTCGATATTAGAGCATAATACTCGGCGTTATAAATACCTTTCTGTCATTTATGAGTAAATCAGGTACAAATTCTGCCAGCGCATCAATTTTTATGTGGTGGCAGCGATTGGGCCATTTTCCATCTGGGCGTTGGTTGTTCAGCAAAATGCTGGGGCGAATGGCACCTTACAGCGGTAGTATCGGGGCCCGTATCGAAAAAATTGAAGCAGGACATGCCGAGGTCTGCTTGCAGGATCGTAAAAGGGTTAGAAATCACTTGAATTCGATCCATGCGATTGCGCTGGTGAATCTGGGCGAAATCTCTACCGGACTGGCTGTTTTGTCTGCTATCGGTGAAGACATGCGGGGTATTTTGCTGGAGATAAATGCCGAGTATTTGAAAAAAGCGCGAGGCAGGTTAACCGCAGTTGCCAACTTTCAAATTCCCGAAAAATTTGAAGATCGCAGCCGGCATGTGGTTATCGCTACGATAACGGATCAAGCCGGTGAAACGGTAACTCTGGTAAAGGCCACCTGGCAAATCGGGTATACGCCAAAATGACATCAACATCGCCATCGCCGGCGCCAGTGCTTTCACCCGCGGCCATTGCCTTTACCGAGCAGTTGGGCATTGAGTTCCCGATCATCGGGGGGCCAATGTACCCCTGTAGCAACCCAGAGTTAACCGCGGCAATTTCTGAGGCAGGGGGCATTGGAATTCTACAACCGATTTCACTTACCTACGTTCACGGCCACGAGTTCAGGGCAGGAATCCAGTTGATGCGTTCGCTGACCGACAAACCTATTGGCATGAATGCCTTGATCGAAAAATCATCCAGTAAGTATCAACAGCGTATGTCTGAGTGGATTGATATTGCACTGGAAGAAGGGGTTCGCTTCTTCGTAACTTCGCTGGGAAAACCCGACTGGGTGGCCGAGCGGGTACACCGCTATGGCGGACTGGTTTATCACGATGTGACCGAAATGAAGTGGGCAAAAATTGGTCTGGATAGTGGCGCCGATGGATTGATTTGTGTCAATAATCGAGCGGGTGGCCACGCCGGAGCGAAATCAATGCAGGCACTATTCGACGAATTAACTGCGCTCGAAGTCCCTCTGGTTTGCGCTGGCGGAATAGGGCAAGCGAGTGATTTTAGCGATGCCTTGAATACCGGTTACGCCGCCTGCCAGCTTGGGACTCGATTTATCGCCAGTGAAGAGTGTCGGGCCAGTGCGGTTTATAAACAGGCCATTATCAATGCCAACGCGGATGATATTGTGCTGTCTGAGCGCATAACCGGCGTTCCGGTTGCAGTCATCAATACGGATTTCATTAAACGCAGCGGCACCCGTATCGGCGCATTTGGACGCTGGATGTTGTCGGGCAATAAAACCAAGCATTGGATGCGACTATTTTACGGGCTGAAGTCTATCTGGCAGCTCAAGCATTCGTCGCTCGATGAAAAAGGTGAAAAGGACTATTGGCAGGCAGGGAAAAGTGTCGATGGCATCCATTCTATCGATAATTGCGCGACTATAATCAATCAACTTCTGGGTAAGAAGGTGTAAACAAACGATGAAATCTACACTCATTTATGTGCACGACCCGATGTGCAGCTGGTGCTGGGGTTTCGAGCCCGTGCGCGCGCAATTGTTCGACGCTATTTCCAGTTCCATGAATATCCGCACTCTGGTTGGCGGCCTCGCCGCGGATTCAGATGAACCAATGCCCGCGGGCATGCAGGCGAGTCTGGAAAAAACCTGGGAACACATACAACAGGTCATTCCCGGCACCCAATTCAACTTTAGTTTCTGGACCGATTGCGCGCCGAGACGATCGACCTATCCATCTAACCGTGCCGTTATAGCCGCGAGAGAGCAGGGAGAAAAATTTGATCCACTGATGATTTCGGCGATACAGCAGGCGTATTATCTGCACGCAAAAAATCCAGCTGACAATGACACATTAGTCGGGCTTGCTAGTGATATCGGCCTCGATACCGAGCAATTTTCCACAAGTTTGACCTCGGCCGAGACCGATCAAAAACTGATTGAAGAAATTCAAACGGCGCGCTCGATAGGTGCGGATAGCTTTCCCAGTCTGATTGTCGAAACCGGGACTAATTTGCGCCCGATTATGCTGAATTACACCGATGTCGGAGTCATGGTCGAACAGATTAACGCAAGCTAGCTGAAAACCGCCCTGAGCTCGTCAACTTCTTCCACTCCACCCGACATGTTGATTTCTTCGACATCACCCATGTTAATGCGTCGAAAGGCTGATACGCTGATCAGGTCGATTCCCGATAGCGGATGGCGCTCATTTTTGCTGGTTTGCAGCAGCGCAATCTGAACAACGTCAACATAGTCCGGTTTTCCATTGGTGCCCTCGTGATTGAGGTTTAAATGTTGTGCCGGAACTTGCACCAATTCCTTGCTGAAGCCCCAGCTGCTAAGAATTTGAGTACCGATCCTGGGATATAATTCATAGAGCAGGTCTTCGAGCCTGTCGGTGTCATTGAGTAATTCGGGTGCGCTCTCAGCTTTCACCAGAATCGGCGAGAGTCCTATCGAATGGGTTAACCCTGCAAGTAGTGCACTGTCCGTTTCCAGGCTTGTTGCTGTTTTGGCGATAATTGCACTTAGCGATGCGACGTCGGTACTTTGCTTCCAGGCAGCACGCAGGTATTTATCGGTAACCGGATGGGTGGCCTGAAACAATTGTTTCATTACCAGGCTGGTTGCCAGGCTACGTAGTGTATCAAGCCCCATTCGGATGGCGGCGGCACGGACGGTATTTGCCGATGATATGCCGCTATAAAGTGCCGAATTGGCAACCTGAATAATCCGAGCCGACAATGCCGCATCGGTTTCAATAATCTGCACAACATCACCGATGGTGGCGTTATCATCGTCGACTGTTTCGCGAACCTTTATGGCAACTTCAGGCAAGGTAGGTAAAGGCAGCCGATCATTTTCCAGATCGTCTAAAATTGACTCTTCGGTAATACGCATGGACTTCGATAAATTGAAACAGGGTGATCAGAGTATAGAAGTATATGGAGATTTAGCTGGCACATATTTCAATTATCGATCGAATAGGGCAAATCAACATTTTCAAACACAATTCCAGGCTGTTCCAACAGCTCAAGTTGCCCGTTTTCGGCCTTATTTATCTGAGCGATGTACAAACAACGGCAACCGCCGTTCTCATCCAGTTCAGCATCGACAACCTTGCCACTGCCATCGGCACTGATTTTGCCCTGGACAACCACGTCATCACCGGGTAGGGGGAGTTTTGAAGTCTCCAGCCTAGCGAGGAACATGCGCCGTTTCAATTTTCCCAGGTATTGCATGCGCGCGACAATTTCCTGCCCCGGGTAGCAGCCTTTCTTGAAGCTGACGCCATTGAGCACATTCAGGTTAGACATTTGCAGCACAAACGCTTCGCTGGTTTGCGCATAGATCACCGGAATACCCGCATTAATTTCACTTAATCGAAAGGCTTGAAAGCCAGCCGCGGATAGCTGGTCGGTCCAGCTAGACCACTGTGCGATGGCAAGTTGCTCGGACAGGTATAACAACAGATAGCGTCTTTCTCCGGTCAGCGACTCCAGTTGAAGCGAAATGAGATCGTCGTCCTGATACACCATCCCGGGTTCGGCGGGGAGCAGGGGAGTTTCGATAATCTGGCGATTATCGGTTTGTACGATGAAGCGGGAAAAATGCGCGGAAGCGTCGGCCAGCGAAACTTTCGCCTGAACCACATACCGATGCAGGCTCTGCATCAGGTCCAGTACCATAGACCTTGGAGTAATAAGAATGTAACCGTTGGAAATCTGCAGAATACGAAATATGCCGAGCATTCGTCCCTTGGGCGTCGAATAGGCACTGAGTTGAAAATGATTTTCGTCGATCAGGCTAATGTCATTGCTGAGCTGGTTTTGCAGAAAATCCTTCGCCTCTTCGCCGGTTACCAGGATTAGCCCGATTTCATCGGCGGGTGCAATAAAATTTCGGGTTGCCAGCGTGTTGGCTTGTGTGGCGATAAAGTCCTGCCAATTGCTCGTCATAATTTACTCTCTTGCTGTTGTATCGACCAGTCCAGGTGTTCTCGAATCAGGTCGCTCTGGCTGTCGTAGTTCTGTTTTAAGATGGCCACAATATGTGGGTGGGGGTCGGCATTTCCAAGGGCAATAACAATGTTGCGCAACCAGGTATGATAGCCAATTCGGCGGATAGCCGATCCTTCCATGTTTTGCAGAAATTGCTTTTCTGTCCAGCTATAGCAGTCGAGCAGAGAAATGCGATCGAGCCCGTGTCTTGGTTGAAAATCGGCCTCCGCAGTATATCCGGAAAATCGATTCCAGGGGCAGACCAACTGACAATCATCACAACCGTAAATGCGATTGCCAATGGCGGCCCTGAATTCAACGGGAATCGCGGAATGATGCTCGATGGTCAGATAGGAGATGCAACGCCTCGCATCGACCAGATAGGGGGCGACGATCGCCTGCGTTGGACAAATATCGATGCATTTTCGGCAGCGCCCGCAGTGATTCTCAACAGGCTTGTCGACTTCCAGCGGAAGATCGGTAAATATCTCACCGAGAAAAAACCAAGATCCATGCTCGCGATTTAGAATATTACTGTGCTTGCCCTGCCAACCCAATCCAGCTTTTTCCGCCAGCGCTTTTTCGAGCACAGGAGCGCTGTCGGTAAATACCCGGTAGTTCATATCATCGATCGACTCAATGATCTTATCGGCAAATTTCTGCAACCGTTTACGCATCAATTTGTGGTAATCCCGACCCAGTGCATAGCGTGAAATATAAGCTAGCGAACCATGGTCGAGTAAGTCTACTGGCGGACTATCTTCGTTGATTTGATAGTCGAGTCGCACGCAAATTACCGATAAGGTCCCCGGTACCATTGCAGCCGGGTTCAGCCGTTTTTCGACATTACGTTCCATATACCCCATTTCACCGTGATAGTTGGCCGAAATCCATTCGTGGTAACGCGCATGATGGGGATCCAGTTTGGTGTCGGTAATCGCAACCTGCTGGAACCCCAGATCGAGGCCGATTCTTTTAATGGCTTGAGTGTTTGACAATGAGGTTAATAATTTAGGGTGATGCTGCTTTAAATGATCAGGATGCGGGTGCAACTTTTTCGCTGGCTGGTACAATATCTCATTTTTAACCAAATCTGAAATGTCTATTTACATTGCGGTCGCGATAGGGGGCTCATTGGGTGCCGTATCTCGATATTGGCTGACTAATTCAACTTATCAGTGGCTGGGAACCAATTTTCCCTACGGTACACTAATGGTTAACGTTATCGGCTCCTTGTTGATGGGGTTTCTATCTGTTTTCCTGGTTCATCGTTGGAATGTCAGTGATGAATTGAGATTTGGGATTCTGGTAGGTTTCCTTGGTTCTTTTACTACCTTTTCTACCTTCGCCATGGATAGTTTGCACTGGATTGATAGCGGTGCGATTTTCAAGTCGATTAGCTATATCGTGATCAGCATTCTCTTTTGTCTTTTGGGTGCCTGGGCCGGTTTAGCTAGCGCAAAACATATGATTTAAACATGTTAGATGCAAAACTTTTACGCACTGATCTGGAATCGGTTGCACAACGATTAGCCGTCAAGAAATTCAGGTTCGATGGTGGCCGTTTCGAAACGCTGGAAGAAAAGCGGAAGTCGTTACAGGTCGCTACCCAAAATTTACAGAATGAGCGCAATAGCCGCTCCAAATCTATCGGTCAGGCTAAAAGTAAGGGCGAGGATATCCAGCCCTTGCTGGAACAGGTTTCCAATCTTGGGGAACAACTTAAGCAGGCCGAAACTGACCTCGCCGAGGTACAGTCATCGTTGGATGAAATGCTATTGGAAATGCCTAATATTCCTGATGCGTCGGTTCCTGTCGGAGATAGCGAAGATGAGAATCAACTGGTGCTTGAGTGGGGTGAAAAACCAGTTTTTGACTTCGATGTCAAAGACCATATTGATCTGGGTGTGGAAATGGGCGGCATGGATTTTGAACGGGCGGCAAAATTGTCCGGTGCAAGATTTGTTACCATGTCCGGTTCGCTTGTCAGATTGCACCGCGCTTTGATTCAATTCATGCTTGATCAACATGGCGAAAACCACGGCTACACCGAAACCTATGTGCCATATCTGGTCAACGAATCGGCTCTTTTCGGTACTGGCCAATTGCCGAAATTCAAGGAAGACTTATTTCATATCGAATCCGAAAATCACGATTTATATTTGATTCCTACCGCTGAGGTTCCGCTAACCAATCTGGTCGCTGATAGCATTATCGAAGCGGATAAATTACCCCTGAAATTTGTCGCACATACGCCCTGTTTTCGTTCTGAGGCGGGTTCATATGGCCGCGATACTCGCGGCATGATTCGTCAGCATCAATTTGAAAAGGTCGAACTGGTTCAAATTGTGAAGCCGGAGACGTCGGTGGATGCTCTGGAGGCCTTAACCGGGCATGCAGAGAAAATATTACAACTACTCGATCTGGCTTATCGAAAAGTGATTTTATGCGGTGGCGATCTCGGGTTCTCCTCAAGTAAAACCTACGACCTGGAAGTTTGGTTGCCGGGGCAGAATGCCTATCGAGAAATTTCCTCCTGCAGTAATATGACCGATTTCCAGGCACGGCGCATGCAGGCTCGCTGGCGCAATCCACAAACCGGCAAACCGGAATTGGTGCATACACTCAATGGTTCAGGTCTGGCGGTAGGGCGTGCTTTAATTGCGGTTATGGAGAATTACCAGCAGGAAGACGGCAGTATCCGTATACCCGATCTGTTGCAACCTTATATGAACGGTGCAAAGGAAATCCGTGGATGAAGCGCTATACTTCATTTTTGAATTTAGCGGGAAGCGCGCTGTAAAGTGAAATTCTTCATCAAACTCTTAGTAGTAGCGCTGGTTATTGCCGTGCTCTTGCCATTTACGGTAATGAAAGGAAAAGATGGCGGGACGTTGTTAAACTTTTCCGATTTAAAGTTGCCGGATTTCAGTCTGCCGGAAATACCCGAATTGCCTGCGGTTATGAATGAAGGTTCCAGTGGCAAGAGTGCAAGAGTAGATGTTTTCTACCAATGGTATGATGACGAAGGAAACATCCAGTTCACCACTTCACCACCAGCAGTCGGTATTGACTATACGGTGAAGGAAGTGAATCCTGACGCTAACTTGATTCAATCGGTTGAAATGCCAAAGCAAAGCAGTGAGCAATCAACGCAAGTGCAAACAACCGGGAAAGCACAATCTGGCAATGACTTGCCCAACCCATATTCAAAGGAAAGCGTTGAGAGATTATTCAAAGACGCAGAAAATGTTGAAAAATTGTTGCAGCAGCGTATGGATCAGCAGAAATCAGTTTTAGATCAATAAACAACTTACCAACGAGAAACCAAAGATGAAATACAGTACATTTATTTTTCTGTCATTACTCAGTTTTAACCTTGTAGCCGCAGAAAAGCTCGCTTTTATCAATACAAAGGCTCTTTTGGATAATTCCCCGCAGGCGATTATTGCGAATAAAGAATTGCAAACCCAGTTTGGTGAGCGAGGCGAGAATCTGAAAAAATCAGGTCTTACTATCCAGGAAATGGAGAAGAGTTATCAGAACGATTCAGCGATTATGAGTGCGCAGCAGAAAAAGAAGGCGGAAGACAGTATTACTCAAAACAAACGAAAGTTTCAGTTTGAGCAACAATCCTTGAAAGAAGATGTGCAAACACGTCAACGAGAGTTGCTGCAACAGGTGCAGGTCGAACTGAGAACCGTTATTCAAAAATACGGTAAGGCTAACGATTACCAGTTCATCTTCACTGATAGTAACGTTGCTTATGCAGATAAAGCCGTTGATATCACCGACGAAATTTTGAAAGAACTAAAGAAGTAGGGTCTATTTGACTGAAGTGTTTTACGGGGGCTATCTGTCTTTGTAGCTATAGCCCATTGTAATTGCGCAAAACCGGAAAGTCTGAAATGTGAGGGCTGCCCGGTGTAAGTCTCTCCTGTGATGGATTACAGCTAACCCATCGATAGCAGGTTCAATGTAAATATGGCATTGCCTGCTGTTTTATCAGGGTAATGAGACCAGTAGCCAGTAGACGCAAACTTTGCTGATTATACAACAGCTACTCCTGCCTGGCAGGTCCTGGTCACAGCATTGTTCAAGTGTTGAAAGTAAAAGCGCAGCAGCTGCTGCGCTTTTTTTGCCTGATCTACCCGCTTGTTTTTTCTGTTGCCGAACTTTCTACAACTGGTTTAGGCACTGGAACAGGGTCATTAGCCGGTTTGGTTTCTGTACTGGCTGGCACTGCTTTAGGCGCTGCAACCGGTGCCGACGTTTCGGCTTTTGCGGGTCCAGAGTCAGCCGCTGGCGCAGCTGCCGGACTTGCCTTTTCAGCATTTTCCACTGCCGGTTTTTCGTCTTTAGCATCCGCCTTTTCTGATTTCATCGCAGCTTTTTTAACGGCTCTTGGCGGTCTACCCGAAGCGGGCTTTGCCTTCGGAGTGTCTTTTACTTCCGACGTGGTCGCTGAAGCGACTTCCGATTTCACATTGCCTGACTGTTCAGCCGGTTGGTGATTATTTCCAGATGGTTGCCGAGTGTTTCCGGATGGCTGCTCGCTGTTTTCAGATGCCGACCGAATGTTTCCAGATGGTTGTTGACTGTCTTCAGATGCCTGCCGATTGTTTCCAGATGGTTGTCGTGTGTTTCCGGATGGCTTGCTATCCTCAGATTTATGGGCAGTTGTCTCGGCAGGTTTATTCGCTGTATCTTTTGACGGAGTCGCATTTTCTACCGGTGAAGATTGCACAGCTGGGTTAGTGTTTCCTGGTTGGGGGGGGGCATTTGAAACCGGCTTTTGCTCTGCAGAGTTTTCATCACCCGATTTCGAATCCGGATTATCTCCGTCTTCCTTCTTCGCCTGGTTATCCTGTTGACGGCCCCGATTGTTACGGTTGCCCGATCGGTTGCTATTTCTGGAACGCCCCGAACGTGATTGGCCACCTCGGTTGTTGTCTGAAGTTTCCGTTTTTTCAGTAGCGGCCTGTTTCACCTCGGCTTCATTACTATTGCCATCGTTATTATCATTTCCTTTAGCGCCTTCGCTTTTTCGATTTCGGTTCTGATTGTTACGATTTCGTGGCCGCCGGGTGCGGTTGTTTCCGCGGTTAGCCTGCCCCGAAGAAGCCTCTTTCTTTTCTTCCTTTTTGGGTTCTTCTTTGCTGCTGCCACCGAATAGCATGCCCATCAATTTACCGACGATACCGGGTTCATTGCTGCTGGCTTTTACCGCTGGAGAACTTGGTCTCGGTGTCGGTGGTTCTATGCGTTTTACTGCTGCCTGTTCAGCCGACCCCTGGTTACTGCGGGCACTGCCGATGAGATCAACCGGTTCTTCTTCGGTTGTCAGTTCATAAGACTTTTTATAATTCGATTCGTGGCGGTGGGTGTCGCTGTCCTTTACGCGCTCGATTACATAATGCGGGGTTTCCAATTTCGGATCGGGTATAACTACGATATGGACACCAAGGCGTTGTTCGATTCCATCGATCTTTTCGCGCTTTTCATTGAGCAGGTAGGTGGCGCATTCAACCGGCATTTTAGCCAGAATTTTACCGGTATGGTCTTTCAGTGATTCATCTTCGAGCAGTCTGAGTACGGCCAAAGACAGTGACTCAACATCGCGTATGGTACCTTGACCGCTGCAGCGAGGGCAAACAATCTGGCTTGATTCTTCAAGCGATGGTCGCAGTCGCTGGCGCGACATTTCAAGCAACCCGAATCGTGAAATTCGTCCGATCTGCACTCGCGCGCGATCTTCGTAGACGGCGTTGCGCAAACGCGATTCAACTTCACGCTGATTTTTGTTCTGCATCATATCGATGAAGTCGATTACCACCAATCCACCAAGATCACGGATACGCAGTTGACGGGCAACTTCGTCGGCGGCTTCGAGGTTAGTCTGTCTTGCCGTTTCTTCGATATCGCTACCTTTTGTGGCTCGGGCAGAGTTAATGTCGATCGAGGTTAAAGCTTCGGTGTGGTCGATAACAATGGCACCGCCTGAAGGGAGGGTAACTTCCCGGGAGAAAGCAGATTCGATCTGATTTTCAATCTGAAAGCGATTGAACAGGGGGATCTTTTCTTCAAATCGCTTCAGCTTATTGATAGAGCCGGGCATGACCATGGTCATGAAGTCATGAGCTTGTTTAAACGCCGCCTCGGAATCGATAATAATTTCACCAATGTCGGTGCGGTAATGATCGCGTAAAGCACGTATTACAATATCGGACTCCTGGTAAATCAGGAATGGGGCAGGTTGTGAGGTTGACGCTTCTTCAATAGCCGTCCAGACCTGAGTCAGGTAGTCGAGGTCCCATTGCATTTCTTCGGTCGAGCGACCAACGCCAGCTGTGCGAACGATGACACCCATACCCTCGGGCATGTTCAGTTCGGCTAAGACTTTCTTTAACTCGTCACGATCCTCACCTTCAATGCGACGCGAAACTCCACCGGCTTTAGGATTTTGCGGCATTGCCACCAGGAATCGTCCTGCCAGGCTGATGAAGCTGGTTAAGGCGGCGCCTTTGTTACCGCGTTCTTCCTTCTCTACCTGGACGATGATTTCCTGATCGACTTTAAGGGCATCTTTAATTATCGGTTTGCCATTATCGTCTCTCGGCGCATTGCCGAAATACTGTTTGGAAATTTCTTTGAATGGAAGAAAACCATGGCGATCAGCGCCATAGTTGACAAAGGCGGCTTCCAGGCTGGGTTCAACCCGGGTAATTTTACCTTTATATATGTTGGATTTTTTCTGCTCGCGTGAAGGGACTTCGATGTCGAGGTCGTAAAGTTTCTGGCCATTGACCATCGCAACCCGAAGCTCTTCGGTTTGAGTTGCATTTATTAAAATTCGTTTCATTTGGATTCTTGCCTTGCATGAGTAGGCCAGTGCCGTAGTGCACAGATATCATCGATAATGATTTTGATTTTTTTGGAGTGGGCAGCAGAGCGCATGACGCGGCTCTAGTGGAACCCTGGTCCAAAAAAAGGTTTTTGATCAAAATGATACTGTATAAGAAGCAGTTCATGGGCCTGTAAATTATGTAATCTGGAGGGGTGACACCTTAGGCGTCCTTCCAGCCATATTCTTTTAGAAAACAAACGTTTAATACGCATGTCTTCTATAAAAAAAACGTTTTGTTAGTGTTTTGTCTAGACGTTAGACAGTACAATGCTACAACGGAAATATATCATAAATAACGGTAGCTGCCATCCATTGAATTCAAATAATCACCAAAACATCGGCGTTCACTTTATCGAAATATCTGCGGCGCAGGAAAACCAGCGCCTGGACAACTTCTTGCTTCGGTATTTTAAAACAGTGCCGAAAACCAGGATATACCGGATCATTCGCAAAGGTGAGGTCAGGGTAAACAAGAAGCGTTGCAAGCCCGAGTATAAATTGCAACCTGGCGACTCGTTGCGCATACCTCCGGTTACGGTTGAGACTTCTAGTGAGGCTGCGCCTTACCTTCCGGAAAAATTACTGGATTTAATCGCTCATTCGATTCTCTTCGAAAACGAGCATTTTCTGGTGATCAATAAACCTGCCGGCCTGGCCGTTCACTCGGGCTCGGGGATCGCATTCGGAGTGATTGACCTGATTCGGAAAATGCGGCCCGATGACGATATCGAATTAGCTCATCGGCTTGATCGCGATACCAGTGGTTGCCTGATGCTGACCAAAAATCGCCAGGTATTACTCGATATGCAAAAGCGCTGGCAGGACAACAGTATCCGTAAAATTTACCTTGCGCTGGTCAAAGGTCGATGGCCGGATCAACTGCGCAAGGTAGAGCATCGCCTGATTAAAACCCAGCTTGCCAATGGCGAACGCCGGGTATTTGTCGGTGAAAATGGAAAAACAGCCACCAGTCTGGTCAAGGTTTTATCAACCAGTGATAGTTATACTTTGATTGAAGTGGAACTATTAACCGGTCGAACCCATCAAATCAGGGTGCATTGCCAGGCCGAGGGGCACGAAATTGCAGGCGACAATAAATACGGCGACCCTGCATTCGATAAAACGATGCGGCAAAAAGGAAAAAAACGGTTAATGTTGCATGCTAGCAGTCTGCATCTACCGCAGAGTAATTATACTGCTGAAACCAGAATACTTGCTCCTTTGCCCGAGGAGTTCGAGCTTGTTTAAAAAATACCTTACTTCCAAATCAAAGTCTGAGAACGACTTTCAACTTGACCCTGACTTATGAATACATCCGATTACGACCAGACGAATTCCCTTGCTGAAGGTACAACGCGATATAAGGAAATCGTACATAAATTGGCCTTTGCTGCCTTAAAGGAGCAGACGCGAGCCCGGCGGTGGCGAATCTTTTTCCTGATGTTTTTCGTCGTTTACCTGACCGTGATTACCAGTATTTTCCTGATCGGGGATGATAGTGGTGGGATCGTTGGAAACGCCGACGGCAGCAAGCATACGGCGCTGGTCAGGTTGAGTGGCGTAATCGCCAGTGGCGAAGAAGCGGGCGCGGATAATATTGTGCGCGGACTGAAGGCGGCGTTTAAACACAAAAATACAGCCCAGGTAATTTTAGAAATCAATTCACCCGGCGGCTCTCCGGTACAGTCTGCCTATATATATGATGAAATTCGGCGTCTGAAAGAAATACACCCGGATATTCCGATGTATACCGTTGTTGCCGATATCGCCGCATCGGGTGGTTATTTTGTGGCCGCCGCGAGTGATAAGATTTATGTCAACCGATCCAGTCTGGTTGGTTCGATAGGCGTGCGCATGGATAATTTCGGTTTTGTTGAGATGATGAAAAAACTGGGCGTGGAACGACGCTTGCTGGTAGCCGGCGAAAATAAAGGGTTGTTTGATCCTTTTCTACCTGAGAACAAGGCCCAGGTTGCTCACTTACAATCGATGCTGGATGAGGTTCATCAACATTTTATCGATGCAGTTAAGCAGGGGCGGGGAGATCGATTGGTCGAGAGTGATGGCTTATTCAGTGGCCTGGTCTGGAGCGGGGAGCGGGCTCTGGCGCTTGGTCTGGTTGATGGTTATGGAACGACTCCCGGTCTTGCGCGATTGGCAGAAACCGAAAAAGTCATCGACTTTACTCCCGAGACTGAATTGTTACAGCGCATCGCCGATCGAATCGGTAGCAGCGCAGGCCAGCAGATAAGCGAACAAATCGGGGGGCAATTCCTTATAAAGTAGTAATGCTCCAGAAAAATGGCAGATAGTTGCTAAACTGATATAAGATCCTTTAAGAGTATCCTATCGAATGTCAGAAATATTTATCGGCCGCCAGCCGATCTTTGATCGCAAGCTTGATGTCTACGGCTACGAACTTTTGTTTCGTAGCGGTGAAGCCATGCAGCATGCCGCGGTCGTCGATGGTGATCAGGCTACTTCTCGGGTCATGTTAAATTCATTTATTGATATCGGTCTTAACAATCTGGTTGGAAAACACAAAGCCTTTATTAATCTCACTCGATATTTTCTAGAAGACCCGGAGAGGGTCGTTATTCCTACCGAACAAACCGTTCTCGAAGTGCTGGAGGATATTGAGCCGGATGACGAAATTGTAAACACCCTGACCATTTTGAAAAATAAGGGCTACTGCATCGCGCTGGATGATTTCGTTTTCGAAGAAAATCTGCAACCCCTGGTAGATTTAGCCGAGATTGTCAAAATAGATATCATGCCGCTTGATGACGCAACCATCAGCGAGCATGCGGTATCGCTCAAACAACAGGGAAAGAAAATACTCGCGGAAAAAGTCGAGACGCACGAACAGTACGAATTTTTAAAAGATCTGGGTTTCGACTATTTTCAGGGTTACTTTTTCGCCCGGCCTATGGTGGTTACTGGCCAGTCCCTGAAATCAAATAAAGTGGGGCTTTTACGATTATTGGCACTGATTAACAAGCCAGGTGTTTCGATAAGCGATTTAAGTCAGGTCATCAGCACCGATATTGCGCTAAGCCACAAATTGTTGAAAATTATCAATTCACCTATGTTCGGGGTAGGGGGTAAGGTTGTATCGATTCGACATGCGGTGGTTTTACTCGGTCTTAACAAGGTCACTAACTGGGCTTCGTTGATTGCGCTGGCTTCGAACTCTGACAAGCCGCACGAACTGGGTATTCTGGCACTAACCCGGGCCCGTGTTTGTGAATTGCTCGCAGGTGCGGCGGCTATCCAGAAGGCGGACAGCTTTTTTACCGTTGGTCTCTTTTCGTTGCTGGAGGCGATGATGGATCAACCGATAGAAGACCTTTTGCTGGAGTTGCCTCTACCCGATGAATTAAAATCGGCGCTTATCAATAATACCGGCATTTACGGTCAGGCCATAAGTTGCGCTATAGCGATGGAGCGAAATGATGTTGAGCAGATGTCATTTTCTGATTTGACCGTCGAAGACTTGTCTTCGGTATATCTGGAAGCGCTGTTATGGTCCGAAAAACAAAGCCGATTACTTGATTGATGTTCAAACTGCTAGCTTTCAACCCACTGGCTTTCAAACTACTGGGAAATTTGCTTCCTCCAGCATTGAAATCAGTCTGATCAGGGGTAGACCAATCAGGGCAGAAGGGTCATCACCGCGCATGGCGTTAAACAGGCAGACGCCATAACCTTCGGATTTAAAGCTGCCGGCACAATTATAAGGTGTTTCAACCCGCAGATAATGTTCGAGTTGCTGATCGCTCAAGCTTCGAAAATCGACTTCATACAGGACTAAATCGGTACTTTGAAATTCCAGACTGCGATCCAGCACGCAAAGGCCAGTATAAAAGGTAACGGTTTTACCCTGAGCCTGCTTGAGCTGATGCATCGCATTATCATGAGTTCCCGGTTTACCCAGAATCTGCCCGTCGAGCAGGGCGCATTGATCGGACCCGATAATCACTGAACCCGGGAATAAGTCCGCAATTTTTGCAGCTTTTTCAGTGGCCAATCGCAGCACGTACTGGTCGGCGGGCTCATCGATACGCTGAGATTCGTCTATGTCGGCAGCGTGGCAGTCGAATTCCACGTTCAAACGGCTCAATAATTCGCGTCGAAAGGGTGAGCTGCTTGCCAGGATCAAGTGTTTTTGCAATGGATTATTTCCGCTTAAAACGATGATTAGTGCTGGAGGGCGGGGTTAAGTGGCGCAGTATATTATACAAATGCCGCAATTTAACAATCCACGTCAATATATCCGTAAATACAATAGACATTGTTATCCACAAGCATGTAAGATCGCCCGCTTATGCGAGACAAGTTGCGTAGAAATTATCAAGTTGGCAAAGAAGTGTCGCAAAATGGCTATTTCGAAGGTGATATAGCGTTATCAGACCTGCATCGCCTGAGCGAGTTTCTTTACTCAGACGGTAGTGTAGAAGAAGGCCTGATCAAACTCAACGTTGAGTTTACGCGGAGCGAATTTGAAGTCGCAATGGTCAGCGGCAATTTGAAGGCCAGTTTGGCGCTGCAATGCCAACGCTGCCTCGGCAAGATGGAAATGCCGATAGAACTCGATATTAAATTGTTAGTTGATGCGGATGATGCCCTGGTGCAGTCCTCCAGCGTTGATACGATTTATAGCGATGACGGTTATGTCGATTTATTTGAAGTGGTTGAAGATGAGTTAATTCTCGGAATTCCACTGGTCTGCATGCACGACGATATCGCTTGCAATGAACATTGGCGGAAAGCGGAAGGTTTGATTTCCGATGAGCCATCTAAAGAAAACCCGTTTTCAGTGCTTAAAACGCTGAAAACAACTAATTGAATGATTGGAGAAAATCATGGCTGTCCAGAAAAGTCGAAAAACCCCGTCTAGGCGTGGTATGCGCAGATCTCACGATGCATTGGGAACCGCAACACTGTCGGTAGAACCTACTACGGGCGAAACTCATCTCCGCCATCACATTAGCGCGGATGGGTATTATAAAGGTAAAAAAATAATCGCCGACAAAGTTGTTGACGACGAATAGGCTTGATTGGTTTAGTAGTTGAATACGGGCGGTCGAAACCGCCCGTATTTATTTGGGCTGTAGGTTAAATGAGCAAAAAAATTATCGCGCTTGACGCAATGGGGGGCGATCATGGCCCCGGCATTATCGTGCCGGCGGCAAAGCTGGCATTAGCCCAGATCGCGGATATCGAGCTAGTGCTGGTGGGCGACCAACAGCGACTGCAGCAAGAACTGTCCCTTGCCAATCTTGATAAGGACCCCCGTGTAAGCATTCGCCATGCCTCTGAAGTGGTTGGTATGGATGAAGCGCCTGTGGTGGCTTTAAAAAAGAAAAAGGACTCTTCGATGCGGGTTGCGATAAACCTGGTAAAAGATAAAGAGGTCCACGCCTGCGTTAGCGCCGGCAATACTGGAGCCTTGATGGCTACCGGTAAATTTGTATTGAAAATGATTAATGGCATCAGCCGGCCCGCGATCTGTACCATCCTCCCTGGCATTAAGGGGCACACGCACATGCTTGATCTGGGTGCCAACCTTGAATGCACCCCCGAAAATTTACGCGAGTTTGCGCTGATGGGGTCAGTTCTAGCCCAGTCGGTTGATGGCATAAAAAGCCCCGTCGTCGGCCTGTTGAATATTGGAAGCGAAGCTACAAAAGGCAGTGATTCGATCAAATTAGCGAGCCAGATGATTGCCGATAGCGGTTTGAATTACCATGGCTTTGTTGAAGGCGATGATATCTACAAGGGAACCGTCGACGTTATAGTCACTGACGGATTCGTCGGCAATGTTTCATTAAAAACGGGCGAAGGGCTTGCATCACTGGTAAGTCATGTATTAAACGATGAATTCAAGAGAAATTGGCTGACCAAACTGGCTGCGGTTGTTGCTTTACCCGTGTTATCAGCTGTGCGAAATCGACTGGACCCCAGGCGTTACAATGGTGCCAGCTTGCTCGGCTTGAATGGTATAGTGGTTAAAAGCCATGGCAGCGCCGACACCAGCTCATTTTTTAATGCGATAAAAATTGCTAGTATCGAAATCGAAAATGATGTGCCTGCACGAATTTCTGCCGTTATTGAAAAACATTTAAGCGATCACGAGGAAGGAAAAACATGACTTATGCTCGAATAATCGGCACGGGTGGTTACCTGCCTGAAAACGTCATGACTAACGCCGACATGGAAAAAATTGTCGATACCTCCGATAAATGGATTCGTGATCGTACTGGAATTGAGCAAAGGCACATAGCCTCTCCCGGTGAAACCACCGTTGATCTGGCCGAAAAAGCGGCGTTGAACGCGATTGAAGCCGCGGGAATCAAACCCCAGGATATCGACTTGATCATTCTGGCAACGTCTACACCGGACAAAATATTTCCCAGCTCGGCCTGTATTTTGCAGGCAAGACTCGGTATTCATGGTTGCCCGGCATTTGATATTCAAGCGGTATGTACCGGCTTCATTTATGCACTGACCGTTGCAGAAAAATTTATAAAATCGGGTAGCAACAAACGAGCACTGGTTATTGGTGCTGAAGTTTTTTCCCGAATTTTAAATTGGGAAGACCGCGGCACCTGTGTGTTATTCGGTGATGGTGCCGGAGCTGTGATTCTGGAAGCCAATGAAGAAACTGGCATTCTATCTACCCATATCCATGCCGACGGTCAGTACGAAAATTTATTATGGGTGCCTCATGGCATTGGTGATGGATTTGACGAAGTGAAGGCGGGCAAGGCTCTCGTTGAAATGAAGGGCAATGAAGTTTTCAAAATTGCGGTCAATACCCTGGGTCGAATAGTCGATGAAACCCTGGCAGCAAACAACATGATGAAGTCGGATATTGATTGGCTGGTTCCGCATCAGGCCAATATTCGTATCATTAAGGCCACTGCAAAAAAGCTAAAAATGTCGATGGATCAGGTTGTCGTAACGGTCAATAAACACGGCAATACTTCGGCAGCATCGGTGCCTTTGGCGTTGGATGTGGCGGTGCGTGATGGGCGTATAAAAAGAGACGAATTATTGTTACTGGAGGCCTTTGGTGGTGGCTTTACCTGGGGCTCCGCTTTACTCAGATATTGATTCAACATCGGCGATAAATTCGGATTACATTAAGTAGGATGGCTATGTTATGATATGCGACGATTACCTGGTAACGCGTACATGATTTCTATTCTGCTGACTGACGATCATGCGCTGGTTCGAACTGGAATTCGACGTTTGCTTGAAGACAGTCAACAAGTCAAAATTGTTGGCGAAGCCGAAAGCGGCGAAGAAAGCCTGAAACTCGCGCAGGAATTAGACCCCGATATTATATTGATGGATGTCAATATGCCCGGCATTGGAGGTGTAGAAGCCTGCCGTCGAATATTGCACCGCAACCCCAAGCAAAAAATTATTGTACTTACGGTTCATAGTGCACAAACCTTCCCAAAAAGAATGCTGGAAATTGGTGCCAAGGGATATCTGACCAAGGAATGTGATATCGACGAAATCATTACGGCGATAAAGCAGGTGCATAACGGTGGTGCCTATATAGCGCCATCAATAGCGCAACAATTGGCGCTTTCGCTGTTACCCGGTTCCGATTTCTGCCCTATTGATAAATTGTCTCGTCGCGAATTCCAGGTAATGCTGATGATTTCCCATGGTCTGACGAATGCGGAAATTTCTGACAAGCTCTGTCTTAGCCCAAAAACAATTAGTACCTACCGCTTACGTCTGCTCGAAAAACTCGACGCACAAAATGAAGTTGATCTGATTAAAATTGCGGTGGAGCAGGGAATGGTTGAGTTCGCCTCAATGAACTGATGAGTATTGAATTGCACAGCTGCCAACTGTGTCCTCGTTTGACTAAATATCGACTGGAACAAAAAAACAAATTCCCCGAATATCATTGCCTGCCAGTGCCGGGCTTTGGCAGTGAACAAGCGCGATTGTTGATTGTGGGCTTAGCCCCTGGATTGCATGGTGCCAACGCCAGTGGACGTCCTTTTACCGGCGATGCCTCCGGTGACCTGCTATTTAAAACCTTGTATCGATTTAATTTTTCTGACCGCCCTGAATCAAAGAATGGTGATGCGATGGCCCTACACGATTGTCGTGTCACCAATGCGGTCAAATGTCTACCACCGGATAATAAACCACGACAGGATGAAATTACTCGATGTAACCCTTATCTGGTGCAAGAAATAAATGCGCTTCCTGGCAATGGCGTTATTCTTGCGCTCGGGGCGCTAGCTCATCGTGCGGTGTTAAAAGCGCTGAAACTGCAGCAATCCAGATTTGCCTTTGCCCACTGTGCCGAACACCGGTTACCGGATAATTTGCGTCTCATCGATAGCTATCATTGCAGCCGCTACAATATTAACACCCGCCGTCTAACCGGAGTTATGTTTGACCGTGTGTTCGAAACCATCAGGCAGTACCTGAAATGAGTGCCATTGTGACCTTCGACGCGAAGAAATTTCTTTCCACGGTAAATAGTAAACCGGGCGTTTATCGCATGATCGATAGCCAGGAAAAAGTCATTTATGTCGGTAAAGCCAAGGACCTGAAAAAACGTCTCGCCAGTTATTTTCGCCCAACCGGGCTTTCCACCCGGATCATGTCGTTGGTGAGTAATATTGCCCAGATCGAAGTAATCAATACGCGCACCGAAAGCGAAGCTTTGTTACTCGAGAATGATTTAATCAAAAACCTGAACCCGCGATATAATATTTTGTTTCGCGACGACAAAAGCTACCCCTATATCTGTATTACCAACCATGACTTTCCACGACTCAAGGTTTTTCGAGGCAAGCCCGATAAGCGCAAGGGGAGCTTTTACGGGCCTTTCCCAAGTGCGGGGTCTATTCGATACACGATCAACCACGTACAACGCATGTTCCAACTGCGCAACTGTGAAGACGCAACCATGTTCAGTCGCAGTAGAGCCTGCCTGCAATATCAAATTCAACGTTGCACCGGTCCCTGCGTGGGCCTTACCGACAAGGAGCAATACAGCGCCCAGATCAATCAGGCCAGGATGTTCCTCGAAGGCAAAAACGATCAGCTGATCGACCAGCAAATCGAGCTTATGGAGAAGGCGTCGCTCAGCCTCGACTTTGAAGCGGCGGCGAAGTATCGCGATAGAATTGAAATGTTGCGCAAAGTGACTGAAAAACAATTCGTCACCAATTTTCAGGGTGACATCGATATTCTGGCCTGCGAGTTCCATCAGGACTTGTGTTGTATCCAATTGTTCATGATCCGAAATGGGACTTCGCTGGGCAATAAACCTTTTTTCAGTCGTTCACGTATGGATACCGATGAGGCAAACCTGCTCGAAGTGTTTATTATTCAGCATTATTCGCGACACCCCGCACCGGAAGAAATAATAGTCAGTCACCCACTTCCGAATATTGACCTGGTTACCGAATCGCTACAGCTTTTAAAAAAGCATCGAATTAAAATCAGCCATAAGGTGCGGGACAAACGTCGCCACGCGCTTGAGGCGGCAGTCAACAATGCGAAGCAGGCGATGCAAACCCATCTGCTTTCAACCAGCCTGCTCAGCAAGCGTTTCAAGAGCCTGGTTGAAGACCTGGCGTTGTCAGAGCCACCCGAACGAATCGAGTGTTTTGATATCAGCCATACCATGGGCGAATCAACCAAGGCATCCTGTGTTGTGTTTGGTGCCGAAGGAGCGGTCAAATCCGACTATCGTTGCTACAACATCGAAGGTATCGAAGCGGGCGACGACTACGGCGCAATGGAGCAGGTGCTCGATCGACGCTATCGCAAGCGCCAGAATTTACCCGATCAATTGCCCGACCTCATTTTGATCGATGGCGGCAAGGGCCAGCTAGGTGTCGCGCTAAAGATAATTAAGACCCTCGATATATTGTCAGTTAAGCCGAACCTGCGGCTATTTGGTGTTTCCAAAGGACCTGAGCGCAAGGCCGGTTATGAGGAAATTATCGACGAGAATATGAAACAGGTAAATGTTGCTATCGATTCTCCTGCGCTGTTACTCATACAGCAAATCCGCGACGAAGCACACCGGTTTGCTATTACCGGTCATCGTAAAGCCCGTGCTAAAACTCGACGCAAATCCCGTCTTGAGGAAATACCGGGAATAGGCAGTAAGAAAAGACAGCTGTTGCTGAACACCTTCGGAGGTCTGCAGGGTGTGCAGGCAGCCGGGATCGAGGAACTGATGCAAATCAAGGGCATTAATCGAGAGACCGCCCAAACGATTTATGATAGTTTCCACGGCTGATGTTGCCGATGAAAAATGCATGAGAATTACTGTCCCTACCGCGGTCACCTTGTTTCGAATAGCGCTGATTCCGTTATTCGTCGTGGTGTTTTATCTGCCCTACGCGTGGTCAAATCTTGCCGCTGCCAGTATCTTTGCGCTGGCAAGCGCGAGTGACTGGGTTGATGGCTACCTTGCCCGGATTTTAAAACAGGAATCCTCGTTTGGCGCTTTTCTCGATCCGGTCGCCGATAAATTGATGGTGGTCGTTGCAATTGTACTGATTGTCAGTGTCAACCCGAGCGTTTATGTTACCTTGCCATCGGTCATTATCGTCGCCAGAGAAATTTCAATTTCGGCACTTCGAGAATGGATGGCGGAGTTAGGCAGTAGCACCACGGTCAAGGTGTCATTTTTAGGCAAGGCCAAAACCATGGCACAATTATTTTCACTGATGTTGATGATTTACGACCAGCCTATTTACGACTTTCCCGTTTTTGTAGTAGGGCTGTGGTTTTATTATCTGGCGGCAATATTTACGATGTTATCGATGTTTATCTACCTTCGCGCCGCCTGGCCGATCATCACCAAACAAAGCCAGTAAAGAATCCTGCATTTCTACTCGATGCGCGCTTGACAGGGTATAGTGAATCTATAGAATAGCGGCTCGTTTGCGGGAATAGCTCAGCTGGTAGAGCACAACCTTGCCAAGGTTGGGGTCGCGAGTTCGAATCTCGTTTCCCGCTCCAGATTCAAAGCCTCGATCAATTCGAGGCTTTTTTTGGTCATCAAGAATAAGTCTAGTAAGATGACGTCGGTAAAATGGCTGGGTGGCAGAG
Organism: Gammaproteobacteria bacterium; assembly: GCA_047622345.1. Taxonomy (GTDB): domain Bacteria; phylum Pseudomonadota; class Gammaproteobacteria. The sequence continues at coordinate 1,991 of JBLHOA010000024.1, read as the reverse complement.
TGGTCATGCAGCGGCCTGCAAAGCCGTGTACGGCGGTTCGATTCCGCCCTCAGCCTCCACTTCCGGATGGTGTTGTAGTAGACGCAAGCTTACAGAGCTTCATCTATGTTAGTTTGGTAGTCCGTTATAAAAGTCCATTCAATGCCCGCATGGCGTTGTGGTAGCCGGAAGCTCGCAGAGCTTCATCTTTGTTAGTTTAGTAGTCAGTTTTTTAAAGCCCATCCTCAATATGCCCGGATGGCGTTGTGGTAGACGGAAGCTCAAAGAGCTTCATCTATATTTTTGGTAGTCAGTTTTATAAAGTCCATTCAATGCCCGGATGGCGAAATTGGTAGACGCAAGGGACTTAAAATCCCTCGGTGGAAACACTGTGCCGGTTCGACTCCGGCTCCGGGCACCATCTTTAAGTTATTGATAATTAATGTTATAAATAGATTTTAATAGCATTCATTAAAATATAATAAATTCTCATATTTAGTGATTCAGTCCATATTTAGTCCAGTTCGATGCAATACGCGACAATATTTATGTTTGAAAAAGATGATAGTTGCTGTTGATATTTACGGTTCAAGAAACGTCTATTAATCATCAATATATTGATCGTTTCTGATCACAACATCATTACCGGGCATAAGTAGAATTGTATTTTCTGGCTCTAAACGGCCATTGAACTAAACCGCTCGAAAATTATTCTTTAACTTCGGCTTTCGGCACTTTGTCGTCATTGATATAAAAGCACGGGCAAGAGAATATATCGAGCAAGTAAAAAGTTTCGACCTTTATCGCGTTTTCTTTCTAGCTCGCTTTGTTTTTGGGGGAGGAGGATTAATTTCTTCAGCATTAACGGTTTGTGGATTTTTTTTATCCTCATCTGTCTTTGATAGCCCGATACCTGACACTCCCATCATCGCACACAAACCGGGGGGTCGGACCTGCATAAGCCGTTGTTTTTGATGCCGATTCACGTCGAAGGTGGCCATCATTTTCACTTAAACCGCCCGTTTACGTATCCAAACAGTTTGTCTAAGCAATCAGCGCGTCCATAGCAAGTTGCTTTCGGCTATAAAAACAACCATTTCTACTCTGAAATGCTCTTTATAAGCACAAATTTTAGCCCTATTAACGCTTATTCATTCAACTATTCAAAGAGTTACGCAGGTCCGACCCAGCATAACACCAGCATAATCAATGTAAATGCTCTGGCAAGACGGTAATGGCATTTATCTCAAATGGATGGTCGCTTTTAACTTTACGAAATGCTTTTCTCAGGAGGTCGATATTATCTGTCAGCACCGTAGGGCGTATATTAACAACCGTGCCCTACGTTGACAGACTAGATTTTCAGCCCAACACCGGCCGCCCAATTGGCTCCAACACGGCCTCAAGCGCTGCCCCGATTCGTAGCGCCATCGCTTCGTCGTTGGCCGCAGCGACAATTTGCAAACTCGCCGGCAGACCCGATTGAATCAAACCCGTCGGCATTGATAATGCACAAAGACCGAGATAGTTAAACGGTCGCGTAAAATAACCCGGTAGTTGGGCTTGATCGACCTCGCTTAACAATGGAGCGGCGGATAGACAGGTCGGTGTTAAGAGGGCATCAAAACCCTTCATAGTGTTAACGAATTCGTCCACCGCAGCAAGCCGTCGACGTAACATGCCGATATAGTCATGGGCTAGAATTGTCTTGCCCGTAAGCATGCGTTTACGCACGTCCTGATCCATCGGCAGGCTGGCATCTTCGTAATAGCTGGCGTGATTTTGATAGGCCTCGGCGGCGGTGATCATACCGTTTTCAAGACTAAGTTCACCGTAGCTTTTCGGCGCCGAGAATACCGAAATTAGTGCGCCAAGACCTTCTAATTGAGCGACCGCGGCATCGTAATTATCGAGCATATCAGGGCTGCAGTTTGCGCGTTCGCGTGCGTCCATAATACCCAAATGCAAACCCGTAATACCTTTATCGAGCTGCGCATAAATACCGCGACGCT
>JBLHOA010000023.1:0-24663 GCA_047622345.1 Gammaproteobacteria bacterium | reverse complement strand
GCCCAGTGGTAGTGGGCGCTTTTTCCAGGCGCATCCATTTTCCGCTCCCATCCACACCAGTGACTCGGTACCAATAAGGCGACCGCCCCGTTGGGGTGACACTTCTGTGGTTAGTACGAGATCTTGGCGGCCCGATTGGAACTCGCCGATCAAATCGACCGTTGCTGCCGTCGATAATTTAATTTGCACCCTGGGAAATTCGCGACTGTACTCAGCTAAAATTCCAGGGATATGGGGATAAATAATATCGCTAGGGACTCCCAACCTGATTTGGCCTTCGAATTCCGACGAGGTCAATCGGCCCATGGCCTCATCGTTGATAGCCAGCATTTGATTCGCGAAATGCAATAATTGATCACCCTCGACCGTCGTCTTCATGCCCTGCGATGATCGATCGAAAACACTTAGGCCCAGACTTGTCTCGAGTCTTTTAATCTGCATACTGATCGCCGACTGGGTCATATAAAGCCGTGAAGCAGCTCGCGTCATACTGCCCGATTCAGCGATCGCGGCAAAACTGCGTAATGTTCCCAGGTCAAGATTGCGAAGTCGATTTTTAGCCATCAATAATTGTTGCATCAGTCTTCAATAATATTCGTTTTACTTATACCTAAGTGGCGAACTATAGTCAATATTCGTTATGGAAATGTATAGCCAATTCACATTTATTGATCGGAGGTATCATGACTACTTATTCACAAAATTGCTCGTCCTTTATGGGACAACTTCATTACAGTCTTGCCGCCGTATTGAATCGTCGGGTGACGGCATTAATCGCCTATTTAGCACTTCAGGCAAATTTACGCCAGGAAAGGCGTCTGTTGATGCAAATGCCTGCAGATAGGCTCCAGGACATTGGTATTACTCGCAGGCAAGCTCTGGCCGAAGCCCGACGCACTGATATTCCTGCGTCACGGATGCACTAAGCACTTATGGCATGGGGTTCGGTAACCGGCGACACCACTCCCCCCTAACCGAAGCAACCGTATCGAAGTCGCACAGCGGGCACTCTGTGTTCTGGCTACTGAATATTTCAACCAGTCGACCCAGGTGACGGTCACCCTGATCACCTTCAACTTAACGCTAGTTTGGTTGGTACCTATGATAATTGGGTCGACTTCGAAAGCGCACTTAGCGGAGTTACCCCTGGGTGGCGGAACCAACCAGGTTGGCGCTAGCGATGAAATTCAGGCCCAGTTAGCCCCTGACCTGACTGCACAACTGTCCGCCGATGATGTCCAGAATATTTCGTATTTTATCGCGGACGGTGAAGCCAACACAGGCAACTCAGGCAACTCACCGATCGGCAGTGATTACATTGAATTCGTCAATGATAATTCGATCGATTCCTGCTCGGTCGGTATCGCTTCGAGCTTACCGGACGATTTGTCCGATTTAAATTACAGTCATAATATCGACTCGTTTGGTCAGGGCGTTGGTTATATCGACGACGCCATCACCGAAACCGATGTTTCCGAACTTGAATCGGAACTGTTATCGACCGTACCCACAGCCTTTGGCGGCAACATTACTGCGACCGGGTCGGTGTCCAGCGTATTATTCGGCACCGATGGTGGTTTCGTACAATCCTTTACCGCCAGGTTGGGCGACCCTGGAACCGACTATACCTTCACCCACGATGGAACCAATGTCACCGTACCAGCGACGCTAACCCTGGTTGTGGTCAGCGCTAGTTCGGTCGAACTCAATGCCGATGACGGTTTTGCCTTTGGTAGCAATCTGCCACCTTTCAGTACCCAGGGTTGAGGAGCCGATTCGATTGGCGACAATGCCGTATTAACCAGCTTTACCTGCAATGGAAGCACCATCAATATCAGTAGCGACTACCTGACCGCATCCACCTATGTGGACCCAACTGGAACAGCGGAAAGCCTTGAAGTAAACAGTCAGAACAATATTAATATAGACGCCAGGATAAAATCATAGCGTATCAATCAACGGCAAATAAAGCAGTCTGATATATAGAATCAACCCCCGGGGAATCATCTACCGGGGAGTTGTTTGCCCTACCTGGCCACAGAGCCTGCGGCCAGGTTCGTTCTAAATGGCCTTGCTGGCCTTGCTCAATCCCAGCCAGAGACTGACACACATCGTCAGTAACACAATGGTAAAAGGCAGACCGGTAGAAACCGCCATCGCCTGCAATGCACCTAGTGCTTCTGCGCCACCGACCAGTAATAACACAGCCGCAACCAGGCCTTCGAATGAGCACCAGAATATACGTTGCGAAACTGGCGCATCGATTTTACCACCCGCGGTAATGGTATCGATTACCAGTGATCCGGAATCGGAGGAGGTGACGAAAAACACCAGCACCAACACGATTCCGATCAGCGATAACAGACTCGAGAATGGGAAGCCATCAAGCATATGGAATAGCTTCACTTCCTGCGCTGCTGAAGCAACCGGCGCAGCTGCATCGGCTATCACCTGACTTAGCGCGGTACCGCCGAAAGTTGCCATCCAGAGTATGCAAAGTGCAGTCGGCACCAGAATAACGCAGGTCAGAAATTCACGAACGGTGCGGCCACGGGAAACACGTGCGATGAACATGCCGACAAATGGCGACCAGGAGATCCACCAGGCCCAGTAAAATGAAGTCCAGCCCTGCGAGAAATTAGCATCTTCGCGTCCGAAAGGCATCGATAGTGGAATAAATTCTTTCACGTAGGCCCCGGCGCCTGAAACCATGGTAATGAGGATATCACCGGTCGGTCCGACAATAAAAATAAAGCTTAATAATAATAATGCCAGCCCCATATTCACCTCTGATAGCAGCTTAACCCCGCCATCGAGACCGCGAACCACCGAACCGATAGCAATCGCAGTGATGAAAACTATGAGCACTACGATGGCGACACTACCGGTTCCCCAGCCGTAGAGAAAATTAAACCCCGCGAGTGCCTGTTGAGTACCGAAACCCAGCGACGTGGCCAGACCAAACAGAGTCGCGAACACCGCAATTGTATCGATTAAATGCCCCGGCCAGCCCCAGACTCTATCCCCGAGCAGCGGATAAAACGCCGATCGTAAGGTGAGCGGTAAATTATGGTTAAAGGAAAAGAAGGCCAGCGCCAATGCAACCACCGCGTACATCGACCAGGGATGCAAACCCCAATGGTAAATGGTCGCCGCCATCGCAAGATTTGTGGCCGCTTCGACATTACCCGCTGCTGCCCCAAGCGGAGCCCAGTCGGTGCGAATACCGTTGTCGCCGATCGCGATACCACCCATCGAAGAACCAAAATGTGACATCGGTTCAGATACCCCGAAGAACATCAGGCCGATGCCCATGCCAGCGGCAAAGAGCATTGAAAACCAGCCGACGTAACTGTAGTCAGGTGTTGCCGTCTGACCACCGAGCCGAACACGCCCGAGCGGTGAAACGCAGACAACAAAGGCAAATATTACGAATAAATTACCGGCCGAAAGGAAAAACCAGTCGAAAGTACTGGTAATGGCAGGACGTAGCCAGGCGAAAAATTCGGCTGCCCCTTGCTGGAACATTAAGGTTATTAGCACAAAGGCTACGATCGAGAGTCCGGATATTAAGAAAACAGGGTTATGTATATCCAGCCCAAATGGCGTGATATTGTCCTGCCCGACCTCGAAATCTGTGGCAACGGGTTTCTCACTCATGGGTTACTCCTATTTATTTTGATTATACCGATATACGATATTTTTATTGCTTACCTATTCGAACAGAAGCAGCTAGCTCATGGTGTCCTGTCAACGACTATCAGCAATGATTGTGCGACTCGAATAATCAGACACATTTATTAGTAAAAACCCCGCGCTGTGGCGGGGCTAAATAAACCTACGGATCCAGGGAGGGTTGACCAAATCTATGAAAACCCTCCCTTTGGTTTCATTAGTTAGAGTTCATATGTTTGATAGCTTCCTCCGTTGTCCACACAGCATTGGCGATGTAACGGAAGTTTGTGATAGCGGCAAGATATCCATCGCCTTCGGGTAATTTCGCAGCGGCAGTCGCGTCTTTGATCACGGCCACTTCAAAGCCCTGTTCCAGTAGCTCGCGCAAATGGGATTCCACGCAAAGATTGGCTGACATGCCTGCCAACACCACCTGGTCAATACCGTTCTTGCGTAACTGCAATACCAGATCATTGGTGTCCGGTCCGTAGACTTTGTGCGGTGAGGTGACAACAGTTTTACCGTCGTGAATGTGTTTCCTGTATTCGGGCATAAAATCTGCGCCAGAGTTTTTAAAACCTTCCATCGTGTAAGGACTTGGGCGGTCAAACATGCCGATCTTGTGCATGAGTTTTTCCAGTCCCCCTTCAAATTTCCAGCCCTTGTCAGTCGGATAGTAGTAATGCGGAGATACCGCCACGGTCATGTCGATTTGTTTAGCAGCTTCAAATAATCGTCCGATATTGGCGACAGTATTGTGTTCGGTGACGCTGGCGCCAACTACACCCCAGGTGACACCATCGGGGCTAAGAAAATCGATCTGTGGATCTGTTATCACTAGAGCCGTTCGTTTTAGGTCGAGAACCATATTTGAAGGCGGTAGAGCCGGTTTCGCTGGGGGGGCATAGGGATCGCTGGCCGCCTGAGATAGGCCACTGGATAAACTTAATCCTGCAGCAGTGATTGCCACGGCACTGGCGATACCCAGTTTGAGAAATCGACGTCTCTTGGGGGCGGCACTATAAAGCTTAGATTTAATTCTCATTTTCTCTCTCCTCTTACCTGTTCTGTTTATTGAGAAACAAGTTTGGTACCTTTCAAGTGCCGAAGGGTATCAAATAAGCACTGAATCGTACGATGAGGTGCGGGGACGTCCAGACATCGTTCTACTTCGTCCAGTGCGGTGTAAATTTCGCCTTCTGAAAGTCTCGAAGAAACCGTGATACGTGAGGTATATGAAGAGTCAGGTATCCAGGTGACTAATGTCACCTACCAGGCATCCCAACTCTGGCCGTTTCTGACCTCGATTATATTCTGCTTTCGTGCGCTGGCGCTTACCAGCGAGATACTTATCGACCGGATTGATAGAGAGGAAGCTGCATGCTTCAGTGCCAAACAACTGGGTGGTTTTGGTGAGTGGGGCGACACAGGAGATGGCTATTGTCTACCGTGAAAAGACTCAATCGCCCGCTATTTAATTGAATTCTGGATGGCCGATGTAATGAGGCGCCCATGAAACCGGGCGCCCCATTGGGCCTTAAATTAATTCTATGGATAGGAAAACTACTTAGCCAATACCCGTGATTTGGAAAGACCTGATATACATAAGGCAGCCTCACCCCACCACCGCGGCATAACCGTGGTGGCGAGGACTACAAGGGCTGTTGATCAATCCAGGTCAATGACAAACAGGCAATCAAAGGAGATCGGGGTGCCTTCCCCAGCGAAGCTGGACAGATCGACCATGCCGGATAAACGCGCAGTACCCGTTGCATTTGCAAATTTCATGCTGCCAGAGATAACTGCATCTCCGGTACCAGATGCACCAGTTATGTGGGTTATGTTTTGGCCATTGGGAGTTACTGTTGGCTGGGTTACCGGTAGTACTGAGGTATTACCGCGAACAGTCAAGCTTCCTGAAGGCAAATTGAAAGTGGTTGTTCCAATAAGAGCGACACCGGCACCCACCGCCGTTATTTCTGACAGACAATCAGTTGCGGTTCCAATGAGCTGCTGGTTTTTCGCATTGAATAAATCGACATCGAAACACAAGGCCGCAAGAGCGGGGTCATTTTCATTAATACCTGCTACAAAACCAGCATACGCTACGTCGGTTCCAACCAGATTTAAAACAAGGCGCTTACCCGCACCATTATTTCCAGCCATGGCATTCAAAGACATGCCAAGAAGAAGACATACAGCGAAAATATTCGTAATTGATTTTCTCATTATTGTGTACCTGTTCTGTTAATCGAGAAACAAGTTTGGTGCCTTTCAAGTGCCGAAGGGTATCAAATAAGCACTGCATCGTACGGTGAAGTGCGGTAACGTCCAGACATCGTTCTATTTCGTCCAGTGTGGTGTAGAATATCGCCTGAATTAGGAACAAATCAGGTTTAATGTAACCTCACTGGTGTATTAATGCTTTCTCTTGATATTTTGTTTGAAAATCTCGACATCACAGTTCATCCATTTCTTCTCTGTTGCGCAGAAAATGAAACCGAGTTGTCGCTTGGTCCCCGCGACGAGGCGACGATCCACTACGTCCTGGGTGGCAAAGGCAGGATAACCTTCGAGGGTTACCCACCCATGGATCTCGAAGAGGGAGCGATGGTCGTCGCACCTGCTGATTCGAAGCACCTGCTGAAAGGCACCGGTGATGTCTCCCAGATCACCCAGATCATACGCGAATGTCAGCCATTGAAATCCGGGCTGGAGGAAATGGGGACCAAGGTGGGGGAACTGGCGGATGGCATTGCCGTGGCTTGCGGTACGGTGGACGTGCTCTATCGCGGCATGGAGGGAATATTTAACTATCTTCCAAAACCCATAATGGTTCAGTCTCATAAAGAGGACGTGATTTGGCAGTCATTCGACCTCATCATCCGTGAGATGACACACGCTCGTCCTGGATCGAAGGCCATGCTTCGAGTTCTGTTTCAGGGTTGTCTCATTGAAATGCTACGCCAGCATGCTGCCAGTGAAAACTGTCAGCTACAGTGGTTGCAAGCCTTGAATAAACCGCGCCTGAGTAAAGCGCTTGAGCACATTTTGGAGGACCCGTCACAGCCTTACACCCTGGAATCACTGGCAGATCAATGCGCGATGAGCCGTAGTACCTTTGCTGCACATTTCAAGGAGTCTTTTGGTCGTTCAGCGATGGATTTTGTCAAGGAAGTGCGCCTACGCGCCGCAGCACGGTTGTTGGTTCATACGGACATTCCAATCAAAAGTATTTGCATGAAGGTGGGTTACGATAGCCGCAGTCATTTCAGCAGCGCTTTTAGTGAGTTGTTCGATTCATCACCAAGTGGGTACAGGGAAGCTCACCGAACCCCATAGTCGAGTGGATACTGGCAAGTTAACCCGTCAGTATCATATCAAATGATTGCTTTGTGCCCAGCCTGTGTGAAAACTATTTTCGAAAAATAAAAGTGGAAACTCGCGCCTGGTTTATGCTAGTTATTGCTAGTTGAGTGGGTAATTCAAGTCAATATAACGTCCATTATCAATCAGTTGTAGGAGAAAGTTTTTCACCAACACCGATTTTTGGGGTTTTCACACAAGCTGGTGCGTTAGCAGCCATTAACCCGGGACATTTCAGAGACCGTTCATGACCGAAATACGAAACTGACGTCCGTTAACTGGACGTTTGATTTTTACGTAAGTGATTGATTTACAGAAGAGGGATGGTGGGGCGTGGGCGGCTCGAACGCCCGACCACCTGATTAAAAGTCAGATGCTCTACCAACTGAGCTAACGCCCCCCAGGAAAGAGTGGGAATGATACCGATCCAGGATACGATTTCAAGCGAAAAATCCTGCTATCGGCCGTATCCGCAAATTAGTTTCGAAGTCTGCGTCAGTAACCTTCTTTTCGCATCCGATCCAGGCGTTTTGTCGCCAGTCGCGCTGCGGTGGTTTTGGCGTGACCTGCGCGCAAGTCGTTGAGTATCTGTCGGGATTTATCAAATTGCTTTAATTCGTAGTAGGTATAGCCCATTTTCAACATGGCATCCGGCACTTTATTGCTATTGCTATAGTTCGCCAATACCTTTTCGAACTCGATGATCCCCTGGGCAAAGTTACGCGTAACATAATGAGCCTCGCCTAACCAGTACTGCGCATTACCGGCAAAACTACTGTCTGGAAAATTTTCTAGAAAGGCCATCAATTCCGTTTTCGCTTGCTTGTACCGCCCTTCTTTTAAGGTGTCAAAAGCCGCTTGATAGGCTGCTTTCTCTTCACTTTGTGTAACCGAGGGGATCTGAGTTGGCGTATTGGCCGGTGCAGCGCTTTCCACAGCGACGGTAGCGTCAACACCGGGTTGCGGCAGCTGGATGTCGCCGGCACCGGTCGAGCCACTGGCGTCTGTCTGCGCACTCGTATTTTCGCTGGTGGGCGCAGACGAAGTATTGGAAGACGGAACCGCCCCCACTGCTGCACTACTTTCGATGTCACGAAGTCGTCGATCGACGTCCAGGTAAAGCTCGCGCTGACGCTTGGCCATTTCATCAAGGGCATAACCCTGCTCTTCGATCAAACCGTTGAGCATGCTGATCTCTTCAGCAAGTACGTCGACCCGTTGCAACATTTCAAGAATGGCTCGGTTATCAATTAATCGCCCGAATCTATCCATGTCGGCACTGAGCGCAGTGATTTCCGTTTTAATGTCACTCACGTTTGCACGAGAACTGTTGGCTGCTGCCGTCAGTCGGTTAACCTGATTGGTCAACTGCTCCGGAGTCAACGCGGATTGGGCCAGACCGGTGCCCGGCAACAATGCCGCCAGCAGCAGTAATGACAGTTGTCGAGGGATTTGGAAAACCGGCTTCATCCTATTTCACCTGATAAATGAGTTCTACACGGCGATTTTTATTCCAGGCTTCTTCACTATGCCCCATGGCCTGTGGTTTCTCTTCTCCGTAGCTGACAGTATCGATCTGGTCGGTCGACGCACCTTGAAACAGCAACACACGGCGCACCGATTGCGCTCGCCGATCACCCAGTGCGACATTATATTCACGGCTGCCGCGTTCATCGGTATGACCTTCCAGGCGCACTTCGACGTTTCCATTTCCAGCGATAAAATTGCCATGCGTTTCGAGTAAGGCCATCGATTCATCGCTTAGTTGGGCGCTATCAAATTCAAAATAGATAGTGCGATCAGATAGCGCACCTTCGGTTGCTTCGAGCATTTCAACTGCGCTTATCGGGGTTTCATCGACCAGCGCCGTAGCGCCCGTCATATCTGACCCATCCAGACCACTGGCCTGCGCGTTTGCTTCGGCCTCCATCTGCGCCTCGAGCAAAGCCTGCGCTTCAAGCTCGGCGGCAGTCGGTGCGCCATCCTGATCAGTTACTTCGCCTTGTGGTGTAGCACAAGCGGATATAAACAAGCTCAAAAACCCAGCCATCAGCCAGAATTTAACGGTATTCTTTATTTTCATTTCTTTCCTGCTCCACATAAGTGAGTTCATTATTTACTTTCGAAAGGTCCCCATACAGGTTCGCGTATATCACCTGCCTGGTCCGATAATTTATGTTTGCCGCGCCCATCGATAGAGACCGCATAGAGTACTCCACTGTTTTTTTGAGTTGACGCAAACAAAATCATTTTGCCATTTGGCGAAAACGAGGGTGATTCATCGAGCGCGTTATCGGTTAAGACTAGCAAAGTTCCGGTCTCAAGATCCAGTTGAGCGATTTTGAATTTACCACGATCTCCATGCACCATAGCGATCGTTTTACCATCGGGTGAAACCGTTGCGGCTGAATTATACCGCCCTTCAAAGGTCAGGCGCCGGGCCTTTCCCCCTTCGGCATTGACTCGGTATATCTGCGGCGACCCCGATCGGTTAGAAGTGAAATATAGACTGTTTCCATCGGTTGACCAGACGGGTTCAGTATCGATTCCGCGATGACGGGTCAGTCTTTTCAATCGTTTGCTGCTGGTATCGAGCGTATATATTTCGGTATTGCCATCTTTGGACAGCACCAGCGCCAAAAATTTACCGTCAGGCGACCAGCTCGGCGCACCATTGATTCCTTTAAACCCCGACACTTTTGATCGACGTGCCGTGGCCAGTTGCTGAATGAATATTTCGGGACGTTTATTTTCAAACGAGACATAGGCCAGAGATTTACCATCGGGAGACCAGCTCGGGGACATAATCGGCTCATCCGACTCGAGTACTTTCTGCGCATTGAAACCATCGGTATCCGATACCTGCAGGGTATATTTCCTGGCGGCACCCAGCTCCGCTTTGACGTAAGCGATGCGAGTATCGAAAGCCCCCCGGGTTCCGGTAATCTGTTCATAGATTAAATCGCTGATGCGATGGGCCCGGGAGCGCAACTTACGCGACTTTGCCGGCAGACTATAACCGATCAGTTGCTTCTGCTTGAGTACATCGAGGAGTTGGAACTGTATATCGTAAACCCCAGGAGATTTTTCGAGCACACGCCCCACCACCAGATAATCCTGTCCGGCCTTGCGCCATTCGGCGTATTTTACCTGGTTGCTGTAATTCGGTCTGCCCGGCAGCGCATTGCGCTCCATGGACTTCAAAACGCCGCTACGATTCAAATCACTGGCGACAATCTGCGCGATATCGACTGGCAGCTTGCCATTCAATTTGGACGTATCGAAGGGCACCACGGCTATGGGTAAAGCACCCTCGACACCTTCGCTGATCTCAATGGTCAAAGCCGCCTGGGCATTGGCACCGATCAGGCACAGCCAGACGCTAAAAATTAATGTTATAAATGACTTCAATGGCATAGTTGTTTTCTGTTACTCGCTCGGACTAAAAAGAATTTTCAAATCACGCTCAAACAATGCGGGATCGCCAGGCTTGGGCAAAGGTTCGGCCTTATAAACCGCATTTTCGATTGACGCGCGATAGGTGGGAGTACCCCCGCTGCATGAACCGAATGTGACGTCTAAAATAAGGCCACCCGGCCCCTGAATCACCTTCAATTCGCAAACCGGCATTTTCCCACTTCCAGCGGGTTTTATCCAATTACGTTCAATTTTCTGCCTAATCGCCAAAATATAGGCATCCCGCAAGGTACTCAAGCGGCGCTGCGATTCTTCGGCACGCATCTTGGCTTCGAGTTCTGCCTCCCTACGCTGCTGTTCTTCGACGGCCAGGCGGTGCTGCTCTTCCTGCTGGCGTCGAGCCTCTTCCTGCTTCTTCTGTTCTTCGACTATCCGGGCAAGTTCGGCCTGCCTTTTTTCCTCTTCCAGTTTTTGCTGTTGAGCCAGTTTTGTTGCTTCAGCTTTGCGTTTTTCATCATCAATGCGCTTTTTTTCGGCGACCTTTTTCAGCTCAGCCTGTTTCTGCTCAGCCTGTTTCTGCTCAGCTTTACGTTTTTCGTCGGCTTTACGTTTTTCCAGCGCTTTTTGATCCGCCGTCTTTTTCTTCTTTAGTTCGGCATCGGCCTTGCGTTTAAGTTCAGCTTTTTTTTGCGCCGCTAATTTTTGTTTGGCTTCGGCCTGTTCTTTTTCAGTGAGGTCCTTTTTCTTTTTCTGCTCGGCCAGTTTTTCCGCTGCGAGGTCCTTTTTCTTTTTCGCTTCGGCCTGTCCCTGTTTCGCAGCCAGTTCTTTTTCGAGCTTCGCCTTTTCCGCGGCATCCAGCTGTTCGCTGTCGACCACTTCGGCCTGCACCGTTTTCACCTTGTTGCCGGCTTTCACCAGAACCGGTTTCTCGCTAAAGCTTAAGTTAATGAAAACCAACCCGATTACGATCAGATGCAAAAGCGCCGATATACCGAGCGCCTTTGGGTTTTTAAAAAGCTCGGAAAGCACTATTTTTCCTCCGGCTCGGTAACCAGCCCGACGGAATTAACTTCGGCCTGTTGCAACAACACCAGAGTTTGCACGACATTTTGATAGCGGCCATTCGCATCGCCCCGAATCATCACCTTGCGGCGCGGATCTTTGCGCAAAGCCGACTTGATAAAACCGACCAGGTCGTCGCCTTCAAGGCTCGAATCTGGATCTTCGGCAATGTTCAGAAATAGCAGCCCGGCGCGATCAACGGTAATAACAATCGGTTCGGGGCTGTCGGCATCCATCGCATTTGCCGGAGCAGTCGGCAGGTCGACTTCAACCCCCTGCTTCAATAGCGGAGCGGTGACCATAAAAATGATCAACAACACCAACATGACATCGATGTAGGGAACGACATTGATCTCGGATATCGAGCGACGCTTTCTCACAGCACTGACCTATTTGCGTGCCTGTGCCTGGCGCTGCAAAATCCCGGTAAACTCTTCGAGGAAGTTTTCATACCGGTTGATCATGGCATCAACTTCGCTGGTAAATTTATTGTAGGAAATTACGGCCGGGATAGCCGCAAACAAGCCCATGGCGGTTGCAATTAATGCCTCAGAAATACCTGGCGCCACCATCGCAAGCGTGGCCTGCTGCACACCGGCCAGGGCCCGAAAAGACTCCATAATTCCCCAGACGGTGCCGAATAGTCCAATATACGGGCTGACCGATCCTACCGTTGCCAGAAAAGGCAGATTGTTTTCCAGGGCTTCAATTTCACGCGACATCGATACCTTCATCGCGCGATGCGCAGAGCGCACTACTGAACTATTGTCCAGTTCAGCTTTACGCGCACGCGCAAATTCACGAAACCCGTTTTCAAATATGGCTTCGAGGCCGAATCGTTTTTCCTGGCGCACACTTAACTGGGCAAACAGATCGCTGAGATTGATACCCGACCAGAAGCGTCCTTCAAAGGTCCGGGCTTCGGCCTGCGACTGTCTTATATATCCGCGTTTCACGTACATCAACGCCCAGGATAGTATCGATGCGAGTAACAGAATAAGCATTACCAGCTGGACCGGCAGGCTGGCATTTATTATCAGCGTTAGAATTGAATCGTCGTTCATAAGGCAATTAAGTTCATTGGTTATTTATTGCAGGCAGTAGCTATAGGTTAATTTCGCTCTGACCGGAATGTGGGAATCCAAAGTGGCTGTAACCGCGCGATGTTACCACACGCCCCCGTGGGGTACGCATGATGAAACCCTGTTGAATCAGGTAAGGTTCAATGACATCTTCGATGGTGCCACGCTCTTCTCCGATAGCCGCGGCGATACTCTCCAGGCCAACCGGCCCACCGTCAAATTTTTCTATCAATGCAACGATCAAACGTCGGTCCATATGGTCGAGGCCCGACTGATCGACCTTCAGCATATTCAGCGCCGCGCGCGCGATATCGGCCGAAATGATGCCGTCGGCTTTTACTTCGGCATAGTCGCGAGTCCGTCGAAGTAATCGATTCGCAATTCTCGGCGTTCCTCTGGATCGGCTGGCAATTTCCGCCGCACCCTCGCTTTCGAGTTGTATGCCAAGCAAGCCGGCGGAACGCATAATAATGGTGCGCAATTCGTCGTCCGAATAAAACTCGAGCCGCTGCACAATTCCGAATCGATCGCGCAGCGGTGACGTTAAAAGGCCCGCGCGAGTAGTCGCGCCCACCAGCGTAAATGGTGGCAAATCAAGTTTGATCGAGCGTGCGGCTGGCCCTTCGCCAATCATGATATCCAACTGGTAATCTTCCATGGCGGGATAGAGGATTTCCTCAACCACCGGGCTAAGTCGATGAATTTCATCGATAAATAGCACGTCATGGGGTTCGAGGTTGGTCAGTAAAGCGGCCAGATCGCCGGCCTTTTCCAGCACTGGCCCAGAGGTCTGACGTAAATTCACCTGCATTTCATTGGCGATGATATGCGACAGCGTCGTTTTCCCGAGTCCCGGCGGGCCGAATATGAGTACGTGATCGAGCGCCTCATTGCGTTGCCGTGACGCTTGTACAAATATTTCCATCTGCTCGCAGACTTCCGGCTGACCCACGTAATCGGCAAGCATTTTGGGGCGCAAAGCCCTGTCCTGCGACAGTTCTACCTGCACCACTTCGGCATCGATTAATCGTTCTTCGGTCATGATCTAGCCGACGACTGCAAGGCCATTTTTATGAGCGCGGAAACACTGCTTTCACCCGCTTCACCCTGTTGTGCCTTCTGCACCAGGTTTTCAGCTTCGCCGGCCTTATAGCCAAGCGCCTGCAGCGCTTCGATGGCCTCGTTAACAATCGACCGCCGCGAAACATCCTGCTGCGGACTGGTGGCAACGCCAACCAGATCCGCGACCTTGTCGCGCATTTCGATAATCAGGCGCTCGGCCGTTTTTTTGCCCACTCCGGGCAGGCGGGTCAACATCGCGACGTCGTTATTATTAATACACTGGGCGAATTGCTGCTCGTCTATTCCGGACAAAATGGTCAGCGCCATCTTGGGCCCCACCCCATTCACCTTGATCAACTGGCGAAATAGCGCACGCTCCGGTTCAGAATTAAATCCGATAAGATTATGCGCATCGTCCTTAATTACCAGATGCGTCCAGATAGATACCGATTCACCGGTTTCCGGTAGCTGATAGAAGGTGGTCATGGATACATCAGCTTCGTAACCGACACCATGACAATCAATCAAAACCTGGGGCGCGCGTTTGGCCGCAAGAATGCCACTTAATCGACCGATCATCTTCGATGATTCCTTCGCGCTTTAAACATACTTTTATCGATCCCGGTTTTTAGTTGTGTAGCATAAAA
Source organism: Gammaproteobacteria bacterium (assembly GCA_047622345.1). Taxonomy (GTDB): domain Bacteria; phylum Pseudomonadota; class Gammaproteobacteria. Next base: position 10,352 of record JBLHOA010000023.1, on the reverse strand, counting down.
TTGTGCGTGGCATATGGCAATGGCCAGGCCATCGGCTTCATCCGCTTTTAATTCCTGCCGAATTCCGAGCAAGTGCTTGACCATATGCTGCACCTGTTCTTTGCTCGCGGCGCCGCTCCCGACTATCGATTGCTTGACTTCTCGCGGTGAGTATTCAGCAATTTGTAACCCAGCCTGATAGCCGGCGCAAATCGCGGCACCACGGGCCTGCCCCAACTTTAAAGCCGAAGCAGCATTTTTCGCCATGAAGACATTTTCAATACCCATTTGCTCGGGCCGGAACTGCTCAATGACAGCGCCAACCTGGCTGAAAATACTACCCAGTTTCTCGGGCAGGTTATCTCCGACCACTTTAATATTGCCGCTGCCGATGTACTTCATTTGATTACTAAGATTATCGATCAATCCAAATCCGGTGATTCGCGACCCTGGATCGATGCCCAGGATAATCATTAAGCCATATCCTCGTAGGCTTCTTCGGGAATTTCGGCATTAAAATAGACTTCCTGCACGTCATCAGAACTCTCCAGCAAGTCGACCAGTCGCAAAACTTTTTGCGCATCGTCGACCGTCAATTCGGCGTTGAGTGACGCGCGCATGGTGAGATCCGATTCTTCCGGTTCAAGGTCCATTTCGATCATCGCCTGCTTAACCGCCACATATTCATCGGGTGCAGTAATAACTTCGATACTACCGTCTTCATCGACGATGACATCCTCCGCACCGGCTTCCAGCGCTGCTTCCATAATTTGGTCTTCATCGTGTTCGGGGGAATAAAGCAATACTCCCAGACTGGAAAACATATAGGCAACCGAACCAGTTTGCCCCAGGTTTCCACCGGCTTTACTGAAGGCATGGCGTACTTCGGCGACGGTGCGATTACGATTGTCGGACAGGCAATCAACGATAAACGCGACCCCCGATGGACCGTAACCTTCGTATCTGATTTCTTCGAATTCGGAACCATCTAGCTCACCGGCACCACGTTTAATGGCACGTTCGATCGGGTCTTTGGGAACCGATTGAGATTTCGCTTTTTCGACGGCCGTACGCAATGACGGGTTAGAATCGAGGTCGGACCCACCGGCCTTTGCGGCCACCACAATTTCTCGAATCAAGCGCGTAAATAGTTTTCCGCGCTTGGCATCCTGCGCTTTCTTGCGGTGCTGAATATTCGCCCATTTACTATGACCTGCCACGTATACGACCTCGGTGTAAAAATCGAGTTATCTTAGCATTAACGGCCGCCGAGGAACATTGAGGACAACATTTAATAATAGGCAATTGATAGCGCTGGAAGGCTATCGGTCAAAATGGAAAAGGTATTGTAGCTTCAGTGCGAAGGGAGCATCTACCAGCCGGGAGGGAGTTTTTTCTCGATGGTGATGTGCTTGCCTTCGATTGAAATATAACCACCGGTTTTCAATTCCTTGAGGATGCGATGAACCATCTCCCGGGTGGCACCCACTCGACTGGCAATATCCTGCTGGGTGAGTTTTTCGGTTATCAGTTTTTCGCCGACTTCTTCCGCATGCTTATAGAGCACGCGCACAACCCGGTTATAAACATCCTCGAGTGCCAGGCTGCTCACGTCTTCGGTCAAATCCTGAATACGACTAATCAGCAAGTCAATAATTTTCATGCTGACGGTCGGTTTGGTCAGCAGGGTGTCCATAAACACCTGTCGGGAAATGATGCCAAAGGTCGAGTCTTCGGTAGTAATAATGCTGGCCTGACGTGGGATTTTACCCAGAGGCGCGAGCTCGCCAAAGGCCTCGCATTCGCCAAGGGTGTTGATAATGATTTCCTTGCCCTTGTCATTTTGCAGAAACACGTCGACTTTGCCACTTAAAATGACATAAAAAGAATCGGTCTCGTCGCCCTGGCTGACAATAACCGTGTTCTTAGGGAACTGCCGGATTACGGTCTGCTCAGCAACCCTGCCGATGTCATCATCGCTCATACCTCGGAACAAGGTAATGTCTTCTAAAGTTTCAGTTAGTGTTGCCATAATTGGTTTCAGAGTGCCCGAATGAATCAGTAATACTAAATTTGTTTGAATTTAGCAAGATTCATCCGACAAGACGTCACGAATCACCGACCGGCCACCCATTAACGCCGGTATAGCAATTCCCATTAACTGCAAAACCGTCGGCGCAATCGCGGACAGATTGCCCCCGGCTTCCAGTGTGGTGACCTGATCATCGATTATTACACAGGGCACAGGATGGTTAGAATGTTGCGTGTGGGGTTTGCCCTGAGCATCGATCATTTCATCACAATTACCGTGATCAGCACTTAACAAAACAGAAAATCCGTTTTCCTGCGCGACGTCGAGAACCCGACCTACTTCACGATCGAGTACTTCTACCGCTTCAATAACGGCCTCGCGAATTGCGGTGTGGCCCACCATATCGCCATTCGCAAAATTGACCACAATGAATTCGAACTGCTTCTTTTGAATGCCGTCAATCACTTCATCAGCCACCTGCGCAGCGCTCATTTCCGGCTGCAGGTCGTAGGTAGCCACCTTGGGCGATGGGATCAATTTGTGGACTTCACCGGGGTAAGGCTTTTCACGCCCACCGTTAAAGAAAAAAGTTACGTGGGGGTATTTTTCGGTTTCAGCACTGTGCAATTGGCGAAAGCCCGAATCGCTAATCGTGCTACCCAGGGTAACTTCTGGCGACTGGGCGGCAAATGCTATCGGCGATTGTAATTGGCTGCCATAGTCGGTCATCGTGCTCACCCTGATGGGTTGGTAATTGCCACCACGATCGAATCCATCGAAGTCTTCATTGGCAAAAGCAGTGCAGATTTGTCGAGCGCGATCGTTGCGAAAGTTAAAAAAGATCATTTCATCGCCGGGTAGCACTGGCTCGAAACCACTCAACTGGACCGGTTTAATGAATTCGTCATTTACCTCCTGTGCGTAAGATTGCTCAACCGCGACCTGCGCTGACTCGACCTGTATGGCACTAACTCGCGTCATATTATCCCAGGCCTGCTTTACGCGATCCCATCGATTATCCCGGTCCATTGCAAAATAACGCCCGCAAACGGTCGCTATTCGACCACCGTATTGCGTCATAACCTGCTCTAACTCGCTAAGATCCTGTAACGCGATTTGTTGCGCGGTATCGCGTCCATCGGTAATCATATGCAATTGCGCGACGACTTCATGACGGTGGCAAAGCTGAATAAGCGCAATTAAATGATCGAGATGACTGTGTACGCCGCCGTTAGACACTAACCCCGCCAGATGCAGCGGCCGGTTTGCCACCCGCGCAGCCATAACCGCAGCGAGCAGAACCGGGTTGTCAAAAAAACTGCCATCCGCAACTGAATCATTTATGCGCACCAGATCCTGTTTCATAATCGACCCGCAGCCGATGGTCATGTGTCCAACTTCGGAGTTGCCCATCTGGCCTGGCGGCAGACCTACTCCGGTCCCCGAAGCTTCGAGGGTTGTCATTGGATACCCGGAAAAGAGTCGGTCAAAATTTGGTGTATTTGCCTGCACAATGGCATTGTGCGTTGGATCAGGATTGATGCCGAATCCATCCAGAATAATAAGTAGGGTGCGACGTCGAAGACGGGCGGGTTTGCTGGTCATTTAAGTAGTGTGTCGTGGCTTGATTGCTGCAGCATGATAGCGCAATTTTCACCGCGGGTTAATATCCCTTAACGCAACGGAACACCGATAACCGGTGGCAGGGCCGGTCAGCAATACAGACAGGCTCCGACCAGATAAATCGCTCCCGCGCTATGACTATACTTTGATATCGAGTAGCGTCCCGACAACCTCATTCGAGGCGACTAGCGAACTGGCATTAGCGCGAACGGCCTGAACAATTTCCTGCTGCTCGACCAGCGACCGCTGCGGATCGGCATCGGCAGAGTTTTCGAAGGAAGACTGCGCCACAGTGGTAACATTCTCATCCAGGCGCTGGATTTGTTGTCGAATGCCGGCCTCAGCCGATTGTTGCGCTGAGTAATTTTCCGGACTGCTGCTCACAGAGTTAATTGGATTCATAGTTAGTACCTGTCAATTACTCCAAAAGCTTAGCCGACAGGACGATTTTAGCTGGCGATTTTGGTGGGTTTACGATCAATGGTGAATATCGCTCGATAAACGGTTAAAAAATGGACACCTCTGGCTTTGCCGCAGGCGTATCAATTACCGACAACCGTTCCTGCAACAGTTCGGCAAAAACTACCGGGTTACGATAAATAATATGGGTTTTGTAGTTTTGCCATTCGCTGCGTAACTCAATAGCAATGCCGTCCTGATCCCATCGATAACGTTTATCGCTGATAAACCGGCCTGCCGAAATCGCCGCTTTTCCATATTTTCGGGTGAGTTTAGCGAGCAATAAACGCGTGTCCACACCGGGGAATTCGTATTCGGCAAAGGCAAATTGCTGGCTATTTTTGACAAAACCCAGATACAGCAATGTGGATCCTTCGAGCACGGTCGAACTGTCATAGACGTCAAACCAGGTATCGTCACCACTTTCTTTGACTAATACGACACCAGCCTGTTTGGCGGCATTGCGCAATTCGCCACTATTGGTCGATTCGAGATTTACCCCGAACAATTCCAGGGCGATAGCCGGGGAGCTAAGAAAACAAAATAAAATCGGAATAATGCTTTTTAATAAGGATGACAACATATCCCAGTTATCGGGCTGCCGGCTGATTTATTAAATATTGAATTGCATAATTGAATGAAGTTCTAGCGATTGAATAGCCGACTGTTACGATTTTTCGGGCTTTGCATCCTCGTCCGCCTGATCCAGTTCAGCGTCCATTTCTTCGTCGGTTAGCGGTTCATAGCCAGACACAGGGTCAGACACCGGGTCGGTCACTGGAGCAATCGAATTTTCTTCGCCATCATCATCTTCATCGTCCTTTTGACCTTCCCTGTCTCTGAAAATAATCCGCGAAGCAATCAAACCGACTTCAAACAATAACCACACCGGAAACGCGAGCAAAACCTGCGATATGATATCTGGCGGTGTCAGCAGCATACCGATAACGAAGGCACCGACGATTACATAAGGCCTTTTTTCAGCGAGCTTATCCGGAGTAGTCAAGCCTAAGGCTACCAGAATTATGGTCGCAATCGGCACTTCGAATGCGAGCCCGAATCCGAAAAACAGGGCGATAACAAAGTCCAGGTAGCGACCTATATCGGTCGATATATTGATCATCTCCGGGCCGACACTGGTAAAAAAGCCGAACACCAGCGGAAAAACGACATAGTAGGCAAAGGCGACACCGGCATAAAACAAAAAGATGCTGGATACCAGAAGTGGTCCGGCAATACGCTTTTCATTGCTATACAAGCCCGGTGCAATAAAGGCCCAGCATTGATGCAGGATTACCGGCATCGCCAGAAAAACCGACAGCATTAACACCAATTTGAAGGGGGTCAGAAATGGCGACGCGACGTCGATTGCTATCATCGTTGCACCTTCGGGCAAATGCCGGGTTAAGGGCTCGGCTAGATAGGTATAAATGTCGTTTGCCCAGTAAAACATCGCCAGAAACAAAACCAGAATGGCCACCACCATACGCACAACACGATCACGCAATTCAGCCAAATGCGACATCAGGCTTCCTGCTTTTTGTTCCTGGTTTTCGTCCTGGCTCATTTTTGTTCGGTTTTCTGCTCAATTTGGCCAGACGGGTTGTTGTCTGTGGAGGGTTGTAGGCTTTCGGTCGAGGGCTTGTCCGCCTCAGATTTGAACTCGTCGGACACTGCCTTACTAGTCTCGTTCATTACATTTTTCAGCGAATCCAGTTCTTTTTGTTGCTTGGACAGAATTTCGCGCAATTCGTCGGCGCGAAGTTCACTCTCGACGTCCGACTTCACGCTGGAGACGAAACGTTTTAATCGGCCAAAATACTTTCCCGCGGTACGCGCTACACCGGGTAACTTATCCGGACCGATAACGACCAGTGCGACAATACCGATCAGCATCATCTCGGTGAGACCCATATCGAACATCAGTTAAACCCCATTCGCACGGAGGTAACTGATCTCAAATAAGAATAAGTTTTCAGGCACAGTAGCGTCGATCAATTTATGCAAAAGAAATAATGTCAAACCCGGAAACCCGGGCTAAACCTTATCTTTTTCGTTGCTGACTTTCCCTTCAATAACCTGCTCTTCTTCGGGTTTTTCCGCGGTCGCTTCTTCATCTTTAATTGATTTTTTGAAGCTTTTAATCGCACCACCAAGATCGCCACCAACATTTCGTAGCTTCTTGGTACCGAATAACAAAATCACAATCCCAAGGATTAACACAAGAGACCAGATACTAATTCCACCAAAACCCATTTTTCACCTCATTTACTTTAGTTTGCGTGCGGCTTTTTCATCGACTCCGGAAACTCCGAAGCGTCTGTCCAGCTCATTGAGCACCGACTCTACGTCCAGATTCTGCTGTGCCAGCATTACCAGACAATGAAACCAGAGATCGGCAGTTTCATAAATTATCTGCTCGCCGTCCCCTGATTTTGCCGCAATTATCGTCTCGGTCGACTCTTCACCAATTTTCTTTAATATGCTATCCAGACCTTTATCGTAAAGCCCTGCCACATAAGAAGAATCCGGATCGGCCGATTTTCTTGACTCTAGTACCGCCATTAAGCGCGCGAGTATATCATCACTCATTGATAAATCTCTTCGGGATTTTTGATTATTTCTTCATCAATCTGCCATTGACGATTTGCCAGTACACGGAAGAAACAACGCCTTCGTCCAGTGTGACAGGCAATTCCGCCTTTTTGCTCGACTTTCAACAGAACAACGTCTGCATCGCAATCGATGCGTATTTCCTTTATCCATTGGCTATTGCCCGATTCTTCACCCTTAAACCAGAGTTTTTTGCGCGATCTTGACCAATATACGGCCTGCTGTTTTTGTTCGGTCAAGGCCAAAGCCTCGGCATCCATCCAGGCTAACATCAACACTTCTCCAGTTTTCCAGTCCTGCGCAATGGCCGCTACCAGACCCTGTTCGTTCCATTTTACCTGATCGACAAAGTCAGACATCGCGAACCTCGATTCCCCTGGCCTTCATAAATGCTTTCGCTTCACTGATCCGGTATTCACCAAAATGGAAAATACTGGCTGCGAGGACGGCATCGGCCTTCCCCTTAAGGACGCCATCGGCCAAATGCTGCAAATCACCAACACCGCCCGAGGCTATCACCGGAACCCTGACCGCGGCCGAAACCTGGCTGGTTAAGTCATTATCGAAACCGATACGGGTACCATCGCGGTCCATACTGGTCAGTAAAATTTCGCCAGCACCGAAGCTATCCATTTTTTTCGCCCATTCGATGGCGTCAATTCCGGTGGACTTACGGCCTCCGTGGGTAAATATCTCCCACCGCGCGGGCTCGTCATCGGTGTTTACTTTTTTGGCATCTACGGCAACAACAATGCATTGCGAGCCAAATTTATCGGCGGCCTGTCTTACTAATTCAGGATTGAAAACCGCGGCCGTGTTAATACTGACTTTATCGGCGCCAGCATTCAGCATTCGGCGAATATCAGACACTTCGCGAATTCCACCACCGACGGTTAAAGGTATAAATATTTCCCGGGCAACCGCCTCAACAACATGCACCATAGTTTCACGATCATCCGAACTCGCGGTGATGTCGAGGAAGGTAATTTCATCGGCTCCTTCGCGGTTATAACGTCGCGCAATTTCAACCGGGTCTCCGGCATCCTTGATATCAACAAAGCGGACACCTTTGACAACACGACCGTGGTCTACGTCAAGACAGGGGATGATTCGTTTTGCCAGCGCCATATCAATTACATCTATTAATGCTGGTCAATATAAGATTGCGCCTCTTCCAGGCTGATGGTTCGCTCATAGAGCGCGCGCCCGATAATGACTCCTTCTATTCCCGACTGCTTGACTTCATTCAGCTGGATAATGTCATCCATTTTAGTGACTCCACCGGAAGCTATCACCGGTACGCTAATCGATTCGGCCAGCTTCTTCGTCGCTTCCACATTGACGCCCTGCATCATGCCATCGCGACTGATATCGGTGTAAACAATTGCCGAAACACCCTGATCTTCAAAGCGTAAGGCCAGGCCCTGAGCGGTGTGATCCGAATTTTCGGCCCAACCATGTACTGCCACCATTCCATCCTTGGCATCGATGCCAACAATGACATTACCGGGGAATTCTGAACACAATTGAGTGACAAATTCAGGGTTCTTAACCGCCTGCGTACCAATGATGACGTAACTCACCCCAGCCGCGAGGTAGGCTTCAACGGTCTCTATACTGCGAATTCCACCACCGACCTGAATCGGCAGCCCGGGAAAAGCGGCCGTAATTTCTTCGATGACATCTGCATTAACCGGCTTGCCTTCAAAAGCCCCGTCCAGATCAACTATGTGCAATCGCTTGCAGCCCTGGGCTACCCATTTACTGGCCATGGCGATCGGGTCATCAGAAAAAACGGTGGTTTCATCCATACGCCCCTGGCGCAGGCGGACACACTGCCCCTGTTTTAAATCAATCGCGGGTATCAAAATCATGGCTGTCCATCCCAATCGACAAAATTAGATAATAACTGCAAACCGGCATTGGCACTCTTTTCGGGGTGACACTGGAGTGCGAATACATTGTCAGTGGCAATCGCACTGGCAAAGGCAATGCCATAGTCGGTCTCCCCGACGATGATCGATTTATCATCAACATCAAGGTAATAGCTATGCACAAAGTAAAACCGGCTGCCATCCTCGATACCCTGCCACAGCGGATGAGTTTTTGTCTGCACAACGGAATTCCAGCCCATGTGCGGAACTTTTAACTTATCCCCGAGATGGTCAGTTCGAGTATTTCCGAAAAAACGCACCTGCCCTTTATACAGGTCGAGGCAATCGATTCCCCCATTTTCTTCGCTATGGCTGACCAGCACCTGTAACCCCATACAGATTCCGAGAAACGGCTTATTCTGTGCGGCATTAACAATGGTATCGCGTAAACCATACTCATCGATAGCGCGCATGCAATCTGCAGCCGCGCCCTGTCCTGGAAATACGACCCGGTCTGCCCGCATGATGCAATCGGCATCAGAGCTCAGCACAACACGCTGACCTTTGCCAATAACGGCTTCAAGTGCGTTAACAACTGACCTGAGGTTGCCCATGCCGTAGTCGACGACGGCAATCGTCTGCATGAGCTATAGCGATCCTTTGGTCGAAGGAATGACATTGGCCATACGCTGGTCCGTAGCTACTGCGGATCGCACTGCACGGCCGAAGGCTTTGAATATGGTCTCGGCAACATGATGCGCATTCTTACCATGCAAATTATCAATGTGCAGCGTAGCGGGGGCGTGATTGGCAAACCCCTGGAAAAACTCATGAAACAAATCGACGTCGAACGAACCAATGCGCGCACGCGGAAAATCGACTCTGTACTCGATGCCCGGACGCCCGGAAAAATCGATTACTACCCGTGACAGCGCTTCATCCAGCGGCACATAAGCATGTCCATAGCGCATAATGCCCTTTTTATCACCCAGCGCCTCGGAGAAGGCTTGACCGAGTGTAATGCCGATATCCTCAACCGTGTGATGATCATCAATGTGCAAATCACCATTCGCGGTTATATCAAGATCAATCGATCCGTGACGGGCAATCTGCTCCAGCATGTGCTCAAGAAACGGAATTCCGGTATCGAAATTCGAGCTTCCACTTCCATCAAGATTTATGGAAACACTAATTTGAGTTTCGAGGGTATCGCGTTTAGCGGTGGCGGTACGATCAGGCATGAATGTCTATTTTCCAGGCGGTTTTGAGAGTGTGCAGATAATAGTCGACATCGTGCGTAAATTCGACTTAATTTACGACATTTTACGATTCAAGAATAAAAGTGACAGGTCCGTCATTTACCAGCTGCACTTGCATATCGGCGCCAAATTGGCCCGCCTCAACCGATTCAAATTGTTCCCGGGCTATGCTCACCAGATCAGAAAAAATCTCCTCTCCATGCGCCGGGGTCGCCGCCGAGGTAAAACTGGGCCTGCGACCTTTACGGGTATTTGCGGCAAGCGTAAATTGGGGCACCAACAACAATCCACCACGCACATCCACCAGCGACAGGTTCATTTTGTCGTCTACATCGGAGAATATTCGATAATTAAGTATTCGAGCCAGTTGCCCTGCCGCAATGGTTCGATCATCTTCCGGCTGAATTCCGACGAGAACGAGTAATCCCCGTTCAATTTCGGCAACTACCTTCCCACTGACTTCAACCCGGGCTTCGGACACCCGTTGCAACAGGCTGATCAAGACAGGATGTT
>JBLHOA010000022.1:0-25274 GCA_047622345.1 Gammaproteobacteria bacterium | reverse complement strand
GCTGCGATTTTTCTGCGCAGGTGATCCCTATCGTTTCTGGGGTTTATTCGAAGCGAAATTTCATCTGGTCTGCCCGCCGGAAAACGGTACTTTCTATTTTCTGGGTACCGATCGCCTCGGGCGTGATATGTTTTCCCGCATTACCTATGGCGCGCGAATTTCTTTGACCATCGGTCTGGTCGGCATCACCATCAGCATGTTTTTCGGTATCCTGATCGGTGGGCTCGCGGGCTATTATGGCGGCTGGGTCGATGCCAGCGTGCAACGAATTATCGAAGTTATTCGATCATTTCCCGAGCTGCCATTGTGGATGGCGCTGTCGGCGGTGTTGCCGGTGAACTGGAGCCCGATAGTGATCTTTTTCGGCATTACCGTCATTCTCGCCCTGCTCGACTGGACCGGGTTGGCGCGGGCGGTTAGATCGAAGCTATTGTCGTTGCGCGAAGAAGAGTATTGCGCGGCGGCAGAACTGATGGGTGCCAAACCGGGGCGGATAATCGGTCGCCATTTGCTCCCCGGATTTATGAGCCATCTGATTGCATCGGCGACGCTTTCGATCCCGGCGATGATTCTGGGTGAAACCGCGCTCAGCTTTCTCGGCCTCGGCCTGCGCCCCCCGGTAACCAGTTGGGGAGTTTTGCTGAATGAAGCGCAGAACATCAATGTTGTGGCGCTCTATCCCTGGCTGCTCTATCCGGTGGTTCCGGTGGTTCTGGTAATACTCACGTTTAACTTTTTTGGTGACGGGTTGCGCGACGCAGCCGACCCATACAAGTAAAACCGATGCCCCTGCAATTTGAACATCGCGAACATTGCCCTATTTGCCGTTCGGTAAAAACCTCAACCCTGTTCGAACTTTCCTATCGCGATGCGCGACTGGCCGATTATCTGACCCGGTTTTATCAGGGCAGGTTGCCGATGGATGCTATTGCCGATAGCCATTTTCATATTGTCCGCTGCGAGGAATGCCATTTTATCTACCAGGATTCGATTCTCGATGATGCGGGTATGGCATTGCTATATGGCGACTGGGTCGATCAACGGGCAAGCCTGCTGAAAAAACGTCAGGCTAAAGCGACGTTATATCGCCAATACGCGAATCAGGTCCAGGCGATCATCAGCTTGGTGAAGCTGCCGACTCATCGTATCAATCTGCTTGAAGTTGGCATGGGTTGGGGTTACTGGAGTCGCATGGCACAGGCACACGGGATCAATGTTTATGGTTTCGAGTTGTCTGAACAGCGACGCGAGCATGCTGAATCAATGGGCTTGCAGGTGATTACGGAGCTGGACAGTACCGGTTTAAGCTACCACTGCATTTATGCCAACCAGCTATTTGAACACCTTGCCGACCCGTTGGGCCTGCTGTTAACGCTGACCGGCCTGCTCAGCGATGATGGCATTATCTACCTTCGTGTTCCGGACGGTCAAGGCATTGAAAATGCATTACAAAGCCACGGTTGGTCGCCATCGATGGACGCAATTCATCCCCTCGAGCACATTAATTGTTTCACCCGGGCTTCGCTCATAGCGTTGGGTGAAAAAGCGGGTTTGCAGGTGATAAACCCTGCGTTGAAGCTTAACTGGGGGAGTTTAATCGGCGGAGTAAGGCGCGAGCTTGCCGATCGGTTTTTCACTACGCATATATTTTTAAAACGCCAAAACTAAGCCAATAGGGTGGTCACTCGGCCGCGAGTAGTTGCTGAAAATGTGGGCTATTGGTTTTCATATCTTCGTAGTTACCCTGGTCGGTGAGACGGCCGCGCTCCATAACCAGAATGGTTGCGAACTGGTCGGCCAGTTGCACGCGCCCCAGGATCCACAGAATTCCTTTGTGGCGCATTTTTTCTCTGACATTTTTTATCAGGCGGCGTTCGCTCGCGGTATCCAGGCCCGACAGGGCTTCGTTCACGATGAGTAGATCGGCTGATTTGATTAAGGCGCGTGCCAGCCCGAGTTTCTGCCGTTGCGTTGACGAAAGCCGGCCACCGCTGACACCGACCTCGTAGTTCAGTCCCGCTTCGATGACATCTTTACGTAAATCGAGCGAATTGATGACATCGGCGATCAAGTCGTTTATTTTCTGTTGTGCATTGGCCTGACCATAGGCCAGCTTGCCGAATAAAATATTATCCCGGATTGCGACACGCTGGTTGAAGAAGGCTTCGTCGAAAAATTCGATGCCGAGGTTTTCCTGGCTGGCAATTAAGCGAATTTCTGCGCGAGCCTGTAAAATGAGTTGCTGAATCGACTCGTCAATGAGCCCTAGTCGATGCCGGCTGACGATCAGTTTAAAGGGTAGCGTCATTAACCGTTGTTGATCGCTTTTGGTGAGTGATTTGAGCTCGGTATTCTTGATCGTTATCAGTAGCTGATTAAATTCGGGCAGGTCGCTGGCATCAATGAAACTGTATTGTTCAAACAGCTCGCTGTCGGGTTCAACGTCGGAGAACAGGTCGAGCATAATTTCAGCGATTTGTGCACCCGCCTGCAGAAATTCATCACTCAGCCCGCAATCGTCGAGCACCTTACGAATGCTGGTATTTTCGAGCAGCTTCTCGGCGTCGACCGAGTTGCCATAGACGGTTCCGAATAACAGGTTTTCGGAAACACTCATGTTGCTGTTAAATTTTTCCTGATCGAAGGGTTCGACAAGCTTGGCAAATTCGGGTTGATTGAACCGATCACGTAGCTGAAGCCTTGCCTGCATCACGCGTTTGGCAAGATCGACATTCTGTGATTGATCGACAAATGACAGCAGTCCGAATTGGTAAATCTCTTCGTCCATTTCGACACAGCGCAGGACGTCGATAATTTTTTCAATGAACTCGCCGTGATTTTGCGTGCCGACGCTCCGGAAATCGACCCAGCTATCGTCGAATCGGTGGGGTGAATTACCGGCGAGGGCAGACTCCTGACGTTCGATCAAGGTTTCATCATCTTCATCGACGATCGGATGAGGCTGGTGTTTCAAGGAATAACAGATGTTGTCGTAAACGCTACCACTGAATAAATAAACGTTGCTGCCGACGTAGGCAATACGGTTGCCGGTAATCGCTTCCGGGAGTTCCTGCATGGATATTTCGCCCATGGTCAGATTGCCGGAACTGGGGCTGATCAAGCGCGCTACCAGCAGGGCGAGTTCATCCTTGCCACTGTTGCCGAGGCCGACGGCCGCCGCGTGTTGCGTCAGACTATATTTGAAGCTGGCTCCGTCGATGCCATAGTAAAGTCCATCTTCGCTATAGCGTACATTGTTTGCCTGTATTTCCCGAGAGGGCAGTTTGATCGATTTAGGCAGATCATTCAGCAGGCTCGGATCGAGCAGTCCCTGGGGGTTGAATTGCTGGATTATCTGGGTGTATTTCACCTTGATGTCTTCCCTGCGCTGATAGTAGCTTAGCAACTCTTTCCAGGGCCCAGACAAGTCCTTATAGGCTACCAGTACCGCTACCATTGCCCCGATCGACAAATCCCCGCGCAGGACGAAATAACCGCCCACCGAGTAGAAGAAAAATGGGGTCAACTGGGCAATAAAGTTATTCAGAAACTTGATGAAGAACTTTCGTCGATAAACGGCGTAGCGAATCGAAAAAATCTTGCCCAGACGTTGGCTGATATGTGCCCGTTCGTAGTGACTGGTGTCGTTGGTATGAACTTCATTGATTCCGGCAATGGTTTCGCCGATGCGCCCGGAAAGGCTGCGCACCATGGTTACGCGCTCTTTGTTGAGCAGGTTGACCTTTTTCTGTAAACGCGGAATGACATACATCTGAAAGGGATAAAGGGCGATCGCCGCGAGCCCAAGAAAGATATCCTGTTGAAAAATGAAAAACAGATAGGTCAATAAAGTACCACCCTGGAACACCGGCAGCGAATAGGATTCACCGATGAACTCACCCAGAGGTTCGGTTTCGGCGGTGATCATCGGGATTAATTCGCCCTGCGAAACCCGTTTAAAATGTGGCATCGGAAATCGCAGAATGCGTTCGTACAATTCGTACCGGAATCGACGCAGCAGACGTTCACCGAGCGACCCGCGATACACGTTGAGCACATATTTCAACGCGCCACTGGTCAGCACAATAAGCAGGAATGCGGCGCTGAACAGCATTAAATAACCAATGCGATCAAATTCGTATCCGAAAAAACCCTCGGGGACATCCATGCCTTCGAGTAGATTGATTATTTTCTTTGGCAGCTCAAGCGTAATGTAAACCAGCGGCAGTGAAATTACTGACAGCAGAATCAGAAAAATCTGATCTTTTCGACTGTGGTTTAAAATATACTTATATAGTGATGGTTCCATTTTTTTCGTATTATATTACTTCGGTCGGCCTATGCATTATTGCCAGTGATGCGCTGCAGCTTAGCTAGTACGGCAGGGTTCGCCGGTGTACTATCGCGCATCAGTCGATTTATATCAAACACAGATCTCAAATCAATTATGCCAGCCAGCCTAGCTATTGTATTAAAAGGATATCCACGCCTTTCAGAAACCTTTATTGCGCAGGAAATCAAGGCGCTCGAGGATCGAGGTTTTGAGCTGTGTATTTTTTCATTGCGCCATCCCTATGACCCGGCAACGCACCCGATACACGCCGAGATTAAAGCCGACATCCATTATCTGCCCGAGTATATTCGCGACGATATACCACGGGTCATAAAATGCTGGTGGCGAATTCGAAAAAGCGCAGGTTTTGGACTGGCATTGCGTTGTTTTGTGCGCGATTGGCGCCGTGATTTCAGCATCAATCGATTGCGCCGTTTTGCACAGGCGATGGTCATGGCAGTGGAAATGCCCACGTCGGTAGGCCTGTATTACACCCACTTTATGCATACACCATCATCGGTTAGCTATTACGCGGCGCAAATGACCGGCAAGCCCTGGAGCATTTCGGCGCACGCCAAAGATATCTGGACGATAGGGGAATGGGAGCTACGCGAAAAACTGGCGAATGCTGCCTGGCTGGTAACCTGTACGCGGGCCAATGCCGACTACCTGAAAACCTTAACCGATAAGTCCGACAAGGTGACCTTGCTTTATCACGGACTCGATTTTAATCGATTTGATGTGCAGCCCGGAGCGCTTTCCAGTGCCAATGGTGACAATGCGGATGCCAGAGTCAAACTTATCAGCGTCGGACGGGCCGTTGATAAAAAGGGTTACCAATTCCTGTTGACCGCGCTGGCTGGGCTAGACCCGAAGTTACACTGGGAATTCCTCCACATTGGTGGCGGTGAATTGCTTGAGGAATTGAAGCAGCAAGCGCGGGAATTAAAGCTGGAAGACCGCATCCAGTGGTTGGGGGCATTGCCCCAGACCGAAGTGCTGGCAATGTATCGCGAGGCTGATATCTTTGTTTTGCCGAGCAGAATTTCAGATGACGGGGACAGAGATGGATTGCCCAATGTGTTAATGGAAGCGCAAAGCCAGCAGCTGGTCTGCCTGTCTACCGATATTTCCGGGATTCCGGAATTGATCGAAAATGAAGTAACCGGGCTGCTGGTTGAGCAGAAAAACAGCGACCAGCTAGTGACAGCACTGACACGATTGATATCAGACCCTCAATTGCGGCATGCGCTTGGCCAGGCCGGGTACGAACGAGTTCGGCAGAGATTTTCCATGGATCGCGGAATCGATGGTCTGGTTCAAAAAATACGCCTGGTTTGCGGTGATAAGGCCTGATGAAGTTAGTTCTGATTCGTCATGGCATTACCAGCTGGAACCTGGAGAAACGGATTCAGGGGCGGATCGATCAGCCGTTGTGCGAGATGGGTAAAAAGCGCCTGGCAAGCTATCGGCTGCCCGACGAGCTATTCGAGCTACCCTGGTATTGCAGTCCGTTACGCCGGGCCCGACAAAGCATTGAAATACTGGGCGTCCGCGACTATCAAATCGAACCGCTATTGGTCGAAATGAACTGGGGCGAATGGGAGGGGCAGATTTTGAAACCCTTGCGTAAAACTTTGGGTGATGTGATGCGTGATAACGAGGCCCGCGGAATCGATTTCTGCCCGCCTTCGGGCGAAAGCCCACGCCAGGTTCAACAGCGACTTGCCTCATGGTTAGTGCAACTGGCGCGCAAGAATTCTGATGCTGCAGCGGTCGTGCATAAGGGTGTAATCAAAAGTATGTATGCTATGGCCGAAGGCTGGGACATGCGCGGGGAGTCACCGGTTCAATTCAACTGGGATGCCGCGCATATGTTTGAATTTGATCGCGAGGGGAATGTTCTGCCGGGTTATCGCAGCGTTTCTTTGTTAAATAACCTCTGAACACCAATGGCACTTGCTTAAGCCCGAAAGCCTGGATTTTCACAATAAGTCCCAAATATAAATGCCAAAAAAACGGTAAGGTCGGGTAATCGGTTAAACTTTTCGCGAAGGGCGAAATGTTTCACCGATTGTCCGTTCATAGCTGGATTTTTATAACGCGTGTGTGAGCTTAAGTAAGTGCCATTGCTCTGAACACTTCATTTCCAGATCGTTTTAGCCGACACCCAGTTTACCGCTTCGTGTCGGCTGAGAAAGTCGATTAATCGTTCGAAGAAATCCCACACGGCTTCATTTTGCACCAGGTGATGGGTCAGAATCCCACTGGGTTCGCCGGCATCCCGGTAGCCGGTACGTTTGCCCTGTAAGTGCTGAATCAAAATGGCAATCGCCAGATAATCACCGATAAATCCACCACGATGACGCCAGTTAACCGGGTCCAGGTGCGTGTTCACCATTAACAATTCGGGGGCGGGGTTTGCCTTTGCCCTGGCTTTCATCGTGGAAATACCACGAAACCCTATCTCACCGAGTGACTCTATCAATGGCGGCGTGATGCGGTTCCAGGGAGGTACCAGAACCGGAGTGAATTGACTGTCAAATTCGCCCTGCAAGCGTTCAAAACCCTTGCTCAGATCCCGTTTCAGGTTAGCTATCGACCGGTCACCCCCCAGTTCGAGCTTTTTCTCTCCGCCAGGTGCGTAATTTTCGTGGGCGTAACCGTGTTGCAATACCGATACCTGTTCGTGCAAGCGCAAGGCTGGATTCAACCCCGGGGCGAGCGCAGCAGGAATTACTGCGAGCGATACCGGCAGCTGGTAGGTTTCGCTGATACCGAGCAGTCGTTGTAGCAGTGCATTATCGGCAACCGCGTCGTCGTCGCGCCACCATAGTTCCACTACCTGGTCTGTATCAGCCCAGCGGTCAAGTTCCCGCCCTAGCCATCGCCAGGCCGTTTGCTGTATGTCACCGTAGGTTTTAGACATAAGATTTAGGCATCAGATTGATTCAACCATGTTTGGATCAAATTAGCGCTTTGCCTGGCACCGTCCAGTTGAACCGGGAAGGGTTGCTGCCTGGCCGTGCTGACCTGATCTATCGTGGTCGCCAGTCGTTCGGCGTTTAAGTCCGTTTCTGCGATAACGGCGACCCGTCCGGCCTGTTGCAGGCAACGGCTGCGAATGGTTTGTTCCTGTTCATCGGCCGCGGCAAAGGGGATGATTATCGCCGGGGTATCGGTTTGTAACAGGTCGGTTACGGTGTTGTAACCTGCCTGTGAAATCGACAGTCGGGCGGTCGAAATGAGGCTGGTGAAATCGGCACGGTTGCGTTCGATAAGCAGCGTTGCCGATGACGATTTTTTAAGCTCCAAATAATCCCGTTCGGCAATCGCCGGGCTGACCATAATTCGCCAGCGCGCATCGCGTAACAGGGAAAGGGGCTTCGCGCCAACGGCGGCTTTCAGGATAGCTAGCCCGGTTGCACTGCCACCCGCCGATACAATTACTTCATTGCCAGGTGTTGCCGGTGGTGCGGCGGCTGGCTGCGAATTACAAATGTAGCCGCTATAGCTGACCTTGTCGCTGATTTGCGCGGCCAGGCTGAAGCTGTCCTCGAGTGTGGCAACGCTCGCATCGCCATGGACCAGGACGTGGTCATAGTATTGCTGAATCAATTGGCAGATTTCGACGTTTCGTTCGGGGCGCGATTTGGGTTGTAAAATATCGCGGATCGAGGCAATCACGGTCATCTGCTTGAGGCTGGAGCGGCAGGCATCGAGTAGAGGGATCAGCTCGAAACGCATCATGCGGCGCCCAAAAGGAAAAGTTTCAGTAATGAGGGCATCGGGTGCGACTTCGGCAAAGAGGTCGAGCAATTGCTGTTTACGCCGCATTTTCCAGTCGTCGTCCACTTCGTCACCATCGCTGTTTACTAAGGCAGTGAAGCGGTCATCCTTAGATCGAACCGGGTCGAGCTGGTAGATTTTGAAATCGTGTAATCGGGTTTTCGGTTGGGGCATCCCTCCGGAAACGAGGCTGACGTCAAAACCCTGTTGCTGTAAGGGCCCGGCTAGTAATAGCGATCGATTCAAGTGCCCTATGCCGAGCAGATGCTGGACATAAATCATCACTCGCTGCGGATCGGTTTTCAAACGTTGGTATTCGAGCTAGGCGGTTATCGAATCGTTCGACTGCGATGGCTCGAGATACTGGCGCACGATATCGGCGACGCTTTCATGGCCATCGAGCAGGCCATCAATCTTGTGGGAGGACGGGGGTGATTGCCGGGGCAGGTTGACGAGGGCTTTGGCCATTTCGGCGGCAGGCCGATCCGAATCGGGATCCAGCATGCTTACCAGACCTAATTTAACAGCGCGTTCGGCACGGATTAGCTGTTCACGTCTGGGTACTGATCGGGGAATGATCAATGCCGGTTTATCGAGGGACAATATTTCGCAGAAGGTATTATATCCACCCATGGCGACAATGCCGGCGGCCCGGCGCATCAGTAATTCAATGTGACTGTCGAAGGTCAGTATTTCCACATTGGGCAGTGATTCACATCGTTCATGAAATTCCTGCTGGCTGGATGCCGGCATAAAAGGGCCGGTGAGTATGACTGCCCTAAGCGGTTGTTCTGAGTCCGATTCGTAGGCTCGGATCACCCAGTCGACCATTTCCACTCCGTCGCCGCCACCACCGGTTGTTATCAATAAATAGGGGTCATCAAGGTTGGTCGGGGCAACCCAGTTACGGTCGTTAGGGATTTCGCGGTCGAGGTAGCCGGTGAAGGTAATTTTATCGGTAATGCTTTTGGATAAACCCAATGCATCCAGAGGATTACCCATCTCGCTGAGTCCGTAAACCCAAATATCGTGGTACAGGTTCTCTAGCACCGGCGGCACCTGTTTTCTTTCCCATTCGAGCTTTAGCTTCGTTGCCTCGTCCATTACATCGCGTAAACCCAGCACATTGATCGCACCTTTTTCTTTCAGCATTTTCAGGGTGCTGATGACTTCGCCTTTTAATCCGGTGGGTTCTTTGTCGACAATAAATATATCAGGGTTAAAACTGACCGCAGTGTGGTAAATAATCGATTCGCGCATGTTCATCGTCTGTTCGAGATCGATGTGCAAACCAAGCGAGGTATATTCGCCATCTTTCAGTTTTATCACGCCGGGAATACGCACAAAATCGACCCGCGCTTTGAAGTCAAAACTACCTATAATAGGCGAACCTGACAGGATCAGAATTGATACGCCTTTATAGCGAGCGACCAGCGAATGGGCAATGGCGCGACAGCGACGCAGGTGGCCAAGGCCAAAAGAGTCGTGGCTGTAAATCAGAATCCGGGTTTTTTCGAGTCGTTCTGTCATCGGTTTTTTTTTGACACGGTTGCGCACGGAGCCTACACCGTATTTATGGCTAACGCACTGCCGTATCATTAATTTTATGGCAGGTTCAGGAATTATCGACCATCTTTCGGGTCTTAACAGCAGCTTCAACGATTGAAAATCAGGGGTAGAGCTTTGAGTAAAGAAGTAGAAGCATCGGGTTTTATGTCAATTTTATCGGGATCCGTCAAACCTTCGCAAAATCAGCAGCTTCCCAAACGCCTGCTTGCCGCGATTGTCGATCAACAGGAACGTAGCGAAGTTTTAATCAGTATTATTCAGCTGGCTGTGGTTGCCATTTTCGCTTTGCTGTATTCACTCTCGCCCAAGACATTTTCGCAGGATGTCGATTTTGCGCCGGTTCCCTGGGTATTGGCCGCCTATTTTCTGTTCAGCCTGGTGCGTTTTGTGCTCGCGGTTAAACGTAAACTTCCCGACTGGATGCTGTATCTATCGTCCGTAGTCGACATCGCATTGTTAATGGGATTGATCTGGAGCTTTCACTTGCAGTACGAGCAACCGGCTTCGTTTTATTTGAAAGCGCCCACCTTTTTATACCTGTTTATTTTTATCGGTATTCGGGCTTTACATTTTGATCCCCGCTTTGTTATTGCAACCGGCATTAGTGCCGCTCTGGGGTGGGTGTTGATGGTTTTCTACGTTTTGCTGGCGGACCCTGAAAACGACATGATTACGCGTAACTATGTTGAATACATGACCTCGAATAGCGTTCTGATCGGCGCTGAGTTTGATAAGGTTATTTCACTATTGATGGTGACCACGGTATTGGCGCTGGCCCTGTATCGAGCGCGGAGACTGTTAATCGAGTCGGTCATCGAGGGGAGCGCGGCTCGCGATTTGTCGCGGTTTGTGCCTGAGGAGATTGCGCAAAGGGTTACCCAGTCGGAAGAGGGCGCGACTACGGGCAAGGGTGAAGTCAGTGAATCGACTATTATGTTTACCGATATTGAAGGCTTTACCTCGATTAGCGAGCGCTTGTCACCCGAGCAACTGATCGACGCGCTTAATCGTTATTTTACCCTCGTTGCGGAACCTATAGCCGAATTTGGCGGCGTTATCAGTCAGTTTCAGGGTGATGCGGTGCTGGCAACCTTCAACGTACCCAAGCCCGACCCGGCGCATGCCAGTAATGCGGTTAAAGCGGCGCTGGGTATCCAGGAAGTATTAAGTGGAAAAGAATTCGGTGACGGTGTTTCGTTCAATACCCGTATCGGTATTAATTCGGGCAAGGTAGTCGGTGGTCTGGTCGGATCGGGTAGTCGCGTGGCGTATACGGTGCATGGTGACAATGTCAATCTAACGGCACGGCTTGAGCAATTGAACAAGGACTATGGCACTCGCATTATTGTTTCCGAAAGCACCGTAAATAGCATTCCTCGGGGAGAGTTTATTTTTAAACTGCTGGATGAAGTATCGGTTCGCGGACTCAATCGCCCGGTTAAGATCTTTACCATTGATATTCCAACGGGCTAATCTTTAAATATGCTTTTCGATGATATGAAAAAATTTCTGCAGATTGCGGTGCGCGTTTTTCTCACCATGTTCAATGAAGTAATCGGTCAGAAAAAAGTGTTCTTTCGTCAGTAGGCCCTGTTGAAACTGATACTGCTTTTGATAATAGTCCTGGTCGGAAACGATACCGCTTTCACGGCGTAAATTTTTGCTATCATCGAGAAACTCTTCCCAGGGGAGCGCAAAGCTGGACAGGTCTATATCGACCATAAGTTTGCAATCCGGATCTTCGATATCTTCGGCGTTATGCAGCGTCGCCATAATCAGTCGATTGACGCGCTTGACCATTTCCGGTTTATGTTGGCCGTCAGCGGCAGTGCAATAAAGCTTCGCACTCAATTGTTCATTGTCGCTGGATCCGGGTTGATAAACCACATCGTGAAACCAGATGGCCAGTTCGATCGAGTCGGTAGACTGCGGTAAATGTCGGACTTTATCAAAGGTCGTCAGGCAATGGTTAATATGCTGCAGGTTGTGATACACACGTTGCGGTTCGTTATAGGCATTGATAAGTTGCTGATAGACCCGATCTGCGTGATTGGCCGCGCCCGCAATCAGATTTCGTTCCCAGAGCTTAAGAAAACGAGCCCGATTTAGTACTGTATTTTCATCGCTGTCGTTCATTTGACCTTAGTGGTCTGCGATAGCTGTCGTTGCATTGATTCGACCAAACCATGCGATCGGGTCAATTTGTCGCTGAGCATGCGGATGACATCGAGCGCTACATCTGAGTTTTCACGCAATAATCGAAAAAACATGTCCCCGGTTATTTTCATCGCTTTCAGTGGCCCGTGCGCGACCAGGGTTGCTATTCGGGGTGTGTTGTTCAACAGGCCGAGCTCGCCAATGAGCTGGTTCTGTGTAAGTGTCACTGTAACAATGGGACCCTCGTCAGTTTCGGTCATTACGTCTACCGCACCATCCATGATGACATAGGCATGGTCGGCACTGTCCCCGAGGGTGAAAATGATGTCGCCATCTTCGAAGGAAATCATTTCACTGGCAAACGCCAATAACTTCAACTTCGATGTTTCCATTTTTGCAAACATTGGAATTTTTCGGAGTAAATCTGTTTCCTGCGCTAGATTCAAGAAGTGGGCTCCAAACGGAAAAGTAGGGTTTGTGGCATTTATTGTCGCAGGTTGGCATGGGATTGCTGATATTTCAAGCATTTAGCACTGATATTTGTAGTTAAATCTGGCTAATCACTTCGCGATTATCGACTACCGATCTTACTTTATAGTTGATTCAAATGTTTATTCAATAGCTCAAGTCGCTTTTTTGCCCACAGAATAAAGCCAACTGCTTATTGATTCCCTGGATATCTGGTGAATCGATTAACCGGTTTATGCCATTTTTAGTTTGACCCGGGTTTTATAAATTAATTAGCCGATGAACTTCCTTCATCGCATATTTAAAGCTAGTATTTCGGCTTTAGTTTTGCCACCGAAGTTTTAGGAGTCGCCTTATGAAACATTACCAGATGTATATCGATGGGAAATGGTGTGATGCCGCCGATGGTGCCGTGCTGGAATCGATTAATCCGGCTACGGGTGAAGTTTGGGCGAGTGCTGCCGTCGCCGGCGAAATCGAAGTGAACCGTGCCGTAGCGGCTGCCTCCCGCGCCTTGAAAACAGGCCCCTGGGCGGAAATGAACGCCACTCAACGGGGTAAGCTACTGCACAAGCTCGGCGATTTGATCGCAGAGAATTCACAGATGCTGGGTGAAATCGAAACCATCGACAGTGGCAAACTGGGCAAGGAAACGCGAGCCCAGACCGGATACGTTTCCGACTACTATTACTATTACGCCGGTCTGGCCGATAAAATTCAGGGTGCAACCCTACCCATCGACAAGCCGAACATGCATGTTTACACCAAGCGGGTACCTATCGGGGTGGTCGCGGCCGTGGTGCCGTGGAACGCGCAAATGTTTCTCACTGCAACCAAACTCGGTCCTGCGTTGGCCGCGGGAAATACGGTGGTGTTAAAGGCATCGGAAGTGGCGCCGGCGCCGATGTTCGAGTTTGCTCGAATTGTCGATGAAGCCGGTTTTCCTCCGGGGGTTATCAATGTCATCACCGGTTATGGCGAACCCTGCGGGCGACTGCTGACCAGCCATCCTGATGTGGCGCGGGTTGCTTTCACTGGAGGGCCGGAAACGGCTCGGCATATCGTGCGTAACACCGCCGAAAATTTCGCCGTGGTTTCGCTCGAGCTTGGCGGGAAATCGCCCATTCTGGTGTTTGACGATGCCGACCTGGAGAGTGCGGTGAATGGTGTTATCGCTGGCAACTTTGGCGCGGCAGGGCAGAGCTGTGTCGCCGGTTCACGGGTATTTATTCATTCTAGTATCCGCCAGAAGTTTCTCGATACCCTGGTCGAACGCGCCAGTCAAATCTGCATTGGCGACCCTCTGGCCGAAGACACGCAGGTGGGCCCGCTGTGCACCAAAGAGCAGTTAGACCATGTTAGCCAATCGGTTGAAGATGCAATCGGAGAAGGGGCGAAACTACTGTTCGGTGGCAAACGCCCCGAAGGATTAGATGCTGGCTGGTATTACACGCCGACGATTCTTGATTGCCCGCATCAGGATATCCGTACCGTGCGCGAAGAAATGTTCGGACCGATTCTCTCCGCGCTCAGCTTTGATACCGAAGCCGAAGCTATCGAAATGGCGAACAATTCTGACTTCGGCCTCGGTGCCGGCATTTTCACTTCGAATATTGCGCGCGCTTTACGAGTGTCTGATGCCATCCACTCGGGCATAGTCTGGGTCAATACCTACCGCGTAATTTCACCGATTGCACCTTTTGGCGGATTTAAAAATAGCGGCCCGGGTCGCGAAAGCGGTATCGATGCGATTTACGATTACACGCGCACCAAGACGGTATGGATAAATACTTCGGATGAACCGATGGCCAATCCTTTTACGATGCGTTAGCCAACGATTGCAGCCATTAGCGGCAATGCTGACTTTACCGATCTTAATGCCGGGAAAGAAAATCGCGGGTAATCCTGTCAGGTCGGATAAGCGCGCTCGGTTTGATGATGTGGCGATGAATGAATAATGAGGTCGAATACTAGCGGGGTGATTGAGTTTTGGAACTAAAAAAATCAGTGGTAGCACCCGGTGACTGGTATGAATCAGTTGCCATCGACGACCGCATTTCACTGATTAGAGAAAAGCATATCGCCACCTGGTTGCGCTGCAATATGTGGCACATTCGCGGTCGAAATACTGATTTATTAATCGATTCTGGGATGGGCTTGCGTCCGCTTCGAAGTGAAATCGAGCTGATTTCCGATCGACCGATAACAGTCGTATCAACCCATTGCCATTTTGATCATATGGGTGGTGCCCACGAGTTCGATTGCCGACTGGGGCATCATCTTGAAGCGCATATTCATCAAAACCCGGTCGATGTCGACACCGCTGTTGGCGGGTTTATCCGTGCCGAAACTTTTCTCGCGTTGCCCGATCGGGATTTTCGATATGAAAGCTACCAGGTGACTCCAGCTCCATTAACCGGGTACCTGGACGAGGGTGATGTTGTCGATCTCGGTGACCGGGTTTTACAGATTATGCATCTTCCCGGGCATTCCCCCGGCTCGATTGCCCTGTTCGATGTTAAATCGAAAACCTTATTCAGTGGCGATGTTATTTACGATGGCGAGCTTTACGATACGGTCTATCATTCGGACAAATTACGGTATCGCGAAAGCCTGACCCGTCTGCGCGAACTCGATGTCGACACCATCCACGGGGGGCACTACGGTTCATTCGGCAAGACGCGATTCATGCGGATTATTGACGATTATCTTGCCGGCAACGGTACTATCGGCGATGCCGGCAACTGGATCGATGCTCAGTTATAGCAGGCTTTCCCAATAGGCGGCAAATTGAACGGCAATACGCCCGCTGCGCGACCCTCTGCTGGTGGCAAATCGTAAGGATTCGATTCTACTTTGATCGTCAAACTCCAGTTTTTTTGCGGCCAGGGTCTGCGCGACCACTGCAAGATACTGATCCTGGGTGAAAGGATGGAAGGAAAGCCAGAGACCGAAGCGATCGGAAAGCGAAATTTTTTCCTCGATGCTATCGCTGGGGTGTAGCTGGCCGTCGACCATACTGCTGTCGAGGTTGTCTTTCATCGATTCGGGCATCAAGTGGCGTCGATTAGAGGTGGCATAGATAACCACATTGTCGGGTTGTGGCTGCAGCGAACCCTCGAGACAGGCTTTCAGCGCCTTGTAGGAATCGTCGTTGGCTTCGAAAGACAGGTCATCAAGATAAACAATAAACTTGCGCCCATCTTTTTCCAGGGTATGAATAATGTCGAACAGCTGACCGGTTGCCGATTTGGGGATTTCGACGATGCACAAGCCGCGATCTCCAAATTCGGTTAGCTGGGCCTTGATCAAAGACGATTTACCGGTACCGCGAGCCCCCCAGAGCAATGCATTGTTAGCTTTTTTACCGTTCAGGAATTGCTCGGTATTTTTCAGCATCAAATTGGTCTGGCGCTCAAGATGGAGTAATTCGGACTTGTCCACACGATCGATCGATGCAATGCCTACCATTCCTGTATCGCCCCAGCGATAAGCCTGGAATCCGGGTTCAGTGGCTGCAGTTTCCTGCGCCGGGAAAACCTGCTCTACGCGATCGAGCAGCAGGTCGAGGCGTTTAAATAATTTGTCCAGGTCTGACATTATAGATCCAGTTTTTTGTATTTGATTCGATGGGGTTGATTGGCGTCCTGCCCCAGCCGCTGCTTACGGTGTGTTTCGTATTCGGAATAGTTTCCTTCGTATGAATACACTTCGCTATCGCCTTCGAAGGCAAGAATATGAGTCGCAATGCGATCAAGAAACCAGCGATCGTGCGAAACCACAACCACTGAACCCGGAAAATCGAGAATGGCATCTTCAAGCGCCCGCAGCGTTTCTACATCGAGGTCGTTGGTCGGTTCATCGAGCAGTAGCAGGTTGCCACCGCTTTTCAACAGTTTGGCCAGGTGCAGTCGGTTGCGCTCGCCACCCGACAGATCCTTAACCAGTTTTTGCTGCGCGGCTCCACGAAAGTTGAATCGCGATACGTAGGCCCGCGATGGAATTTCATAGTTACCGACAATAATATTGTCGAGTCCGTCGGACAATTCCTGCCACACAGTATTCTCGCCATTGAGGTCATCGCGGGATTGATCGACGTAGGCAACCTTTACCGTGTCACCAATCTTAAGCGACCCTTCATCGAGGGTTTCCTGGCCGACGATGACGCGAAACAAGGTCGATTTACCGGCGCCGTTGGGACCGATTATGCCGACAATGCCACCACGGGGTAATTTAAACTCCAGGTTTTGATAAAGCAGCTTATCGCCAAAGGATTTCTTACCGCCTTCGATTTCAACGACGACATCACCGAGGCGAGGGCCGGGCGGAATATAAAGTTCATGGGTTTCGGAACGCTTCTGATAATCCTGCGAAGACAGTTCTTCAAAGCGTTTCAATCGGGCCTTACTTTTAGACTGCCGACCTTTAGGGTTGGAATTGACCCACTCGAGTTCGGCTTTCATCGATTTCTGCCGTGCTTTTTCCGAACGCTCCTCGTGTTCGAGACGTTGCTGTTTTTGATCCAGCCAGGAAGAATAGTTTCCCTGCCAGGGAATACCGTGGCCACGATCAAGCTCCAGAATCCAACCGGCAACATTATCAAGAAAGTATCGATCGTGGGTAACCGCGACTACGGTTCCCTCGAAGTCCTGTAAAAAGCGTTCCAGCCAGGCAACCGATTCGGCATCGAGATGGTTGGTGGGTTCGTCAAGGATGAGCATGTCGGGGTTGGAGACGAGTAGTTTGCACAAAGCAACCCGGCGGCGCTCCCCTCCGGATAAATGTTCGACCGCTTCGTCCCAGGCCGGCAGGCGCAAAGCATCGGCGGCAACTTCGAGTTTTCGTTCCAGGTCCCAGGCACCAGCGGCCTCGATTTTTTCCTGAAGTTCCCCCTGCAGCACAATCAATTCGTTCATTTCATCGTCCGACATGGGTTCAGCGAACTTCATGTTGACTTCATTGAACTGGTCTAGCAAAGATTTGGTATCGGCGACGCCGAGTTCGACATTACCGCGAACATCGAGTTCGTTATCGAGCTCGGGCTCCTGTGCCAGATAGCCGATTTTAATGCCGGCCTGTGGGCGGGCTTCACCGGTGAACTCGGTATCCACTCCCGCCATAATTCGTAGCAGAGTTGATTTTCCCGCGCCGTTGTAACCCAGTACGCCGATTTTGGCACCGGGAAAAAAATTCAATGAGATGTCTTTCAGGATTTCATTCTGCGGCGGCACAACTTTACCGACGCCGTTCATGGTGAATATATATTGAGCCATTTTAACATCCAGTTTGAGGTGTGCGTATTCTAACAGCGCAGGTCGATTTGAAAATCAATTTTGTTGGTGTTGGGTTTGATTAGAAGAATAAAATCTAATCTTATCGGAAATTGTTCTGATCGATCGATCCCTTAGCCCGGAGAATTCTCGTATAGACGTATTATAGACTCGAAAAATCCAGTATATTTAACCTTCTATTGCTGAATCATCAGCTATTATATTTATAAGTAAAACGGGCTATCCGACGGGATTATTATCATGAGTATGAAAAAAATGCAGCAGGAAAGTTACCTCTTCGGAGCTAATGCTGTATTTATTGAAGAGCTTTACGCTAAATACCTGAAAGATGAGAACGAAGTAGACGAGAATTGGCGCAACTGGTTTGCGCAATTACAAAATGGTGAACTCAGACCCGATCAGGATCATCTGGCGGTTCAGGCCGAAATGAAATCGGCGGTTGCCTCAAAGTATAAATACGGCGGGTCAGTCAGTGCTGCGCAGGCTCCGGTACAGGACAAACAGGTATCGGTGTTGCAGTTAATCAACGCCTATCGAATTAAAGGTCATCGTAGGGCCGACCTCGACCCGCTTAAGTTGAATGAACGTCCGCTGGTTCGGGAAATGACGATCGAAGGAAACCGGCTTGACGAAAGTGACCTGGACACCATGTTTAACACAGGGTCTTTATTCGGTCTCGAGCAGGCCACACTCAGGGAAATTATCGAACGGCTGGAAAAAACCTATTGTGGAACCCTCGGTTCGGAATACATGCACATCGAAGATCGCGCGCAAAAGCGCTGGATTCAGGTGCAGCTGGAAACTTCGATGGCAACACCCAAATTCAAAAAGGGGCGTAAGAATCGAATCCTGGATCGCATCATAGCCGCCGAAAATCTGGAAAAATATCTGCATACCCGCTACGTCGGGCAAAAAAGATTCTCGCTCGAAGGCGGGGAGTCGCTGATCCCGGTGATCGACCGTGTCGTTCAACAGGCGGGTGTCACCAACACCAGTGAAGTTGTTATCGGCATGGCGCATCGTGGACGCCTGAATGTATTGACCAATATCTTCGGCAAAATGCCGAGCGATTTATTTGACGAATTTGAAGGTAATGTCGTCAGGAATGATAAATACAACCATGACGTAAAATATCACCAGGGATTTTCCTCTGATATCTATTCCGACTCGGGGCCGATGCATCTGGCACTGGCCTTCAATCCATCCCACCTCGAAATTGTCGACCCGGTAGTCGAAGGTTCGGTGCGGGCTCGGCAGCGTCGGTTTGATGATCGTAAAACGAACGACGTTTTACCGGTATTAATTCATGGCGATTCGGCCTTTGCCGGCCAGGGTGTCGTCATGGAAACCTTTAATATGTGTAAAACCCGGGGCTTTAAAACGGGTGGCACGATTCATATTATTGTTAACAACCAGATCGGTTTTACGACCAGCAATTCACGCGATTTACGTTCGACGCTGTATTGCACCGAGGTCGCCAGAATGGTGCAGGCGCCGATTTTTCATGTTAATGGTGATGATCCGGAAGCCTGTGTTTTTATCGCAGAAATTGCAGTCAAGTTCCGTGAAACCTTCCATCAGGATGTGGTCATCGACATGATTTGTTATCGGCGTTATGGACACAATGAAGCCGATGAACCTGCGGTAACCCAACCCCTGATGTACGAAGCAATTCGGCGTCATCCGCGCATTGTCGATGTCCATGCACAACGATTAATCGACGAAGGTTTTACCACGCGGGCCAAGGTTGACCAGATGATTGCCGATTACCGACGAGCCCTTGAAGAAGGCGGGGCGGTTGCGCTGAACGTGGTTTCGGGTCTGGAACCGACGGCGGCCAGAGACTGGGCCGGGCTCGATTCCGGCGATGTCAATGTCACCCCGAATACCGGAATCAGTGCCGAAAAGGTTCAGTCGCTCGGCAATAAAATGCTCGAGTTACCCGACGGTTTTGAGCTGCACCCTCGCGTGCGCAAAATAATGGATAACCGGAAAAGAATGGTCGATGGCGACATACTTATCGATTGGGGCTTTGCCGAAAATCTGGCCTATGCCAGCCTGCTGGACGATGGTTATCGAATTCGGTTGACCGGACAGGATAGCGAACGGGGCACCTTTTTTCATCGCCACGCCGCGTTACACCATCAGACCACAGGCAAGATTTACAAGCCGCTTAAACATCTGGCCCCAAAACAACCGCGTTTCGAAGTGATAAATTCTTTCTTATCAGAAGAGGCTGTTTTGGGGTTTGAGTATGGTTACTCGTCTACCGATCCGAATACTCTGGTGATCTGGGAAGCTCAGTTTGGCGATTTCGCCAATGGAGCACAGGTGGTCATCGATCAATTTATCAGCTCTGGCGAAATGAAATGGGGGCGCTTAAGCGGTTTGGTGATGCTATTGCCGCATGGTTATGAGGGGCAGGGTCCCGAACACTCGTCGGCACGCGTCGAACGTTACCTTGAGCTGTGTGCGCAACACAACATGCGCGTCGTACAACCGTCATTGCCATCGCAAATTTTCCATTTGCTGCGCAGCCAGATGACCTGTCAGTTTCGTAAACCTCTGGTGGTAATGAGCCCGAAGAGTCTGCTTCGGCATGAAGCCGCAGTTTCACCACTGAGTGCTTTCACCGATGGTGAGTTCATGAAGGTTATTCCCGAGGTTGACGATATTGACAGCTCGAAGGTGAAGCGCCTGATACTGTGTTGTGGAAAAATATATTACAAATTGCATGAAGTTCGACAGGAAAAATACGACAACAGCACCGCGATTGTGCGAATCGAACAACTTTATCCATTCCCCAGACTCGATTTACAGGCGATACACGAAACCTACCCGGCTTTGGAGAATATAGTCTGGTGCCAGGATGAGCCGCGAAACCAGGGTGCCTTCCGCGAGTTCAAGAGTCGATTGAACGAAACCTTTGCACCGTTGCAGGTACAATACGCCGGTCGCGCCTCCTCGGCCTCTCCCGCAGTGGGTTATATGGCCTTGCATCTTGAGCAGGAAGCCCAGTTGATTAGCGATGCATTCGAAGCAGAATTTTCCAGCAAACTCGATTAGTCGGCTCAAATAACTAATTGGCAACCAATAAATACTCGATAACGGAGCAAAATATGCAGCTTGAAATAAAAGTCCCCGTCTTGCCGGAATCGGTAACCGAAGGAACGCTGGGTGACTGGCACAAGAAAGTGGGCGATAGCGTCGCTGCTGAAGAAAACGTAGTTGATCTTGAAACGGATAAAGTTGTTCTGGAAATAGTCGCACTGGAGGCGGGTGTGATCGAGTCAATCGCTTTCCAAACGGGTGAAACCGTAAAAGGTGGTGACATACTCGGCGTAATAAATACCGAAGCCGTTGCTTCTGCTGTTAAAAGTGAAAGTGTGGAAACAGCGGTAGCTGAAGAAGAGCCGGCAGCTGAGAATAAAGCCAGCCCCTCGGTGAGAAAACTGATCAAGGAGAACAATCTGGAAATTGCCGATATTAAGGCAAGCGGCAAAAAAGGCGCCGTGCTCAAAGAAGATGTCGAACGACATTTATCGGCCTCAGCCGACAAACACGCCGCGCCGAAGGCTGCACCAGCCCCTAAAGCGACTGCCCCCGCGGCGATGGTGGCTGCAACCGAAGGGCGTAATGATCGCCGCGTACCGATGAGTCGATTACGCAGTAAAATTGCAGAGCGACTCAAGGAGGCTCAAAATTCTGCGGCCTTATTGACTACTTTTAATGAAGTCAATTTGCAACCGATGATGGACACCCGCACGCAGTACAAGGAAAGTTTTGAGAAAACTCACGGGGTCAAATTAGGCATGATGTCATTTTTTACCAAGGCATCGGTTGAAGCGCTAAAACGATTTCCTGCGGTGAATGCGTCTATCGACGGAAGTGATATTGTTTATCACGATTATTTCGATGTCGGTATAGCTGTGAGCTCAGAAAGAGGGTTGGTAGTGCCGGTCTTACGCGATGCAGATTTACTCAGCTATGCTGAAATTGAATCATCGATTCGCAACATGGGCGAGCGTGCCCGCGATGGTAAATTAGGAATAGAGGAATTGACTGGCGGCACTTTCAGTATTACCAACGGTGGTATTTTCGGTTCGATGCTGTCGACGCCAATTCTCAACCCCCCGCAATCTGCGATTCTCGGCATGCACAGTATTCAGCAACGTGCTGTCGTTATTGACGGAGAAATTGTAGCGCGGCCAATGATGTATCTGGCGCTAACCTATGATCATCGAATAATTGATGGCAAGGAAGCGGTGCAGTTTCTGGTTACTATCAAAGGTATCCTGGAAGACCCGAATCGGTTATTACTCGGAATCTAGCCGATTTAAATCGCCAATTTAAAGCGTATGCATAATGCTGAATTGAGTCGCTTCTCGCGTTTTCCTGGTTGTGTTTAACAAGACGATATCACCCGAGATGAGACGATTCTTCAGCGTTTCAGCATCGACTTCGCAAATGCGTCTGCCTTCCCGGTCGATGAAAATATAGAGGCTGTTATCAGCCGCTTTCCAGGCGAGTTTGGCATTGACTCGATTCCCGGCCTGAAGTATTTCAACCCAGTCGCCTTTTTCTATCGATACGGATTTTTGTTCCAGGGCAGCCGGTACCACAGGCTCTTCGGGTTTCAGTGCGGCCAGCATTTCCGGAGTCATCTGAAAAACACCGGTTTGCATCATATCGGTAAAATCCTCGCCGACACCCTCGCTGGCAAAAGATTGTTCGGCCAGTGATTTGGTTTTTCTTTTCGAATCGAGGATGGCCTGAGAGGTTGCATCGATAATATTTTGCGATTCAATTTTCAGATAGTCATTCATCGACTGCTGCATTGTCATATCGAGCTTGAGCCCGCGCATAGCCCGGTTTAGAAAATGCGCATTTTTGGGTTGTGCCGCAATGAGTTTTTTCTGTTCTTCCAACGATGATTTTTCAATCAACGACCAGGCCAGCATTTCCACAATCGAGATGGTTTTTCTCCAGCTGTCACTGTCGGTACCATGCCTGAGCGCTATTTGTAACAGTAGGGGCAACCATACAGTGTCGAATAAAATGGTCGATTTTGCGCGATCTTCCATCTTCCTGGTGATTTTTGATAACCGCATTTTGACTACGAGCAGCATTTTATTGCTGGCCTGCTCTTTAATGCGTTTATCGGCATGATTTTTCTTCTGTGCCAGATAGGCCAGATAGTGTTCAAGCATTTGGGAGTAACTTTCCAGACTGACTTCATTTGAGCTGGTGAGTTTGTCGATAAACTGTTGCAGAAAATTTATCCCGGATAATTCAGCCTGGTTGGATATTACAAATTCGACTTCCCTGGATACGATGGTGTCGATTAATTTTCGCGCGGGATTACTGGAGCGCGTCAAAAAATCTTCATCCTGTATGGCGGTAATATAAATATACGATTGCAGGCGGGCCAGTTGTTGCTTAACCGGCTGCGGCAGATCTTTGTCTTCAAAGATAAACTTGAACAGATTGACAAGCTGATCGAGGCACTCGGTGTTATCAATGACGCCGTATCGAATAAGTTGCTGTTTCAATTCAGGGAACTGGTTTTTGAAATCACTACCACCCCGGCCTGACTGTTCTTTCAGTTTCTGAAGTAGCATCAATTGGGTCAATGTGGGGTTTATGGCAATCGATTGCGGGGGCCTGGATTCGCTAAGGCCGTCCCTATTACGCAGCAGCATTTGTGCCGGCTCAAGGTCAGTCAGAATTCCCTGTTCAATCAGATGATGATCGATTGCACGATAAAAAGGACCCAGGGTCTCGATAAAGCGATCGGCGAACAGATTGTAAAGTGCGAGTTTTGAATTAACTTCCAGGCTCAGACTATCAATCGCGTACTGGAAAGCCTCGCAAAGTCGTTTCACTTGAATCGGATTGTCCTGCAGGTGAGCTCGTGGCCGACGAATACACTGCTGCAGCCGCTTCATGATGGTTTTATCAAACTCTCTGAAAGCATTGCTATAACGGGAGGTAATCATTTTGAGTTCGTTAAGCTCGATTTCTTCATTTGACCTGGACAGTCCGATGCGCTGCCATCCGGGTGCCTGGATTTCTGTCGAAATATCGACGGTAGCGGTCTTGAATTCGGAGAAGTGCTTCTTCAACTGGTAGACGAAAGATGAACAGATGATGCGTTGTTTACGATTTACCAGCTTAACCAGGCGGCCGCCATCTTCATCAGAAATCGGCCAGCCATAATAATCTTCGGCGCTGTTAAACATGCGTAACAGCATTTCTGTGACCAAATTAGCGCTTAAAACGGCTAATTCATCGTAGATTTCCGATCCTGGAACTGACGATGCGTCGTGATGTTGCTCTGAGGGGATCATCCATGGAACCAATTTAGTAAAAGTCTTAGAATTCTAGTCTAAAACCGTGCATAAATTCTGCGACTCTTTTCATATTTTACAATCTTTCACTTATTATTCGACAGACTGTGTATTATTGCCCCTCAGCGGTACCTGCATAAGAAATTGATGGAAAATCTAAAACTATTTATTACCGGCCATAAGGGCTTCGAGACCCTGTTATTTCACGAAATACGTGACATTCTGCAATCGACCCCGGCAAAACTGGAAAAACGTTATGGTGGCATAGAGATCATCGGCGATATCGAGTCGGTGTATCGAATTTGCCTGCATTCGCGCTTAGCCAACCGTGTTTTTCTGTCCATTGCGGAAAAGGCAATCGATGATGAAGATCAGTTATATAAGGCGGTATATGCCATCGACTGGAGCAAGCACCTCGACGTGGCCGGCAGTTTTGCTATTTCAGCGACTGTCTCTCGCTCCAATCTGAATCATAGCCAGTATGTTGCGCTGAAAGCAAAAGATGCGCTCGTCGATCAATTCCGTGAACGTTATGGCAGTCGGCCCGAAGTCGACAAAAATCAACCCGATATTCAAATCCACATCAACATTCATCAAAATAAGGCCAGCATCAGCCTGGATCTGTCCGGGGAAAGTCTGCATCGAAGAGGTTATCGACAGCAGCATTCGGGCGCACCATTAAAAGAACACCTCGCGGCGGCAATGTTGATGCAGGCCGGTTGGCGTTTTCCCCAACTTCAGGCACGGCGATTGTTCGACCCGATGTGCGGCTCGGGCACATTTGCCATTGAAGCAGCGATGATCGCCAGCAATCGGGCGCCCGGAATCAAGCGTGAGTACTATGGCTTCAATCACTGGTTACAGCACGATGCCAAACTCTGGGGAGAAATATTAAACGAGGCCGAAAACAATATTATCGACAATGTTTCCGCGTCGATTATTGCCTGCGACTTCGATGCAACGGCCCTGGAAATTGCCAAATCGAATGCGCAACGGGCGGGGGTACTGGATTTAATCGAATTCAACCATCAGGATATTGCCAGCTGCAATCTGCCCCCTCAGCTTGAACCTACTATCGTTATCTGCAATCCCCCTTATGGCCAACGATTGCAAAGCGAGCAGGGCTTGCCGAGCCTTTATGCCGAACTCGGCGCTGCGGTCAGTCAACTTGCCCCGGCTACGCTCTGTATTATTTCGGCTAATCCAGACCTGTTGCATCGTCTAAAGCTCAAGCGGACAACGCGTAAGTCGATTAAAAACGGCCCATTGGAATGTGTGTTGGCCGAATTTGAAACCGGCAGGGCTGCAGCCGCCATT
>JBLHOA010000021.1:0-25506 GCA_047622345.1 Gammaproteobacteria bacterium | reverse complement strand
TACTTCCGGCGATCTCCCGATGGGCAAAGGCTGCTATTTGGTGGTCGGGTGTCGGTGTTTGAGTCAGACCCTGTTAAGAGCCTGCCAGCCTTACGCGCCGAAATGCTGCGCATTTTCCCGCAGCTCGAGGATGTCAAAATCAGCCATAGCTGGATGGGGTTTGTCGGCTTCAGTTTCGACTATTTACCCCATCTCGGAGTACAGGATGGCATCCACTACGCGATGGGTTATTGCGGTTCGGGGATATGTCTGGCGAGCTATTTCGGCAATCGCCTGGGTTTGCAGTTGCTCGGGCAAAAAGACGCCCGAATTGCCTTTAATGATATTGACTTCAAAACGCGGCCGCTTTATAGCGGCAAGCCCTGGTTTTTGTCGGCGGCGGTGCAATATTATCAACTACTGGACAGGTTCATCTGATGGAAATCCGTGTCTTGCTGTTTGATCTGGGTGGCGTTGTTATCGATATCGATTTTCAGCGAATATTTGCCAAATGGAGCAGTTACTGCGGCTTGCCGGCCGACACTATTGCCCGTGCATTCAGTGTCGATGCAGCCTACGAGCAGCATGAACGCGGGGAGCTTAGTGGGCAGGATTATCACCTGTATCTGCAGCGCAGCATCGGCATGGAATTAAGCTACGACCAATTCTGTGAGGGCTGGAACGACATCATGATTGCGCCATTTGAATCAACCATATCGGTGCTCGAGCAAGTCAAAAGCAGGCTGCCCGTTTATGCGCTGAGCAATTCAAATCATTTGCACAAAGGCCACTGGGAATCGAGTTTTCCCGATCAAATGGCGCATTTTGATCGCGTATTTGTGTCCTCTGACCTCGGCTTGCGTAAGCCTGACCCGGCCATCTATACGCGCGTACTCGAAGAATTGGATATTCACCCGATGAATGTCCTGTTCTTCGATGACCTCGAAGCCAATATCGAGGCTGCCCGGGCTCTGGGGTTGCAAACGGTGCTGGTGAAATCGCCGAATGATATCGTTGAGGCACTGCAGGAACGATCACTGCTTCGGTGATTACGCACCAGACTGGTGCAAAACTAGCGCTGTAGCGGCCCCAAAAGGCCAAAATTCGGCCATATCTGACAGATAACTTATTTCCAGTTATATTCCTCCTCGATTTTTTCCTTCAATGACTGCCGGGGAGCCCTGTTGAAATTAGTCGCAGCTATCATTAAACCATTCAAACTTGACGATGTGCGCCAGGCGCTATCCGACATTGGTATCAATGGCCTGACCGTTTATGAGGTCAAGGGTTTCGGCCGGCAGAAAGGGCATACCGAGCTCTATCGTGGCGCCGAGTACGTGGTTGACTATATCCCGAAGGTGAAAATTGAAGTCGCCATCGATGATGATCAGGTCGATGCCGTTGTCGATGCCATCATTGAAACGGCAAGAACGGGCAAAATTGGTGACGGCAAAATTTTTATCACGCCACTGGAAAATGCCATTCGGGTGCGCACCGGTGAAACCGGCAGCAGTGCTTTATAGGAGTCATGATGAAAAATTCCGCTACCTATTTTTTATCTGCTTCGCTGCTCGCATTTTCCAGTCTCGCTCAGGCAGGTGAAGTTAATGCCGCCGATACCGCATGGATTTTGACCGCAACTGCGCTGGTATTGTTCATGACGCTGCCCGGGCTGGCTCTTTTTTACGGCGGGCTGGTGCGCAGCAAAAACGTACTTTCGGTATTAATGCAGTGCTTTGCCATTACCTGTCTGGCTACCATCATCTGGGTGATTGCCGGTTACAGCATCGCCTTCGGCGATGGAGGTGATGCGAACGCTCTCTGGGGTGGGTTATCACGCATGTTTCTGGCGGGGATGGACCGCGAGGCGCTGGCCGGTGAACTACCCGAAACCGTTTTCAGCATGTTTCAGCTAACCTTTGCCATCATTACCCCGGCGCTCATTGTAGGCGGTTTTGCCGAACGCATGCGCTTTTCCGCGATACTGATGTTTTCAGCCTTATGGATGCTGGTCGTCTATCTGCCTGTGGCTCACTGGGTCTGGGGTGGTGGTTGGCTCGGTGAAATGGGCTTGCTCGATTACGCCGGCGGCACCGTGGTGCATATCACCGCGGGAGTGGCCGCCATTGTCACCGCGATGGTGATTGGCAAACGCAAGGGCTTTCCGAAAACGGCAATGATGCCGCATAACATGACGATGACAGTAACCGGTGCCGGTATGCTCTGGGTTGGCTGGTTCGGCTTTAATGCGGGCAGCGCGTTGAGCGCGGGTGGCGACGCCGGCATGGCGATGCTGGTAACGCATATCAGTGCTGCGATGGGCGCCTTTACCTGGATGATGATCGAGTGGATCCGCTTCGGCAAACCGTCGGCGCTGGGAATCGTCACCGGCATGGTAGCCGGGCTCGGCACGATTACCCCGGCATCGGGATTCGTCGGTCCAATGGCGGCGATGTTAATCGGTTTGAGCGCGGGCGGCATCTGTTATGTGGCGACCGTATACATTAAAAATACCCTGCACATCGATGACTCGTTAGACGTCTTTCCAGTACACGGGGTGGGTGGCATTCTGGGCACGCTGGCCGCGGGTGTGTTCGTTGCCAGTGAATTCGGCGGCGCAGGCCTTGCCGAAGGCGTGTCGATCGGCGATCAATTAGGCGTCCAATTTATCGGCGTGTTTGCGACCGCGAGCTGGACTGCCGTTGCTACCTTTGTCATTTTAAAACTGGTGGCGCTGGTGGTTGATCTTCGCGTTGACGAAGAAGAGGAAACCGTGGGACTCGATCTCTCCTCACACGAAGAAAAGGGATATAACCTGTAAGCTTTGCTTTGCCATGATTAGCGGTCGCGGTGAAACGTCAGAGGCATGGTGGCACCGCTTAGATCAATACAATCGTCGCCAGTGCGAGTAAAAATCCCATGCTCGCGATATCGGTTATGGTGGTTAAAAATATGGTCGATGCAGTAACGGGGTCGGCGCCGAGGCGACGCAAAATCAGTGGAATTATGACCCCGATTACGCCGCTGACGATACAGGCGCCAAGCATTGCGAAAAACACCACGATAGACAGGGTTAGCGCGGATTCGTTGCCGCTGAAACTGGAATAAGCAAACATGCCCAAAGCCGCGGTAATGCCGACCAGCAGGCCGTTCCCCATACCAAGCAATGCTTCTTTGCGGATCAGCCCGATTTCCATGCCGGGTTTCAATTCATTCAAGGTCATGCCACGCAGGGTTACTGCCAGTGCCTGGCAACCGGTATTGCCCGACTGTCCGGCGAGAATCGGCAGAAAAACTGCCAGCACGACAATTTGTGCGATTGTCTCTTCAAACAAACCGACCACACTGCCCGCGAGAAATCCGGTGAGCAGATTGACCTGCAGCCAGGGGTGTCGCATGAGCAGACATTTGAACCAGGGCGTTCCGATATGCTCTTCTTTTTCGACACCGACCATTTGTCCGGTCTGCGCAGTCAGGGTGAAATTTCGTCGCTCGAACAGGGCGTAACCGCGTATCTGGCCGACGAGGCGATTGTTGCTGTCACAAACAGGGTAAATCGGATAGTGCCGCAGCAATGCGGCCTCGGTGGATGCGACCACTGACGTTGAAGCTGAAAATGCGAAGGGATCTGAAATCATCAACTCCTGCAAACGTTGTTCGGGTTTGGCAAATAACAGATCGCGCAAAACCACCAGCCCGATCAATGTCATATCGTCTTCAACGACAAAGGCGTAGACGATCTGGCGGGTGGTTGCGGTTTCGCGCATCGATTCAACGAGTTCTGCGACGGTCATCGTTTCTTTAAAGGCATCGAGTGGGGGTTCCATGATGCGACCGATGCTGTCTTCGTCATAGCCGAGATTAACCGACCATTGCTCCCCGATCTGCTTTTCAATTTGCGGGGACAGAATTTCGGATCTTTTCTCGTCCATATGCGACAGTATTCGCACGGCAAGGTCGGGGCTCAGGGCTTCCAGAACATCGGCGATAACTTCGTCGCTTTCGCCTTCGAGCAGCGTCAGCGCATCCAGCGGTGCACGTCGCATAACCGCAATGGCTAGTTGCTGGATACCTGGCAGATCTTGCGGGTCCAGAGGAATATGTTTTTTTTGCATAAACGACTCTCAGTAGCGGTGCCTAAAATAAATGGGCAAGGTAAAAAAATTCAAAATATACACGAGAATGCAGGGCGGTTGTTACTGCCGCCCCTGCGGTTAAGCGGGTTCACGCGTTGAGCTTAAGGATAGACCAGCGGAAATTCATCGGCGTCGAGCGGGTCGCCCGGGCGCAAGCGTTGATCGAGGCCGGGAAACGGCGGAGAAATTTCGCCATCACGTTGGGCGTAAACGGTATCGTCACCCAGCCAGCGGGCGGCAAAACCTCTTCGACGATGAGTCGATGAAAGATTTGACGGCGCGCCGTGAACGGTCAGGTAATGAAAGGCGATGGCGTCACCGGGCTGCAGGTCATAGTGGCGGATATCGTATTTGTCACGATTATTGCTGATATCGGGAATCGATTCGTGGTCGCTGTCGTCGCGTTCGTAGTCGACGCCGCTGAACTTGCGCGGAGTAAACCAGCGCCCCCAATTATGCGAACCCGCGACAAACTCAGGGCAGGTCTCGACCCCGACCGGGTCGAGGGGTATCCACATGCTGCACACCTGGCGTCCGTCGACCGGGTAATAGGGTTGATCGTGATGCCAGGGGGTCACCTTGTCGGTGCCCGGTTCCTTCACCAGTACGTGCTCGTGAAATATTCTGACCGTTTCAGAGCGCATTAACTGCGCGGCAATTTCCGGTGCCGCGGATTCGGTCATGAATTGACGATACTGGTCGATCCGGCTCCAGTTGCAGTAGTCACCGAAAAAACGACCCGGCTTGCCGTTCTCGACATACTCGCGCCCCATCGGCCCCGGATTGGCCATGTTGAAGTCGACGCCCTCGCGCAGCCTTTCAATCCAGTCGTTAAAAACAGCGCGCATGACGATGACGCCGTCTTTTTCGAAGTCACTTACCTGTTGAGGGTCGAGTAGGGTCATGGGAAGTCCTCGGGTTAATTGCCTTCGATGATACAAAGATCGCGCACTGCCGATTTGCGGGCGTAGACGACTGCCTCCTGGTAGGCCGCCGAACGATAGCAGCGCTCGGCATCTTCAAGGCTGGGGAATCGAACCACGACATTGCGCGCTCGTTCATTCCCTTCCAGCCAGACCGTGCGGGTCGCGCGCGCTAGAAATTCACCGCCATGCGCTTCGATGGCCGCGGTTGCGCGGCTGGCGTATTCGGCATAAACATCGGGGTCGGTAACCTCGACATGGGCAACCCAGTAAGCGGCCATAGGAACTCCTGTTGACTGATTGTGGCAAATGATCTGGCAATGTTATCACCAAACAGATATCTTCGGCAGCCCATGAATGCGGCAAAAATTAAACATGATTTGAATGCGCTGGCGAAGCTCGACGATGATGTCGCGCGTGGCCTGAAGGAGGTCAGCTACCCCGAGCCGCGAATTCGCGAGCAGGGCTTTCAAACCTTTCTATCCACCCTCGTCGGCCAGCAGATTTCCACTGATGCGGCGGCGGCAATCATGGCCCGGGTTCGTCTACTGCTGCCGACGATGAGCGCCGAGGCTGTGCTGGCCCTGCAGCAGGGCGAGTTGCGTGCTGCCGGGTTATCGGGGCGTAAAGTCGAATATGCCGAAGGGCTGGCGCGCGCCATTGTCGATGGTAGCTTCGATGTGTCGGGTCTGGTGGACATGGATAACGCGGCAGCGATCAATTCGATAACCCAGCTTCGAGGCTTCGGCGAATGGAGCGCTGAAATCTATATGATGTTTTCCCTGCAACGCGAAGATGTTTTTCCGGCGGGTGATCTTGCGCTGCGCGTCGCCTTGCAGAAACTGAAAGGCATCGAGCATCGCCTCAGCGAAAAAGAATCGCGCGCCCTTGTTGCGCCCTGGTCACCTTATCGAAGCGCCGGGAGCCTTTTTTTGTGGCGCTACTACCGCGGCGCACCAACTTAAGCCATAGCTTGAATGGGCCAGTTGCCCTGGGGCAACTTATTGACCTATGCCAGGGGGGAAGTTGAATAATCGCAACTTGCCCCCTGTATCGACTCTCACTTATAGTCCGACCACTATGCATAACTTACTCGATTTGGAACGCTATCCCTTGCAGTTAGCCGGGTCCGCGCAAACCCGGGCATTGGTCGAACAATGTCGCGAAGACTTGCAGCGCGATGGCATGTTCACCCTGTCCGGGCTGGTGCGCCCTGACGCCATCGAAGCGATGCTGCCCGCGTTGATCGCGAAAGTAAATTCTGAAGCCTTTAACCATGCCCGCGAGCACAATATTTATTTTCGCAATGATATCGACGATATCCCTGCCCACCACCCGGCGCTCGCATTACAGCAAACCATTAATCACACGCTCTGCGGTGACCAGCTCGCCGATATCGTCTTGAACAAAATCTATGAATGGCCGCCACTCGCGGCTTTCCTTGCCGAGGTGATGGGAACCCCCGGGCTTTATGTGATGGACGACCCGCTGGCCCGACTGAACGTGATGACCTATTTCGAGGGTGAGGGGCTCAACTGGCATTTTGACCGTGCGGAATTTACCACCACCTTGTTGCTGCAAGCGCCGCATTCCGGTGCCATTTTTCAATATCGGCAGGGGTTGCGCTCGGAGACCGACCCCAATTATGACGGCGTCGCAAAGCTGCTCGAAGGGGCCGACCCGAAGGTCGAATCGCTGCAGCTTGCAGCGGGAGATTTAAACGTATTCAAGGGTAAAAATACGGCGCATCGGGTGACCGTAACCGAAGGTGAGCGCGCCCGTATGATTGCGGTGTTTTCCTACTATGATTCTCCAGGCCGTGTATTTTCCGCCGAAGAACAACAGGGCTTTTATGGCCGTATCAAGCAGGCCGGGTAAAGCGATGAAAGCGCCAGCTTAGCAGGCAGGCGGCGACTGCAAGCCCGGCGGCCAGACCCCACCACAGACCTGGGCCCCCCATTTCATAGTGAAAGGCGAGCAGCGCGCCACCACCGATGCCGAGTACCCAATAGCCGAAACCCGCGATCCACAGCGGCACCAGATTATCTTTCATGCCGCGCAAGGCGCGAGCTGCGGTGGCCTGCAAACCGTCAAAAACCATAAATAGCGCGGCGATAAATAGCAGTTGTGTAGCCAGGGCAGACACTTCCTCGAAGCCGGGGTCCAGCGGCGAAATGAAAACCAGTACGATGTTCTCCGCGAAAACCAGCGGTATCACAATCATCGACGAAATCAGCAGCACCACTATGCCCATCCCCAGAAACCCGGCGCGCCTTGCATCGTCCATGCGGTCTCGGCCAATCGCATGCGCCACCCGGATCATGGTGGCTTCGGCCAGTCCGAAGGCAATGACAAAGGGTATCCCCGCCCAGGCAACGACGATTTCGTAGGCGGCCAGGGTCTTCACTCCGATTACGCCGGAAAGAATCGAGGTGGCGACGAACAACCCTGCCTCCAGGAATGCGAGCCCGGCTACCGGTAATCCCAGCGATACGATTTCCCGGCAGGTCGGCCAGTGAATTTGCCACGTGCCCTTGTAAATGCCATAGCCGCGGAACATTGGCTTACGATAAACATGGATCGCGAGCGCGATGAACATCGCCCAGGAAACAATGGTGGTAGCCAGGCCGGCGCCGAACAATCCCATCGGTGGAAGGCCGTAACCACCGAAAACAAACCAGAGGGTGAGCAGATAATTGACAAAAACGGAAATCACAGTAATCACCATTATCGAAACAGTCTGCGATAAAACGGCGACGAAATTTCTAAAAATGGCAAACCAGAGTATCGGTAAAACCGCAGGGCTCAAGGCGCGGACATAGTCGCTAGCGAGCTCGATGACGATCGGATCCTGACCGGCATAAGCCAGTGCGATATCCAGGTTCCAGATAAACAGCATAGCCGGAATGCCAATGCCAAGGCTGACGACAAACCCCTGTCGAATCGCAAGCCCGAGCTTATCTTTGTTACCAGCCCCGTCCGCCTGCGCGGCGAGTACGCTCACCACCGACAGCATTGCCATCAGCACTACCAGAACTTCGAAAGAAATATCGCCGGCGATTCCTACCGCTGCGAGCGAATGGTAGCCGAGTTTGCCGACCACCATTTTGGTGGTGATAAACATCGCAAATTCGGCCAGATAGGCCGCCGCCAGCGGAATGGCGATAATGAAAAAAAGCCTCATTTCCGTTTTTAAGGAGGCGTCCAGCTTCAACATGGTTTTGATCGCAGAAAAATGTGGGGCTACTCTATTCGATTGCGTGTATCAGGTACAGAGTGATGAATGAAGTCAGGGTTTTTCGATATATTGAAAAGGTTTAATTCGCTGTTGAATTTAATTGATACCCCTATATGATGCTTGAATAGCTTAGGTTATGCGCAGTACCTCGATTGCCGAAGTCGCTGTATTGTATTAAAAATAATATCGGCACAATCATGTAAAACATGGAGAATACTATGAAAGTAATAAGCAAAATTGCTTTGGTTCCGCTTGTTGCGGCATCGTTGATATCGGGATCAGCTCTTGCTGCACAGCAACAGTTTGTATCTATCGGTACCGGTGGTGTAACCGGAGTTTATTATCCGACCGGTGGTGCTATTTGCCGTTTGGTGAACAAAAATCGTAAAGAGCACGGTATTCGTTGCTCGGCCGAGTCTACCGGTGGGTCGATCTACAATATCAATACCATCCGTACCGGTGAGCTGGAATTCGGTGTGGCTCAGTCCGACT
The DNA here is from genome assembly GCA_047622345.1 of Gammaproteobacteria bacterium. Lineage (GTDB taxonomy): Bacteria > Pseudomonadota > Gammaproteobacteria. The sequence goes on along the minus strand of JBLHOA010000021.1, from coordinate 16,738 downwards.
GGCAGTATCACGCCTACCATGGAACTTCGAAGTTTGCAGACCAGGGCGCCTATACCAAACTGAGAGCAGTATTCTCGGTGCACCCTGAACCCGTTACCATCATCGCCAGCGACAGCTCGGGTATTACAAATATTTCCGACGTCAAAGGCAAGCGTATGAACATCGGTAACCCCGGCTCCGGTACTCGTGGAACCTGGGAGGTCATCGAAGAAGCACTGGGTTGGACCCGTAATGATCTGAAACTGGCGGCCGAAATGAAATCGGCTGAAACCGGGCAGGCAGTTTGTGACGGCAAGATCGATGCTTATTTCTGGTTGGTTGGACATCCTTCGGCTTTAACCCAGGAATCACTGGCAACCTGTGACGCACATCTTGTCAACGCTACTGGTGGTGCCATCGACAAATTGATTAAAGATAATTCGTTTTATCGTAAGGCGGTTATTCCTGCGGGCATGTACAACAACAAGCAGGATATCCAGACTTTCGGTGTCGCGGCGACTTTTGTCAGCAGCTCGGATGTATCTGAAAAAGTGGTTTACACCATCGTCAAGGCAGTTTTCGATAATTTCGACGACTTCAAGAAACTGCATCCGGCATTTGCTCACCTGACCGAAAAAGAAATGATCAGCGATGCCATTTCGGCACCTCTACACCGGGGTGCGATCAAGTACTACAAGGAAAGAGGCTGGATGTAATCGCAGTCTGAGGTAATTCAAACGGGTCGCATTGCGACCCGTTTGCTTATAGAAAACGATAAAAATTAAAAGAAGGGGAGAATAGGAATGCCGGATCCAGCAACCAGTAGCCTGCAAGATGATATCGTCGCTTCGGTTGAAACCGGCGGCAGGAGTCCGGAAGGCGGGGTAGGCAAGTTTATCGCCGGCACCGCATTCACCTGGGCTTTATTCCAGCTTTACATCGCCTCTAATCTTCCATTCTGGTTGAGTGATGTCACCGGTTTCAGCCTGGTGGTGACCAACTCCAATGCTCGTCTGATCCATCTGGCCTTCGGTTTTTTCCTCGCTGCTCTGGCCTTTCCTCTGTTTAAATCGAGTCCCAAAAAATCGGTTCCCTGGTACGACTGGTTGCTCGCCATTATTGGTGTTGCCGCCTGTTTATACATCGTTATTCTGCGCAATGAAATAGCGCTGCGGGCAGGCTTACCAACTCAGGGTGATTTGATCGCTTCTACGATCGGTATGCTGATACTCGGGATTACCGTGTATCGCGCGTTGGGGCTACCGTTACTTATTGTCGCCAGTGTTTTTGTTGCCTACGTGTTCTTCGGCAATTCGCCGAATCTGCCCGATGCAATCATGTGGAAAGGAGCATCCTATAGTAAAGCTATGTGGCATTTCTGGATGCAGAGCGAGGGTGTTTTCGGTGTCGCTCTGGGTGTGTCGGCCTCGCTGATTTTCCTCTTTGTGTTGTTCGGTTCAATTCTGGAAAAAGCCGGCGCCGGTAATTATTTCATCAAGATCGCCTTCGCATTGCTCGGCCATTTTCGTGGCGGACCGGCCAAGGCCGCGGTTGTCGCCTCGGCGTTAAGCGGGCTCTATTCGGGTTCGTCAATCGCCAACGTGGTAACCACGGGTACCTTTACCATCCCATTGATGAAACGTACCGGGTTCTCGGCTGAAAAAGCCGGCGCGGTTGAAGTCGCTTCCTCGACCAATGGACAGCTCACGCCACCGGTAATGGGGGCGGCAGCATTCCTGATTGCTGAATTTACCGGCATCAGCTACACCGATATTCTGAAGCACGCGCTGGTTCCTGCGCTGGTGTCTTATATCGCGCTGGTTTACATCGTCCACCTCGAAGCCTTGAAGATGGACCTGAAAGGTTTGCCGAAGCTACCATCGACGAAAAGTTTTTCCGCCAAAATGATTGGTTTTCTGAGTGGGTTCATCGGCATCGGAGTGCTTGGCATACTGGTTTATTACGGGCTGGGTTGGGTTAAAACCGCAATCCCCGATTACGCCTTTGCCGTCGTTGCAGTAGGCTGCACTGCGATGTATGTCTACCTGGTCTGGCTGGCTTCGAAAGAGCCTGACCTCGTTGTCGACCCGCCTGATGCGCCGATAACCGAATTGCCACATGCGGGAACGGTTGCCATCACCGGGCTTTATTTTATCCTGCCGATCGTCATTCTGATCTGGTGCATTATCATCGAACGCCTGTCGCCTGCGCTGTCGGCATTCTGGGCGACCATTGCGATGATCATCGTGATTCTGACCCAGGACTCAATCAAGGCTTACTTCCGCGGTACCGGCAATTACCTGCCTGCTTTTAAAGTCGGTGTAGGCCACTGGGTAGACGGCATGATTGCGGGTTCGCGCAACATGATCAGCATTTCCGTTGCTACCGGTGCGGCCGGAATTATCGTTGGTACTATTTCCTTAACCGGTGCGCATCAGGTGGTCGGCGAATTCGTCGAGTTTCTTTCCGGTGGCAGCCTCATTTTCATGCTGATACTGGTCGCCTTGATGAGCCTGATTCTCGGTATGGGCTTACCGACAACGGCAAACTATATAGTGGTTTCGTCGCTAATGGCGCCGGTAATTATTACCCTGGGCGCGAAGAGCGGCTTGATTGTGCCGTTGATCGCTGTGCATCTTTTCGTGTTTTATTTCGGCATACTCGCCGACGATACACCGCCGGTAGGGCTGGCGGCGTTTGCAGCTGCCGCAATATCGGGGGGTGATCCGATCAAGACCGGCCTGCAGGGCTTTGCTTACGACATTCGTACCGCGCTGTTACCTTTCCTGTTTATCTTCAATACCGAGTTACTGTTGATTAATGTGGGGGTAGTCAAAGCTTTCTTTGTTTTCGGGGTCGCAGTGGTGGCGATGATGCTGTTCGCTTCGGCGACGCAGGGATACATGTTCACCCGAAACCGGAAATGGGAGTCGGCGGCCTTATTGCTGGTCGCGTTCACGCTGTTCCGCCCGGGCTACTGGCTGGATATCGTTTCACCGCCCTACAATGTCCATAATCCGGATGTGGTTTACGAAATTGTCGACCAGGTGACACCGAATGGCAGCTTGATGCTAGTCGTTAGCGGGCCGGACTTCGATAGCGGCAAAATTGAATCGACTACAATCATGGTCAACCTTGGCAATCAGGCCGACGCGGTGTCTCGTCTGCGCGAGGCCGGGTTGACGGTGACCGTCGGCGACGGACGCGCGGTTATCGAAGAACCCTTCCCCGGTACGCCTTATTTTGAGACCCTGGGCAAGTCCTTCGATTACTACGGTGATGAACCTGTGCAAATCGCCGAGGTACGCGAACCGGCAGAGAGACCGGTTAAAGAGTGGTTTTATATTCCGGCGCTACTGTTGCTGGGAATAATTATGATGATGCAAAAACGGCGTCAGCGCGATGACACCGAACTGGCAGGGTCCGCTACTGCCTGAGGAAAGCGCTGCGCGCAAAGTTGGATAGATGACACCCTTCATCGTCAGTCTGGTGCTGCTTGCGGCAGTGTTGCATGCCAGTTGGAATGCAATGGCGAAGTCGGGTGGGGCGGCCCAGTACAGTATTGCCTCCTATCGACTGGCAGGCGGTGCATTTTGTCTGCCGTTGTTGTTTTTAGTGCCTCTGCCATTGTCCGATAGCTGGTTGCCGCTGATCCTGTCGGTGCTCATTCACAGCGTTTATTATTACAGTCTGGCCCAATCCTACCGCCACGGTGACCTGTCGCAAATCTACCCGTTATTTCGTGGTCTGGCTCCGGTACTGGTCGTTATCGGCGCGGCGATTTTTATCGGCGAATTTTTATCGATGGGAGCAATGTTTGGCATTGCCTTGATCAGCCTCGGTTTAATCAGTATCGCTTTGCTCGGAGGCAGTGTTGGCAGGATTCCCGTGCCTGCTTTGCGCTGGGGCTTACTCACTTCGGTGATGATCGCCAGCTATACCGTTGCCGATGGCATTGGTGTGCGTGCATCGGGGAATGCATTCAGTTATATTTTCTGGTTATTTGTGCTCGAACCGATTCCGATCTGTCTATGGCTGTTATGCAGTGACCGCCAGGGCTGGTTTGGTTACATGCGAGCCAAGCCGGGAAAAATATTGGCAGGAGCCCTCGCTGCGGCCACTGCCTATGGCATGGTCATTTACGCGATGGAACAGGCACCGATTGCACTGGTTTCGTCGTTACGCGAAACCAGTGTAATATTTGCCGCGCTGATCGGTACTTTGTTGTTCAGGGAACCCTTCGGCCGTCAGAGAATTATTGCCGCCGTACTGGTTTGTATCGGTATAGCATTGATAAAAATTCTTGAATAGATAATCTACTGAAACTAAAAACCATGTCATTAACCAGTAATTTTCCGCGCGTCAATCTGAGCCACACCCCGACTCCACTCGAGCGTCTTGACAATATCAGTGCCGAGTTCGCTACCAATATCTGGATTAAACGCGATGACTGCACCGGCCTCGCCTTCGGCGGTAACAAGAGTCGGCAGCTGGAGTTTTATATCGGCCAGGCGAAAGCGCAGGGTGCCGATACGCTGCTGACCACCGGCGCGGTGCAATCGAATCATGTGCGCATGACGGTCGCCGCTGCGCGAAAGTCCGGTCTCGAGGTCGAAGTGCAGCTTGAACACCGGGTCGAACGCAGCCAACCCGAATACCACAATTCGGGTAACCCCTATCTGGTCAAATTAATGGGGGCAAAAATTCATTATTACCCCGAAGGTGAAGACGAAGCGGGTGCCGATCAAGCGCTCGAAGTGCGCGCGGCCGAGCTTGCTAAAGAAGGTCGTAAGGCCTACGTCATCCCACTTTCCAATGCGCACACTCCCTATGGCGCGCTCGGTTATGTCGACTGCGCCGAAGAAATACTCAAACAAATGACCGAAATGGAACTTGATGTATCGACATTTATTGTGCCAACCGGCTCGGCTTCCACCCATTCCGGTTTTTTAATCGGATTGCGCGCAAGCGGTTGCCGCACGCCGGTGCACGGCGTTTGCGTTCGACGCGACGGCGTCAGTCAGCAGCAACGCGTTTTAACCAAGGTGGCTTCGGTGGTCGATGTGCTCGGGCTCGAGCTGAACATTGATGCCGATGATGTGGTCTGCGATGACAGTATGCTCGCCCCGGGCTATGGATTGCCCAATGAAGCCACCGTCGCCGCGATTAAATTCCTCGCGCGAAAAGAAGGTATCCTGCTCGATCCTACCTATTCGGGTAAATCCTTCGCGGTGTTGCATGCGATGTTGCAGCAGGGGAAGTTTACTCCGGATGATAATGTCGTGTTTCTGCATACCGGCGGCACAGCATCTTTATTTGCCTACCCTGAATTGGTCGATTAGCGTCTTCATTTATATCTCGCTGGTAATAGCGGTGGGTGTAGAAGCGGGAATACTGACAAATAAACCGCATAAAGTGGCGTTTTTGCGCTAGATAACCCTTTTTGAACTCCCTACAATCGATGGTCTTTGCCCGAAGAACCTTATTCCCGAGAGGACCGCCGTAAGATGTCTAAACCCAAAATTATTGTAACCCGCCGCTGGCATCCCGAAGTTGAAGCTCTTCTGCTCGAACGCTTCGATACCCAATTGAATGAAGATGACCACCCGATGTCGGTGGCCGAGTTACAGGATGCCCTGCAAAATGCCGATGCGGTTCTGCCAACGGTTTGCGACAAGGTAGCGGCCGAAGTCTTCGAAGCGGATAACATTCGGGCTAAAATTCTCGGCAGTAATGGTGTCGGTTTTAATCACATCGACCTGGACGCCGCAAAGGCGGCCGGATTGACTGTAACCAATACTCCCGAAGTGCTCACCGATTGCACCGCTGACCTGGCGATGACCTTACTATTGAGTGTTGCCCGTCGTGCCGGCGAAGGCGAGCGCCATTTACGCAGCGGCGAATGGACCGGTTGGCGCCCGACGCACATGATGGGTACCAGTGTTACCGGTAAAACCCTCGGCTTGATCGGCATGGGCCGTATTGCGCGCGCGGTTGCGGCCCGTGCTGCGCATGGCTTCAACATGAAAATAATTTTTCACGATCCTTTTCCCCCGCTGGCTGATGACATCGCGGGTTTGAACGCAACGCAATGCGCATCGCCCGAAGAAGTTTTTATGCAGGCGGATTTCCTGTCGCTGCACTGCCCGGGCGGTAAAGAAACCTATCATCTGATCAGCGATAATGCTTTCACGATGATGAAGCCGGGTGCATTTTTGATTAATACCGCGCGCGGCGATGTAGTCGACGAAGCCGCATTGATTAAGGCACTCGAAAACGGGGACATAGCGGGTGCCGGACTGGACGTGTTTGAAAAAGAGCCATCGGTCGGTGCAGCATTGATGAAAATGGAAAATGTGGTGTTGCTGCCGCATCTGGGTAGCGCCACCATGGAAACACGTAAAGCGATGGGGATGCGCGTGGTTGAAAACATTGAAGCTTTCTTCGCCGGGCAAACGCCTCGCGATAAGCTGGTTTAACAAAGCCTGTTGCGTTAGCGGCTGCGAAAGCCTGCTGGCGCGACTGGACCCGGGTCAATAACAACGGCATCGATAGGGTTTATAGTTGTATCCCCTAAGTTATTTACGGAGATCGAGATGCAACCCTACTTGCCGAAAAAACTTAAACAAGGACCAATGAGGCTGGCGATCTGGTTGGTCGCCGGGCTAGCGATCGTTTTAACCGTTGGAGTTTTTATCTAACCTATATTCCGACAAAGACCAGCAAGTACCACTACCTGGTTTTGCTGGCCTGGGTTTTGTCAAATCATAAAATAATGTGAGCTTGTCGACCGCTTGCAAGGTCGACTTGCAGCAAAGACCATTGAGTTTTCCATTAGGCTTCTATAGGATTTGTTCGTTTGAAAAATAAAGGCTGAATTTTCGGCTTCGATTTATTAACGGACGAATTTAATGATGAATGCTAACTGGAATTACCCAACCGCAATGCGCTTTGGCGCTGGTCGCGTTGGCGAGCTGGCCGACGTATGTCGCGAGCTGAATATTAACGCACCGCTATTGGTGACCGACCCCGGGTTGGCGAGTCTGCCGATGGTTCTTGATGCCATCGCTAGCTGTGCCGATGCAGGGTTGGCTATCGCCTTATTTAGTGACATTAAAGCAAACCCGACCGGCAGCAATGTCGATGCCGGGATTGCGGCCTACCGTAGCGGCAATCACGACGGGGTGATCGCCTTTGGCGGTGGCAGCGGTCTCGATGCTGGCAAGGCGATTGCGGTCGCGGCTAATCAAAGCTGTTCCTTGTGGGATCTGGAAGACGTTGGCGATAACTGGTTGAACGCCGACCCCGAGAAAATTCCGCCGATTATTGCGGTGCCTACTACCGCTGGAACGGGTTCCGAGGTCGGTCGTGCTTCGGTTATCGTGAACGAGACGGAACATAAAAAAGCAATTATTTTCCATCCGAAAATGTTACCCGCCTGCGTTATTCTCGATCCAGAACTGACCGTTGGCTTACCCGCGGGCTTGACCGCGGCGACTGGAATGGATGCACTTTCGCATAACCTCGAAGCCTTTTGTTCACCGCTGTTCCACCCGATGGCCGAGGGAATTGCAATCGAGGGTATCCGCTTAGTCAAAGAAAATTTACCAACCGCGGTCAGTAACGGTGGCGATATCACTGCGCGTAGCCAAATGATTGTAGCCTCATCAATGGGAGCAACCGCATTTCAGCGAGGGCTGGGCGCGATGCATGCACTGGCCCATCCGCTCGGCGCCGTGTATGACGCCCACCATGGCATGTTGAATGCGATTCTGATGCCTTATGTTTTGAAAGCCAATTATGTCGAAATCAAGCAGCCGATTGCCCGATTGGCTCGATATCTCGATCTGGATGCAGATTTTGATGCCTTTTTGATCTGGCTGTTATCAATGCGTGCCGACATTGGCATTCATCATCAATTGTCGGCCATTATCCCGGAAGAAAGTCGCCTCGCAGAAATTGGAGAAATGGCGGTAGTCGATCCGTCTGCCGGCACTAACCCGATACTCCACGACGCGGCTAAATATACCCAAATCGTTACTAACGCCTATAACGGCATCCTGTAACAGTTGCTTGCAGGAATATCGAGAGCCAGGGTTAGAACTGCTTAGGAGGCTTTTAATCCTTTGAAATTTCATTGGCGCCTACACCTGAACCCTTACTCAAAGAGAGGTCGCCAAAAAGAAAAATCTAAACCTTTGTTAATCGCTAGTTGGGTTTCTCAAGCAGCTTTGAGGCTGAAAGCCTCACATCGCAGCCAGGCGACAGGGGCGTTCCGGCCGGCGTCCCGGTTGCCGGGTTTTTTCGCAGGAGCATAAACCTGTCAGTGCCAGGGAAACGATGAATTAATCGTAGGTGAATTTTCGAATGAAATGGGTGCGGTCGAACATTTCTTCGAGTTCCTCCATTCGCGATCGTGTTTCCGGCCAGGTCAATTCCTGCACGGCGGCGATGAAGGTTCGACCAGCAATAATAATTCTACGGTAGAGTCCCAGGCCGAGGGCACAACTATTTACGCATTAAAGCTATGTTGGGCATATTTTTCCACCGGCGAGCGCCACTGATCGGTGAATGGAATCATTTGAGCGCCTTTTTCATGCACAATTTCCGCGAGTTTCAAGGTACTGTTTTCATAACGGCAAATGTCGAAGATGACGATCACGCCATCTTTGTTGATATCAAGAAAGTAGTGCGGCCAGGAATTTGAAATCGGTTGGATGTGAGTGACATCTTTGCGGATAACCTGCATGTGCAAAAAGAAATAGTCAGTGAGCGCGCGCGTTATTCTGCCGCCTACGATGTAGAGCGTATGTTCCGTATTGGATAAAAGCTGGCAGCTGGCGTCGAAGGCATCGGTTTCGATTTGTCCCAGGGACTGGCGGATATTGTCGATAACCGCTTCGGCAAAATCGATTTAATATATGACTGTCGGGGGATTTTTGCGCCCAGTTATCGTGTTTCGCAATCGGCCCGGCAATTTTTGCTTCCAGTTCCCGAGGTGAGGTACATTGCTGTACCCAACCAATCGCGTGGGGCGAGTTAACCGCAGCGGTACGGGCGTCCTGCTTTTTGCATGTCAGAATGGTATTGTTTAAAGATATTGACCACCTTTAGTTTTGGTCGCCGATTCGCTGGCCACTTCGTCCCAGAACTTCACCGCAGCATTTTCTACTTTCGCCCATTCGTTATCCGGCATGGTAGTCAGCTTCATCTTGGTACCGTTCACCCGCAGTGACGCTTCGTCCAACGCGATAATTCATCGCTTCGATGATACAGACGTATTTTTAGACAATCTTAAGCATGCGGTTCAGCCGCCGCTTACCTGGTAGCCAAGATTGTCCGCCGCCGCTGCGATCAAGCGGGATAACATCAGCGCAATCGGCTCTATCGTGTCCGACCCGTCGATGAGACTGTTTTTAACTTCGATCATGGTGTTGGGCAGACCGTTCGATGTGCCGTGCAATGACAGGGTATGAGTGACCCCTTTGCCGGGGCCGTAGGGGTCATTGAAGTTTACTTTCAGGTCGCAGTAATCGGGCGCGAGCAGGGTGAGCGTTTTTGCCAGTTGTTCGTCCTGGTCACAAATCATGCCGATATCGACTTCCCTGGCTTCGCCGTGATAAACCGGGGTGAAGGAATGAATGGTGATCAGTAATGGTGGATCGGGATAGGCCGCCAAACGTTTCTTTATCGCCGTTTCCAGCGGTAGATAGAAATTCTCGTAGCGGTATCGGGCCTCGTCTGCGGGCAGATCACGATTGTCATCGATTTGATAGATTTCGCTGCTATCGGGAATGGCACCGGGGGAAGAAAAATCGCGATTACAGTCATAAACCAGTCGCGACACGGTAGTCGATATCAGGCTGGCATCGAGTAGCTCACTTATTCGGCAGGCCAGTTCAAATGCCCCGATGTCGTAGGCTGCGTGGCTTTGCCGGGTTTTTGCGGGTAAATGGAGTTGATCGTAGCGATCGGGAATAAAGTTTGATGCGTGTTCGCACACTAGCAGCAACTGGGCGCTTCCGGCCTCGTTGAGAATTGAAACAGCTGGGTAGTCGGTTGCCGGACTATGGGTCATTTCAGTTACTTAGATATTGTGAGGTTTATTTTTCAGTTATTTTTATCCTGCCAATATTTTTTCTTATTTCGGTTTGACTGTCAAGTCGATTGAATTGGCGCTCGATTTTGGTGCTTATTTCCCCGATAAAATCATCTGCGCGCCTCTTTCAGCAATCATCATGGTCGGCGCGGAAGTGTTGCCGCTAATCAAATTCGGCATAATCGAAGCATCGATAACGCGCAGGTTTTTCATTCCAGTGACCCTCAGTGTTGCCGGATCCACCACTGCCATTGCATCTATGCCCATTTTGCAGGTTCCTACCGGGTGATAAACCGTGGTAGTGGTCTGACGGAGATATTCCAGGATATCGTCATCGCTTTGAACCTGAACACCCGGGGCCATTTCCTTTCCCCGAATCTTATCGAAATGTTTTGATGCAAGAATGGCGCGTGCCTTTTTCACTCCTTCGATAAGAATTTTCTGATCTTGCTCATCGGCAAAGAAATTATGATCAATAACCACGTTTTGATGGCTGCCGTCGTCGGCCAGTTTTACGCGGCCTTTACTTTTCGGGCGCAGTACGCAGGTAAACAATGAATAACCATGGCCGAATTCAAATTTTTTGCCGCGATGGCTACGATAAAGCGGGGTGAAGTGAAACTGTATATCCGGGTCGGCGTCGGCGCTGCCCGCTTCGGCGGCTTCGGCATGACGCGTTTTTGCAAAGCCGCCCGCTTCGGTATAGTTAGTCGTCCACCAGCCAAGACGACTTAACCAGTACTTAAAAGGCGCTGCGACAACATGGTGCAGGCTGGAAAGCGATATCCCGATTGACAATGGCCTTTCCGATCGAACCGTGACCATGCTGTCGATATGATCCTGCAGATTTTCACCAACGCCGGGCAGATGCTGGCGACAGGCAATGCCCAGTTTTTTCAGTTCCGTTTTGTCCCCGATGCCCGAGGCAAGCAGGATACGAGGCGAGCCGATAGTACCAGTGCTGAGTATCACTTCACGTTTGCAGTCGAGGGTTTCCGGTTTGTTATCAATCCGGGTAAAAACCCCGACCACTTTTTTACCTTCGATCTTCAGCGACAATACGTCGCAATGCTTGATTATTGTCAGATTGGGTCGAGTAATAACTGGTTTTACAAAGGCGCTAAAACTGCTGACTCGTACCCCGTTATCCTGCTTCACATTGTAAATCCCAAGTCCCAATTGGGAGTCGGCATTGAAGTCGGTATTCTCTGGTAAACCAAGGTCATTTCCGGCTTTGACGAAAATGTCGGCAACTTGATTCGGGTCCTGTGGTTTGACAATATTCAGTTCACCATCAAACCCATGGTAGTCACTGCTCTGACCGATCCGGTTGCGTTCGAGCTGTTTAAAAATCGGCAATACATCGTCATAGGCCCAGCCCTGACAACCGAGTTTTTCCCAGCCATCATAATCGTTGCGATTGCCACGGATGTATACCATGCCATTGATAGCGCTCGACCCACCGAAGCCCTTGCCGCGATTAACCATAATTACTCGATTGTTTAAATGGGCCTGGGGTACACCGCGGAAAACCCAGTCGTATTTACGATTATCATAAAGGCCAAATACGCCTGCGGGTACGTTGATCAGCGGACTATTGTTGCTACCTCCGGCTTCGATAAGACAGACCGAAATTGACGAATTGGCGCTCAGACGATTAGCTAAAACACAGCCAGCCGAACCGGCACCAACAATAATGTAGTCGAAAGATTGCATCGATTCGTTCTGTCAGGAATTCCATGCAAGAGTGTACTCGGAGCTTAATTCAGATTGAACAGTTTTTTGAACCATGATTTTATCGGGGAGGTTTGCTCTTCGGTCTGAGTCTGTTTTTTCCGGCACCATCTGTTTCTACAGCGGGTCATGGTCGGAGGCTGTGGCCCCTCCTTCAATATTGATTACATTTCCTATTACGACGACAACCAATTCGATGGCATTCCGGTCGATACTATCATCGACGGGCTGGCGTTTTCCTACAAAAACTTATTTTTAAGGAAACTCTGATTAATTCAGCTTTCGCCAAGATGGGTAAACATTAGCCTGACCGCATCGTCTATGCCCGCATTGTGGCCTTGTCGAAGTCGAATCACCGACAGCTTCCGGGTTTCCACCGGACTGCCAAATGGAACACACAGCAGCTTAGATTGATCCAGTTCCGTGCGCAGGCGCTTCGGTACTATTGAAACTCCAAAACCCGTGGTGACCAGATTTTCGATGGCTTCAAGCGAATTGATTTCGATGGTTTCATTAACCTGTATATCGCGTTGTTGCAATCGCGTGGCGATTTGCTGCCCGACCCAGGTACGTTTATTGAAGGCAATATAGGGCATAGAAGCGAGCAACCGGTGATCCGTCATTTTCTTTGGTTGCCCAACCGCGGCTATCACGTATAAGGGTTCGGCGGCAATTTCGGTCATGCTTAGCTCGGGCATTTCGACGGTCGGCGAAGTCAGCAGGGCGTAGTCGATTTCCCCGCGAATTACCGCCTGCGCTAACTCTGCCGACAAGCCCGATTTAATCTTTACCTGCAATCCCGAAAATTGTTGGCGCAAGGCATTTAAAATCAAGGGTAGTAGATGGCCAACACAGGTCGGGATAATGCCGATGGTGATAGAACCGCGGAATTCCTCTCCCGCGGCCAATTGCTCGATCGACTCGATTTTGCCGAGTACTTCGCTGGCAAGATCGGCGATGCGCAATCCTTCGCGGGTCAGGGTTATCGGTTTGCTCCGGCGGTCGAATAAACGCGCTTTGAGCATCGCTTCGAGTTGCTGCATCTGGATGCTGACGGCCGCATGGCTGAGGCCCAGTCGATCCCCGGCGGCGGCAAAACTGCCGAGTTCGCGGGCTGTAACCAGAGTTCGTAGTTGGCGCAGGTTCATTGGGCCAGTATATTCATTGGGGAGGAATAGTTAAATTATATTTAATATAAAGTCAAAATAATTTAAATATCATAAATTTAAATTAAGTAATAAAATCGCTTCGTGCCTAATTCATCATCAACAATACTCCAGGTCGAAGTCTGGCGAGGCGATCATCAGGGTGGCGACTTTGAACAGTTCGAAGTGCCCCGCCAACCCAGTCAAACCATCCTAGATGTCATTACCTGGATTCAGCGTAACGCTGACGCGTCGTTAAGCTATCGCTTTGCCTGCCGGGTAGGTATGTGCGGTTCCTGCGCGATGATGGTAAACGGTATCCCGCGCTGGACCTGTCGAACGCATGTGGAAAAGGTATTGGGCAAAGACTCATTGCGCATCGAACCCTTGCGCAATATGCCGGTAATCAAAGACCTTGCCTGTGACATGAGCGAATTTTTCGATAAATGGAAGCAATCGGTCGGCCATTTCAGCGGCAGCGAGTCGCGTCATGATCCAGTAGCAGTAATTTCGCCGCGGGATGAAAAACGTCAGCAGGCGAATGCCGGAATCGAATGCATCAATTGCGGAATTTGTTATGCCTCCTGCGATGTCGTTGCCTGGAACCGGGACTATCTCGGGCCGGCCGCGCTGAATCGGGCCTGGACGCTGCAAAACGATGAACGAGACCGGGTTGGCAAGCAACGGCTCGCCGCGGTTTCGGGTGATGCTGGCTGTCACCAATGCCACTCCCAGCAGGGTTGTGCTACCTACTGTCCGAATGAACTCAATCCAACCGCGTCGATCGCTGGTTTAAAACGTATGGTCATGAAGCAGGTCATCGGCGGGCGTAGCGATGCTTGAAGCAAGACTATACGTACTACAACGATTGAGCGCAGGGCTGATGGCACCACTCGTGTTTATTCACCTCGGGATGATGGTCTATGCCATCCAGGGTGGTTTAAGTGCTGCCGAAATTCTCAGCCGCACGCAGGGTAGTTGGCTGTGGGCGGTAACATATGGGTTATTTGTATTTGCAGTGTCGATACATGCTGCCATCGGCGTACGTAATATTCTGCGCGAATGGGGTCGGTTACAGGGACTGGCGCTAAACGCGAGTTGCTCACTGTTATTTTTTCTATTGCTGCTAACCGGTTCGCGGGCCGTATTTGCGGTGGTGGCCGGATGAAATCGCATCGTCGACAGCCACTCTACCTGGCCTTTTTATTGCACCGGCTTTCCGGCCTGGCCCTGGCCGTTTTTCTACCCCTGCATTTCTACGTACTGAGCCAGGCCTTGAACGGGGCAGCCGAACTCGATCGCCTGCTCAATTTGAGCGATCTGCCGTTGGTTAAAGCGGCCGAATTTTTACTGGTGTTTTTACTTGCGGTTCATTTCTTCGGTGGCTTGAGACTGCTCGCACTGGAGAATTTGAACTGGAGTAACCGTCAGAAAAGCTATGCCGCGATGGCCCTGGCGGGTAGTTTTTTTATCGCGGCGGGCTTTCTGTTGAGGGCATTTTAATTGAAGTACCAAACCGTCAAAACCGATGTATTGATTCTGGGCAGTGGTGGCGCCGGGCTATTTGCCGCGCTGCATGCGAAAAAAGCGAATCCGGTGCTCAAGGTCACCATTGCGGTGAAAGGCCTGGTTGGGAAATGCGGTTGTACGCGCATGGTACAAGGCGGCTATAACGTTGCCTTAAGCCCGCAGGATTCGGTCGAACGCCATTTCATGGATACCATCCGCGGCGGCAAATGGCTACCTGACCAGCAGATGGCAATGCGGCTGGTGGAAACCGCGATTATCCGTGTGCAGGAGCTGGAGAACGAGCTCGGTTGTTTTTTCGACCGCAATGACGATGGCTCTTTGCACCACAAGGCTTTCGCCGGGCAAACCTTCGACCGCACCGTACACAAAGGTGATTTAACCGGGATCGAAATTATCAGTCGGTTGATGGAGCAGGTGCGTGCGTTGCCGGTCGACCTGATGGAAGAGCACCGTGCGCTGGCATTGATCAAGTCAACGCAGGGTGATGCCATAGCGGGGGTGTTAATGGTTGATATGCGCAGTGGCGAATTTCGCCTGGTGCAGGCGAAAACAGTTTTGATGGCGACCGGTGGTGGCCCGACCATGTATCGCTACCACACCCCTTCGGGGGACAAGTCGATGGATGGTTTGTCGATGGCGCTCGAGGTCGGATTGTCCCTGCGTGATATGGAAATGGTGCAGTTTCACCCCACCGGTTTACTCGCCGGGCGCGATACACGAATGACCGGAACGGTACTCGAAGAAGGGCTGCGCGGTGCCGGTGGCTATTTACTGAACGGTTCGGGTGATCGTTTTATGGGGGATTATCACGCCGATGGTGAACGTGCCACCCGCGATATCGTCAGTCGTGCTATCTACGCGGAAATGCGCGCGGGAAGAACCAGCCCGAATGGCGGTGTCTACATCGAAATGAAACACCTCGGCAGCGAGCTGGTCGCCCGGAAGTTTCCCGGCATGGTAAAGCGCTGTGCCGATTGCGGTTTTGATCTGGCCGGTGGCCGCGTTGAAGTGGTGCCGACGGCGCACTATCAAATGGGCGGGGTGGTAGTCGATGTTGATACGCGAAGCGCGCTCGACGGCTTGTTTATTGCCGGTGAAGATGCCGGTGGTGCCCACGGTGCGAATCGTCTTGGCGGCAATGGCGTCGCCAACTCGACCGTATTCGGAGGCATTGCCGGCGATGAAATGGCGGTCCAGGCCGCCGCTCAGTCCCATTGGGCGCAGCCGGATATCGAGGCCGTTGAATCGGCAATAGAATCTACGATGACACCTTTTTCAGTTGCCGCGGGCGATGTGAATTCGATTCGCGACCGATTGCTCGACCTGATGTGGGACGGAGTAGGCGTGTTGCGGGATGCAAGCGGGCTGAAAAAGGCGCAAACTGAAATTTCCGCATTGCAGGCCGAGTTGCAGGAAACGGGGCTCGGCGATGATAACCGGGTGTTTAATCTGAGCTGGCACGACTGGCTGAATCTGCGCAGCCTGCTCGACGTTTCCTCGGTAATTGCGGCCGCTGCCCTGTCACGCGAAAACTCGAGAGGCGCCCATTACCGCGAAGATTTTACCGACACAGGCAGTTTGGATGAGTCCTATTTTACGGTGGCGCAGCGGCGCCAGAATGAACTTCAAGTCACGCGACAGGCGGTTGATTTTTCTATAGTGAAACCGGGTGAGTCCCTTTTAGACGATGATTGACAATAAAATTATTGAAAGCGCGGCACAGAAAATAATGGCCAATGCCGCAATCGATATTCCCCTCGATTATAAGCAGGGGATCGAAGACATGGCGAAATGGGAAGAGGGTGAGCTGTCCTGTTTTGTGTTGCAGACGATGATGGATAACTGGAAGGCAGCCACTGAAGACCGGCGCCCGATGTGCGCTGATACCGGTCTGCCGCGTTATTACGTCAAGATCGGCAATAATGCCCGGCTCGCCGACGGTTTTATCGGATTGGAGCGATCTTTGCGCAGCGCCACCGCGAAGGCCACCCACGACATTCCCTTGCGCCCGAACCGGGTGCATCCGCTGTGGCGAACCGACAACAACAATAATGTCGGCATCAATGCGCCGGAAATCGACTGGAGTTTTGAACCCGACGTCGACTGGATCGATATCACCACGGTGCACAAGGGTGGTTTGTTCGGCACCGATTACCGCATGCTTTTCCCCGGCGATGGCATCGATGGCATTAAACGATTTTACCTCGACACTCTTGTCTCTTTCGGCAAACGCGGGCTCGCCTGCCAACCG
>JBLHOA010000020.1:0-26036 GCA_047622345.1 Gammaproteobacteria bacterium | reverse complement strand
GATTAAATCATCGCGCCCGGCGTTGGCAAACTGGGAAATGGATTCACGGCGTTGTTTCGCCATTTTATCCAGTACCACAAGGATGCGAGCATCATCCAGCTCGATGCGCTCGTCGACTTCAATTTGCTTGATGGCCGCTAAAATTAAACGAATAACGCCTAACCGATGCTTGTTGCCGCCTTTCATAGACGACTTCATGTCTTCGGTTAACTGAGGCTTGAGTGTGCTTAGCGACATTGGACAGGCAGCAAAAGCTGCGCTTAGTACATGCGTTTGCGGGTGCCGAAATCTTTGGAGATGCGTTTGAAGTTGCGTTTTACCGCAGCAGCAGACTTGCGCTTACGCACAGCAGTTGGCTTTTCGTAATTCTGACGACGACGGGTTTCAGTGAGAACCCCCGCTTTTTCGCAAGAGCGCTTGAAGCGTCGTAATGCGAAATCAAATGGTTCGTTGTCCTTTACTTTGACAGATGGCATATTAAATGTGTCCGGTTTGTTAAGTTGGCGCCAGGTTCACTGGCCCAAGTTCAGGAGGCCGACAATTATAAGGCGGCGATTTGAAATATCAATCACTTAAGTCAAATAAAGTCCTGTTTTTTGAAGGTTTAGCCAATGAAAGTGCTGGGGATCGAAAGCTCCTGCGATGAAACGGGCATTGCCGTATTTGATACCGACAACGGTCAAATATGGCAACGGCTCTATTCGCAGATCGAAAAACACCGTGAATACGGAGGCGTGGTGCCCGAGCTGGCCTCACGCGACCACGTAGTCAAGGCGGCGCCGATGCTGCGCGATATTATCGATGAAGTCGGTCATATCGACGATATCGATGCCATCGCCTATACGCGTGGGCCGGGTTTGATGGGCGCGTTGATGGTCGGCGCTAATCTGGCCAGGGGGTTGGCCTGGGGGCTGGATAAGCCGGTGCTTGGGGTGCATCACATGGAAGGTCATCTGCTCGCCCCGATGCTGGCCGATGAGGCGCCACCGCTGCCCTTTGTCGGTTTGCTGGTTTCCGGTGGGCACACCTTATTAGTCGATGTGAAGGCGCTGGGCGACTACCGCATTCTCGGGGAATCGCTCGATGATGCGGTTGGCGAGGCCTTTGATAAAACCGCTAAACTGCTCGGCCTGCCTTATCCCGGTGGTCCTGAGCTGGCAGCGCTGGCCGATCAGCTTGAATCGTCCCGATTCACTTTTCCGCGGCCGATGACTAACCGGCCAGGGCTCGAGTTCAGCTTTAGTGGCCTGAAGACGGCGGCATTGAATATGATCAATCAGCATAAGCCGTTGGACGATACTTTACGCGCCGAAATTGCACACGCCTTCCAGCAGGCGGTAGTCGACACGCTGCGAATCAAATGCAAACGCGCACTCGAGGCAACGGGTTATGACATTCTGGTGGTCGCGGGCGGGGTCGGGGCAAACCGGCAGCTGCGAAGCGTGCTGCAGGATATGACCGCCCAGCGAAATGCGCGGGTATATTTTCCGGCCCTGGAATATTGCACCGATAACGGCGTGATGATTGCCTACGCCGGCGCTTTACGGCTGCAGCGGGGGCAGGTGGATGAAGACGTGTTTGATGTGCTGCCGCGTTGGTCGCTGGAAACCTTAGCGACTATTTAGGCTTCGGTGCCCTGAAACAGGCGCTGGATATTGCCCTTGTGTCGCCAAATCAGAATGGCCGACATCGCGATAAAGACCAGCGTGACCTGAAGGTTTTGCAATTGCCAGTAAATCAATAGCGGCAGGCAGCAGAAAGCGATTATTGCTGCCAGCGATGATATTTTGAACACTTTCGCAAACAGCAACCAGATGGCGATAATAACGCCCCCCGCGAGCCAGTTAAAACCAAGTGTTGCGGCGATTGCGGTGGCGACGCCTTTGCCGCCTTTGAAGGCAAAAAATACGGGAAAACAATGGCCCAGAAAAGCGGCGAAAGCGACCAGCGCGACAAACAGCGGATCGTCGCTGAAACTCTGCGCAATCAATACCGGGATCAATCCCTTGAGGGCGTCACCGAGCAGGGTAAAAAAGGCGGCTTTTTTACCCGCGATGCGCATCACATTGGTGGCCCCGGGATTATGTGATCCTTCACTGCGTGGATCTTTAAAGCCCATGATTTTACTCAGCACTATGGCCGAGGAAATCGAGCCCAGCAGGTAAGCAAAAATCAGAAACAGGATGTTTTCAGACATTATTTTTTATAGATGGTCAAAAGCAATCGCACTCTAGCAGAATTAACTGCGACTGGCAGAATTAGCTGCGACTGGCAGCAAGCGGATGATTTACACTAGCGCCATGAGTGAAAGGAAAACAATTTTTCTGCATGGCTGGGGCATGAATGCCTGTATTTTCGATCCTTTGATCGAACTTATCGGCGATCGTGTTGCGACAGTTAATGTCAGTTTGCCGGGCTATGCGGGCAGCCACTGGAGCGCCGCTTTTCCGTTCGAGGAGCAGCTGGAGCTGATGGCGCAAGACTTGCCCGCGGGGCAATTAACCGGCTGGTCGATGGGTGGGCTTTACGCGATTGAACTGGCCTCGCGTTACCCGCAAAAATTCGACGAACTGACTCTGGTTGCCAGCAACCCCTGCTTTGTCAAAAGAGGCGACTGGAAATACGCCGTCGACGAATCGGTTTTCGATGCCTTCGCGGGGCAGTTGAGTGTCGGCTGGCAGGCAACCATGCGCCGCTTTTTGTCGTTGCAAATGCTGGGTGTGGCAGATGGGCGCGAACAGGTTCGCGCTATCACCCGGCAAATGGCTCGAGTGGGTGAACCCGGAGTCGAGGTTTTACAGCAAGGCCTCGCCTTATTAAAGAGTCGGGATAGTCGGGCAACGCTGGCCGGGCTGCGCCAGCCGGTCAGGATTATTCTTGGTGAGCGCGACGCGCTGGTACCGATCGCATTGAAGCAACAAATCGCTGATCTTAATCCGAAGTTTCAGGTAGAATCGCAGCCCGGCGCGGCACACGCCCCTTTTCTGTCGCATCCGGAATCATTTGTATCGCTGTTGCTCGATCCGGTCGAGTATCGAAAATCGACATGAGTAACCTCAGGAACTGAGCTTGGACTTGCTAAATCTGCCGCGTCTGGATAAACGATCGGTTAAAAAATTCTTCAATCGTGCCGCGAAAAGCTACGATAACTCGGCTATCTTGCAAGAAGAGGTGTTAAGTCGGTTGTTGCAGCGGCTGCAATATATTCGTCACCAGCCGGCGACAATTGTCGACATCGGTACCGGTACAGGGCGCGCTATCAGCGGTCTGCAAAAAGCCTACCCGCGCGCGCGGGTTTACAGTATCGATATTGCCATTGAAATGTTAGGGCAGGCGCGTGCGCGTTATCGTTTTTTGTCGAAACCCCGGTTGATTAACGCGGATATGGAACAACTACCGTTTGCCGCGGCGAGTTTCGATTTAGTGTTTTCTTCGCTGGCGTTGCAATGGAGCAATGACCTGTCGGCGACCTTGGCGGGCCTGGCTCGAATAGGTAAGCCAGGGAGTTTGTTGCTGTTCGCCAGTTTCGGCCCCGGCACCTTGAAGGAGCTGGACGCCAGCTGGCGGGCCATTGATCCGATGCCCCGTGTTCATCAGTTTGTCGACATGCACGATGTCGGCGACGCTTTGATTGCCGCGGGTTATTCGCAGCCGGTGGTCGATTCGGAAACGATTCGAATGGAATACGGCGAATTTCGTAAGCTCCTCGATGACCTGAAAAATATCGGTGCTACCAATGCCGATAATAACCGTAGCCGGGGTTTGATGACGCCGGGGAAGTTAAAGCGGCTGGAGCAAAGTTACCGGGAATGCGGCTACGAAGATGGCAAATATGTCGCCAGTTATGAACTGGTGTATGGGCATGCCTGGATTGGCGAAGCTTAGGGGTCCTTGATCAAGTGATGAGCAAGCCTGTTTTTCCCGGACCTAATCAGAAATTCCTTAAGCGCCGGGCGGGATTACCCCGTGGGGTTGAATCCATCCGAAAAAAAATGAAGCGATGATGAGTATGAAAACCAGAACCGACAGCGCGATGCGGAAGGTCAGAAATTTGACCGTGCGGTCGGTTTCGCCACGGTCTTTTATCAGACTGAACATTCCTGCGCCGAGACTGAGTAAAATTAGTGCGAGCAGAACGAGAATAATTATTTTGATAGCGGACATGATGCAGTGGCTAATTAATGAAGAAGTTATCTTACTCGATCGGGTAGCCGCCAGGGTATGACTTTTTTTAATCGAAACTTCAAAGCCGCCTGGTGGTCGCTGTTGCTAACCCTTGTTGGGGTGACGCTATTTGTTGGTCTGGGTTTGTGGCAACTGCAAAGGGCCGACTTAAAGCAGGGCATTGAAGAAAAGTTTGCCGCGCGCCTGGCCGAGGATTACCAGCGCTTTGATGTCGACGATGCGAGCGCTGATATCGAATATAAGAAACTGATCATAAAGGGTCGCTTTGATAACAATCACCATTTGTTGATCGATAATAAAATCAATGGAGGAAAGCCCGGGTATCAGGTGTTGACCCCGTTTTTGCTGGTTGATAGCGACCGGATTATGCTGGTTAACCGGGGTTGGGTGGCGCTCGGGGAATCGCGGCAGGTTTTGCCGGAGATCGTCAGCGCGCTGCAGAGCGATCAGGTCTATGGTATCGCCAGCTTACCCGATACCGATGGCTACCGGCTCGGCAAGGTAAGTTTGGTCGATAACTGGCCGCAGGTCATACCTTATATAGATATGCCGGCGTTGCAGGCGCAATTCTCCGAGCAACTGCTGCCGGTCGTGTTATGGATGTCGCCCGAGCAGCCGGATAGCTATCATCGGGCCTGGGACCCGGTCTGGTCCGACCCCGAAAAAAGCAGGGCCTATGCGGTGCAGTGGTTTTCCTTTGCCTTCATTGCCTGTGTATTATTTGTACTGTTAAATTTGCGGAAAAAATAAAGTAATGAACGAAAAAGTAACGAACGAAGAAGATTCGAAGAAACTATTCTGGCATCGAGCTAAGCTCCTAGGGCTGATACTGGCGTTGCTGTCACCGTTTATCGGCGGCTGGCTGGCCTTATATGTGTTTGAGTTGCGCCCGGATAGCGGCAATTACGGCGAGTTGATCGTTCCGGTCAGAAAAATGGACTGGCCGTTACTTGAAACCTCTGCTGGTGAGCAGCTCGCAGACGGCTTCGGCAAAAAGTGGACCTTTATTCTGTTTGCCGATGGCCGCTGTGACGATCAATGTCGTTCCAACTTATATTATATGCGTCAAATCCGCACCTTACTCGCACGTGATGTCGAGCGCCTGCAAAATGTGCTGGTCATCGGACAGCCGCTTGATGAATCAATGAAATCATTTTTGGTCGATTACCCGAATTTTAAAGTGGTCGAAAGCAATCGCGATGCAGCGCTTTACCGGCAATTCGAAGTTGACGGCGAAGGTTTGTCGGGGGTAAAGGCAAAAACCTATTTAATCGACCCCGATCAGAATCTGATGATGCACTACCCGCCGGAATACGATCACTACCGCGTGCTCGAGGATATTCGAAAATTAATGAAAATTTCGCAAATCGGGTGATCGATGCAGGTCATCGCTGTTTGATTGACAGGGAAAACAGGCGTATAAAGAGCGCCTTTCTCCTACCACGATAAATTCTTTAAATTAACCAATGACCACGCTAACCCTCGGTTCCTGCACACAGTACTACCGGCTGACCAAACCCAAAGTGGTATTTCTGATCGTGTTTACCGCGATGGTGGGGATGTTGCTGGCAGCTGACGGGGTGCCATCGCTGCAGGTATTTGTTTTTGGGTTGCTCGGCATCGGTCTGGCGGCAGCCTCGGGGGCTGCGATCAATCACGTCGTCGACGAGCATATCGACAAGATCATGGAGCGTACCCGAAATCGCCCGCTAGCCAGTGGTGATATCGATCAGAAATCGGCGCTGGTTTTTGCCCTCTCGCTCGGATTTATCGGTATTGCGATGCTGGTTTTGTTTATCAACCTGCTCACCGCAGTGCTTACCTTTTTCTCGCTGGTCGGCTATGCGCTGGTCTACACCATGTATTTAAAGCGGGCCACCCCGCAGAATATTGTACTCGGCGGCGCGGCCGGAGCGGCGCCACCACTACTGGGCTGGACGGCGGTCACCGGCACTGTCGAAACCGAAGCATTGTTGTTGTTTTTGATCATATTTATCTGGACGCCCCCGCATTTCTGGGCGCTGGCGATCAGGCGTCGCGAGGAATATGCGAAAGCAGATATTCCGATGCTGCCCGTTACCCACGGCGTCGACTTCACCAAAATCCAAATTCTGCTGTATACCATCCTGTTGTTTATCGTCACCTTGATGCCTTTTCTGATCAAAATGAGCGGCCTGATTTATCTCGCCGGAGCGGTCGCGCTGGGCATCGGCTTTTTGTATTACGCGATCAAGCTATACCGCGACAAGCAACCCAATGTGATCGCGATGAAGACCTTCGGTTATTCAATCTATTACCTGAGCGCGCTGTTCGCTTTTTTACTGATCGATCATTATGCGCGAATCTTCATTCGCGGGTATCTGCTCTAAACTAGTTCCCGGTGTAAAACAGCACCAGTTGCACGACTCCGATCAGAGTCAGCACAAATATCAAACCAAATAACAGCCCGATACCGATAAAGTGGCTAATTTTGCCGTGTTTGAAATCGCGTTCCCGGTTTGCATTACTTTGAACTCCAATAAAAGCCGACATCGTACTTTTCATCAATTGAAAAAAAGTAATGCTGACTTTTACGTCTTCTTTACTGCTGATAGAATCTTCCAAAGTCGTTTTCCCGAAAATTATGCTATAGATAACCAAGTGTGACAGCCGTAGGCAGGGTTTGATATTGCCGCAAGGGAATAGATTGTAATTCATTATGGTTAATATCGATAAAATCAATTCTGAATCTGCATTTCGGTTTATCCTCTCGCCAAACCGGTCGATAAGCTGTAAGGAGCTGGTTTGTTTTTTACCCTGCAGGACTTGTGGCTGGTATTACCATTTTCAGGGCTGGAAATGCTGGTTTTGGGGGTCGGGCTTTATCTCACTTCGCAAAAGGTATATCGCAAAGAAGTGATTACCCTCGATCGACATTATCTGTGCACTGAAAAAGGGGGCAATCGGGTACGACGGCGCTGGCAGTTTGATACCAGCTGAGTAGGTTTAAACAGGACAGACTTAGTGAGCGATGCGGCCAAAGAAAATTTCGAAATAGGGGCGCATGGGAATTACCTCGAAGTGGGTGATTTTCTTGATAATTTTGAAAAGGATGCGCTAGCGTTTCAATTGAAAGACTGTATAATTCGCGTTGATTTTTAGCGCCGTCAGACAACTGCAGTCTGGCGGCATTTTTGTATTTAAAAACCGGCATGCCTCTCGCACATCATAATAGATAAGCCAGCGTAGGTATGTTTTAGGGGGTTGAGAATGATTTTTGACAAGTTGTCCAGGCGCTGGTCTCTGGCTTTGACAGGTGGTGCTTCGATGCTGTTAGCATCTTCTGCACAGGCCGAATACGCGTTGAACATGACCAAGGGTGTTACTCCGATCAGTCATGAGCTTTGGAACCTGCACATGATCGTATTCGCGATTTGTGTTGTCATTGGCCTTGCAGTATTTGGTGTAATGGCCTGGTCAATTTTCTTCCACCGTAAATCACGTGGAGCCGAGTCGTCCAATTTCCATGAAAGCACCTTCGTCGAAATCATCTGGACGGTCGCCCCGTTGGCGATTTTAATCGGTATCGCGATTCCGGCAACAGGCACCTTGCTCGATCTCGAAGATGCGAAAACCAACGCCGACATCAACCTGCAGGTAACCGGCATTCAATGGAAGTGGAAGTACACCTATGTTGACGAAGATGTTTCATTCATCAGCAACCTTGCCCAAAGCAGCCGCGATATCGTCAAAGACCCTACCGGCTACGAAAACTACCTGCTTGAAGTTGATAAGCCGGTGGTATTGCCAATCAATAAGAAAATTCGATTCCTGTTCCATTCCGATGACGTCATCCACGCCTGGTGGGTCCCCGAGCTAGCGGTTAAGCAGGATGCGGTTCCAGGATTCATCAACGATTCATGGGCGGTGATCACCGAACCCGGAATTTACCGGGGCCAATGCGCTGAATTATGCGGAAAAGACCATGGTTTTATGCCGATCGTGGTCAACGCGGTAACGCAAAGCGAATACGAGCAGTGGCTGGCCGATCAAAAAGCCGAAGCCGCGGCCATCGCCAAGCTTGCCGAGCAGGAATTTTCGATGAAAGACCTGATTGCCAAAGGCGAACAGGTTTATGCGACTAACTGCGCGGCCTGTCACGGCGCCGGTGGTGCTGGTGTTCCAGGAGCCTTCCCGGCAATGACCGGTAGCCCGATAGTGAACGGCGACATTGCAGAACACGTGAATATCGTTATGAATGGCCGCGCGGGTACTGCGATGGCTGCTTACAAAGGACAGCTCAGCGATGTTGATCTTGCTGCGGTTATTACCTTTGAGCGAAACAGTTTAGGCAATAGTGTGGGTGACATGATTCAGCCATCTGCCATCAAGAATGCACGATAAGGGGATTGACGATGTATAGCGAAACAACACACGACGGCGCGCACGACGATCACGGTCCCGCGAAAGGTTTAATGCGTTGGGTTACCACTACCAACCATAAAGATATCGGCACCCTGTACCTTTGGTTTGCCTTTATTATGCTGCTTATCGGTGGTGCCGCGGCAATGGTTATCCGTGCGGAACTATTCCAGCCCGGGCTGCAATTTGTCGAGCCGCAATTTTTTAACCAGATGACCACGATGCACGGATTGATCATGGTTTTTGGCGCCATCATGCCAGCCTTCGTTGGCCTTGCTAACTGGCTGCTGCCGATTCAGATCGGCGCGCCGGACATGGCCCTGCCGCGAATGAATAACTGGAGTTTCTGGATTCTGCCGTTTGCCTTCGCCATGTTGCTGAGCACCTTGTTTATGGAAGGCGGTGCACCGGCATTCGGTTGGACTTTCTACGCTCCGCTGTCGACGACTTTTGCCCCCTACACCACTGACTTTTTCATCTTCGGTGTGCATTTGATGGGTATATCCTCGGTCATGGGTGCGATTAATGTCATCGCAACCATCTTGAATATGCGCGCGCCCGGCATGACCCTGATGAAAATGCCATTGTTCGTCTGGACCTGGTTGATTACTGCTTACCTGCTGATTGCGGTTATGCCGGTTCTCGCGGGTGCGGTAACGATGATGCTTACCGATCGTCACTTCGGAACGTCGTTCTTCGATGCCTCCGGTGGTGGTGACCCGGTCATGTTCCAGCACGTATTCTGGTTCTTCGGGCATCCGGAAGTTTACATTATGATCCTGCCGGCTTTCGGCATCATCTCGGCCATTATCCCGACCTTTGCACGTAAGCCACTGTTCGGTTACAGCTCGATGGTCTATGCGACGGCGTCGATTGCGATTCTGTCGTTCATGGTATGGGCGCACCACATGTTTACCGTGGGTATGCCGGTTGCCGGCGAACTCTACTTTATGTACGCGACTATCCTGATTTCGATTCCGACCGGGGTTAAGATATTCAACTGGGTAACGACCATGTGGCGCGGGTCGATGACCTTCGAAACGCCAATGCTATGGGCACTGGGCTTCATCGTCATGTTCACCATCGGTGGTCTGTCGGGCTTGATGCTCGGTGTTGCGCCGGTTGATACGCAGTATCACGACACTTATTTTGTAGTGGCTCACTTCCATTACGTACTGGTAACCGGCGCGCTCTATTCGATCATCGCCGCATTTTATTACTGGGTGCCGAAGTGGACCGGGCACATGTACGATGAGAAACTGGGCAAGATCCATTTCTGGTGGTCGACAATTGCGGTTAACGTATTGTTCTTCCCGCAACATTTTGTCGGACTCGCCGGTATGCCACGTCGAATCCCTGACTACTCGTTGCAGTTTGCCGAATTCAATATGATTTCGAGTATCGGTGGCTTTGCCTTCGGTCTGGCGCAGATTTTCTTCCTCTACATCGTGGTCAAGACGATTAAGGGTGGTGAGAAAGCGACTCCTCAAGTTTGGGAAGGCGCAACCGGGCTGGAATTTGAGCAATTGCCGTCTCCACCGGAGTATCATAGTTTTACGGTGGCGCCTGAAATTAAGTAAATCGACGTCGTTTGTGGATTTAATGGCTTTAAAAATTGATGCAACAGGAACCAGAGCAGGGCGGGATTAAGCCCGCAGCAAAACGCCGCCGAACGATTATTATTGCGGTTTCGCACCTGCTCGTTGTTGCTGCTTTTTTCATAGCCTCGTTTATTTGGGGTAGGTTTGAATAAGGTTAGCCCGCTAAAGCTGGCAATGATTCCGCTGCTGATGTTCGGCTTCGGATTCGCACTGGTTCCGCTTTACGATATTTTTTGTGAAGTGACCGGTTTGAATGGTAAAACTGGGCGTGTCGAAGCGAGTCAAATCGATGAGACGCTAGTCGATCGGTCGCGAGTTATTGAAGTTCGCTTTCTGGCCAATACGAACACCGGTTTGGCGTGGAGTTTTGAGCCACTGGTGAAGATGATGGTAGTTCATCCGGGGCAGGTCTACGAGGCAATGTATCGGGTGCGCAGCACCACTAAAGAGTTAACTACCGGGCAAGCCGTACCGAGTGTATCGCCCGGGTTGGCGGCGGAGTATTTCAATAAAACGGAATGCTTCTGCTTTACCCAGCAGGAACTGGCCGGGTTTGAAAGTCGCGATATGCCGATTCGATTTATCGTCGGAACGGGGATATCGGACAAGATAGAACAGATCACTTTATCCTATACGTTTTTCAGTGTGGATAAGGGTTAACAAGGGTTTTTAACGCATTCAGGGTATAAAGAGAGATATTCGATGAGTACAGCATCTAACCAAGATTATTATGTGCCGCATGGCACCCATTGGCCCATTATCGGTTCAATCGGCCTCAGTATTACCGTTGTGGGAATTGCTAATTTCCTGCATGGTACCTGGAGTGCCACCCCGATTTTTGTCGGACTTGCCTTTCTGATTTTCATGATGTACGGCTGGTTCGGCCAGGTTGTCGATGAGTCTTTAGCCGGCATGTACAACAAGCAGGTCGACATGTCCTTCCGTTGGGGTATGGGCTGGTTCATCTTCTCTGAGGTGATGTTTTTCGCCGCCTTTTTCGGTGCACTTTTCTACGCGCGGGCTTATTCGATCCCCTGGCTTGACGGTGCTTCAAACAATGACGCGACCGCACAGTATCTGTGGCCCGACTTTGAAGCGGCCTGGCCGTTGCTAGCGGTTCCACTGGCGGATAAATTTCAAATTGCCCGCGAAGCGATGGGTGCCTGGGGCTTACCGGCGATCAATACCGTTATCCTGTTAACCTCAGGTGTTACCGTCACTTTTGCGCAT
Source organism: Gammaproteobacteria bacterium (assembly GCA_047622345.1). GTDB lineage: Bacteria > Pseudomonadota > Gammaproteobacteria. The sequence continues at coordinate 14,619 of JBLHOA010000020.1, read as the reverse complement.
CACGCATTGAAAGCAGGCAAGCGCGAAGCACTGGTTTACTGGTTAGTTGCCACTGTTTTGCTGGGCTTTGGCTTTGTCATTCTGCAGGGTGTGGAATACATGCACGCTTACGAAGAATTGAATCTACGTATCGATTCGGGTATTTACGGCAGCACCTTCTACATGCTCACTGGTTTCCATGGCTTTCATGTGACCATGGGTGCGACCATGCTTTTAATCATCACGATCCGCTCGGCGAAGGGACACTTCACTGCAGAAAATCATTTTGCTTTTGAAGCGGTCGCCTGGTATTGGCATTTTGTCGACGTGGTCTGGCTTGGCCTGTTTATATTCGTCTACTGGATATAAGCACAGTCGTTTATCTAAATCAGTAATCTAAAAGCCCGGTTAGCCCGGGCTTTTTTTTGCATGTCTAGGTGGGGAAGGCGGCGGAACCCAACAGTCTTTCAAACTCACCAGCAGGAACCGGTTTGGAGAAAAGGAAGCCCTGCGCGTAGTCGCAATTAAATTCCTGCAATAGTTGACGCTGCGTTTCGGTTTCAACACCTTCGGCGATGACTTGAATGCCCAGTTTGTGCGCCATTACGATGATGGCTTCACATGAGTCCCGGTCATTAGCGTCGCTGTCCATGTTGCGCACAATCGACTGGTCGATTTTCAGATAGTCGATTTCAAATTGTTTTAAATCCGATACTGACGAATAACCGGTGCCGAAGTCATCGATGGCAATTTGTACATCGACGTCATGAAATTCGAGTATTCGATTGATGATGGCCTCGTTGGAATCGAGCATTAATCCTTCGGTTATTTCAACGGTTATCGATAAGCATCTGGACTTTAGTTCGGCCAGGCGGGGGAACCATTCGCGCATTGCCGACCCTTCGTTTATCCATTGCAGCGGCGAAGTATTGATGCTGACTTGAATTTTCGCATCGAATTGCTGATGCCAATGCTCTACCTGCTCAATAGTCTGCTGAAAAACCCAATCCCCGATCGAATGTATCAAGCCGGACTCTTCGGCCAGCGGTATAAACACGGCGGGGCTTACCAGTTCCTTTTCCGGGTGATGCCAGCGAAGCAGAGCTTCCGCCTTATGGAGTTCACCACTGCTCATATCGATGATCGGCTGGTAATAAACTTCGAACTGGTTTTCCTTGATCGCATTGCGCAGTTGATTGATGATGTTGCGTTTACGCTGCGCCTGTTGTTGTAACTCTGAAGTAAAAAAATGAAAGCGGTTACGCCCTGCCGTTTTTGCTGCAAACATTGCCTGCTCCGCATTTTTTTGCAGTAAATCAATGTCTTCTGCATCCTGCGGAAAAAAGGTAACGCCGATGCTGGCGGTCAGATGGGCCATTTCATTATCGAGTGGAAAGGGTTTGGCCAGACTGTCGACTATATCCTGACAAATTCGCTGGACGGCCAGTTCCTCGCTGATGTTACCGAGGATTACGGTGAATTGATCGCCGCTGAGCCGGGACACGGTATCGACTTCGCGTACAGTGTTTTTCAAGCGGCTGGAAATCTCAATCAATAAAAGGTCACCCATGTTGTGGCCGAAGCCATCGTTGATTTCCTTGAAACGGTCGAGATCAATGTTCAACAGCGCCATCGAGGTTTCGTTGCGGCGGTTTTCGAGCATGCTCTGTTCCAGCTCGTGTATAAATAGATTCCGGTTCGGCAAACAGGTTAGTTCGTCAAAGTTAGCTTGATTCCAGATCACGGACTCGGCCAGTTCGCGTTCAGAAACATCGCGAATACAGGCGTAGTATGTTTCCGGCATCGAATTAGTTATCAAGGCGATGGAAACCTGGATCGGAATCTCGTGCCCGTCCCGGTTTAGACCGTCGAAATTAAACAGCCTGCTACCTGGATTATCCTGATCCGAGTGAGGCAGCATTCCGATAAAGCCTTCATTGTTATCAGGAGAATGCCCGGTGATCAGTGTATGTTCAAATGGCTGGCCGATAATTTCCTCCGCGGACCAGCCGAAAAGCTGCTGTGCCTGCGCATTCCAGCCGGTGATGATTCCGTCCGCATCAAATTTTGCGATGGCGTCGAAGGAGGCGATTTCTAATGCATCGATGTTAGATTGCAGACCCGCTGCTTCGGCTGCTTTTTCGCTCAGTTTCTGTTCGAGTTGCTCCTGTGTGTCATCAATAGGCATAAGGTTTTTCTGCAATGCTGACTGAATCGAATAGCGGCATTTGGAGCCCCAGAGTAGGTGATTTATAGATTATAGTAATGTTTCACCAACATACAGGCAAAAAAAAGCCCGTTATCGACGGGCTTTCTGCAAGGGCCTAATTCAGGCGACAAATTCAGTCTTCATCGAGTTGAAGGCATTTTTCTCGATTTGGCGAATCCGTTCTGCCGAAACACCATATTCATCGGCGAGTTCGGTCAAGGTTGCCTTCGGTTCGTTCAACCAGCGGCGAGTAACAATCGCTTTGCTGCGATCATCGAGCTTTTCCATTGCGTCGCTCAGCAAATGGGAATTGTTATGCTCAAGGTCCTGCGACTCGAGTAACAACTCCGGGCTCGGGGCATTCGACGCCAGCATACTGGCCGGGGCCAGATAAACGGTATCATCGTCTTCATCGGTTGCGGGATCAAAGGCCATGTCATAGTTATTGAGCCGATTTTCCATCTCAATGACATTCTCGCGGGTGACTCCCAACGTTTTAGCAACGTCGTCGATTTCTTCAGACTTGAACCAGCCTAGGCGAGTTTTCTGACTGCGTAGTTTGAAGAACAGTTTACGCTGAGCCTTGGTGGTCGCGATCTTTACGATGCGCCAGTTCTTTAAAATGTATTCGTGAATTTCGGCCTTTATCCAGTGCACGGCGAAAGACACCAGACGGACTCCGACATCGGGGTCAAATCGTTTCACCGCCTTCATCAGGCCGATGCTGCCTTCCTGAATTAAATCAGGAATAGCCAGTCCATAGCCGGAATAATTGTTCGCTACCTTAATAACAAAGCGAAGATGCGGCAGGATCAACCTTTGGGCTGATGCGATATTGCCGGTTTCCTGTAAGTCCTTTGCCAGGGCGTATTCTTCGTCAACACTCAAGATCGGCACGCTTCTCGCAGCCCGGATATAAGCATCCAGGTTGGAGCTGCCTGCGAGTGCCGGCATAGTATTAGTGCTGGTGATCAATGCTGTGCTCATAATTAGACCTCATATAGTGAGTTTTTAGCACTCTGTCGGTTTGAGTGCCAGCTATTAGAGCATAAACCCTGCAAACAGTTCAATAGTATTAGCTAATTATAATATACCTTTAAAAATAAGGGCTTAAGGCCATTTTAAGCGGTATTTATTCAATTATTGAGGTAACGGGTCGATAGCTCGGAATAATCACTGCAGGAGTGCAGAGGCTGGCCATTCGAAAACTTATCTTAGGGGAAATAGGCTCTGCAGCGGTCGACTGCGCACGATTTGAACGCACAAATTACTGGCGATGGAAGGACGTGAAGCGCAAACCAGTGGTCGGTACGCGCATCGGTTTCCGGGTAACCACCACGGTTAATCAGGTGACCACGGAAAGCGTCGAATTTCTCGAGTCGGGAATTATCTTGAAGGTGGCTCCGACCGTCGACAGGCGCGGGCGCATCCTGCTCCACATCCATGCCGAGGTGAGCGAGGGCAGCGTTTCCGACGATCGTATTCCCTCCAAAACGACCACCCAGGTGTCGACCCGGATGCTGGTGCCCAACGGTAAAACCTTATTTATGGGGGGCCTGGTTCGGCACAGCTCCAATAACAGTAGCGAAGGCGTGCCGGGATTGGGCGACCTGGCGGTGATCGGCCGATTGTTTTCGAATGAATCGAAAAACCTGAGCAGTAGCGAAATTGTGGTGTTGATTAACCAAGGATTATTGACTATGAGTCTCCCGGTTATCTGAATTCATCGGTTGAGAAGGTTCAATCGATCGATGAAATTATTGAGGCCTAGTTGGGCCTTGCTTCGGATAACATCAATGCCCGCTTTGATGGTGAAAATACCGACGCCGACGAGGCAAATGCAGCGCGGCTTGCCGAAGGACGATAGCGCCGACGCATCGGCAGATATTCGGCGGCCAATGCTTTATTGGCGTTGGCCCATCCACTTACAATCGCTATAATCAGCTGCTAATTTCAATCCGGTAATTGCATGTCCGCTCTTTTCAGCCCCATCAGTATTCGTGGGGTTAACTTCCCCAATCGTGTCGTGGTATCACCACTTTGCATGTATTCCGCCGTTGAAGGCATTGCCCAGCCCTGGCACATGGCGCATCTGAGCACCTTTGCCCGTGGTCGCGCCGGCCTTGTATTTGCCGAAGCTACCGCGGTCGATGCGGTTGGTAGAATTACCCCCGGTTGCCTCGGCATCTGGAGCCAGGCACATGTCGAAGCGTTGAAACCGATTACCGCTTTCATCGATGAGATGGGCAGTGTCCCCGGTATTCAACTCGCCCACGCCGGGCGTAAAGCATCGATGCAGGCGCCTTTTAACGGCGGCAAACCAATACTCGAAGGTGCCCAGGCCTGGCAGGTGGTAGGCCCCAGTGCGATAGCCGTCGCCGAAGGCTTTCCCGTTCCGCGACAGTTGACTCTGGATGATATAGCGGCACTGGTGGAAAGCTTTGCGATGGCCGCGAGGCGTTCGATCGAGGCAGGATTCAAGGTGATTGAACTCCACGCCGCGCACGGCTATCTGATTCACAGTTTTCTTTCGCCGATATCGAATCAGCGTGATGACGACTATGGTGGCGACATCCAGGGGCGTATGCGATTTGCGCTGGAAGTCAGCCGCGCGGTACGCGCCGAAGTAGGCGAGGACATGCCTTTATTCATGCGCATTTCAGCGGTCGACGGAATCGAAGGTGGCTGGACCATGGATGACTCTGTGCTGCTCGCCAGAGAACTGGGCAAGCAGGGCATAGATGTGGTCGATTGCTCCTCGGGCGGGGTAGCAGGCGCACCCCGGTTTCGCGCCGATGACGCGGGTAAACCGCTGAATCGTTCGTCGGCGAGAGAGGCGGGGTTTCAAGTTCCTTATGCGACTGCGATTCGCCAGCAAACCGATTTAATGTCGATGGCGGTTGGGGTGATCGTCGATGCCGATCAGGCCGAGTCGATTATCGATCAGGGGGAGGCCGATTTTGTCGCGCTGGGTCGGGAAATTATGCACGACCCGTTCTGGCCATTGCATGCGGCACAGAAACTAGGCGTCGATGCAGACTTTAAAATGTGGCCCAAACAATACGCCTGGGCGGTCGACCGCCGCTCACAAATCGCCGCGTTCAATCCTCGAAAACAATCGCTCTGAATTAAACCGGAGCGCTTGTCTGGCCACTTGATCGCACTTCTGAAATCAGTGGATTGCTTCGCTTTGGCGTTTGATGTTGACCAGCGTTTGCAGGCGGCCGAGCAAATCTTCTTCATTGATCGGTTTGGTAATGAAGTCGTTGGTGCCGGCGCCGAAAATGCCGGTGAAGTCGGTACGCTCGTCTTCGCCCGGTTCCATGGTCATTAACAGTATCGGCAAATTCAGATAGTCGAGGTTTAATTCATTGCGCACCGTTTGAATCAATTCAAATCCAGTCAGGCTGCTGGACAGCATCAAATCGGTAATCATCACGTCGATGGTCGAGCGACCGGCGCCATCGATGCTCAACTTTAAATGTTCGATAGCATCGCTGGCTTCGCGAAAGTGGTCGAAGTTAATGTCGTTTTTATTCAAGATCGAAGTGGTGATCGCGGTTGAGGTTGCACTCTTGTCGACGTAGATAACCCTGATCGGGACCTCATTGTCTTTGCCCAGATAGTTGAGAATAAAATCAACCAGCGATTTATGCCCTTCGGCCTTGTTGAAGTAAGCCGTTACCGCATTGGTGTCATCCATGTCGCCACCGATAATATGGGTGTCGGTATCCCCGGAAACGACAAAAATTGCGGTGTCCTTATTCTTCGGGGATTGTCGAATCTGCTCGATTAATTCATAACCATTACTATCGGGCAGGGTGATCCCGGTGGTGATTATTTCGAATTCGAAACGTTTCACCGCAACCATCGCTTCTTTCGCTGTACCGCAGGCAATAATATCCAGATCGGGGGAAAGCGATGAAATTTCATTAAACAATATGGTGCGCGCAGAATCGGAATTATCGATCAATAAAATGCGACGTTTATGTATCATAGAAAACCTTATGTGGGCTCGATTTGAGACAAATGGCGGGCCACTGCAATCCAGGAGCCAGCAAGTCCGAGTAAAGTACTGGATGTTATCAGAATGATAAACTCTAGTAATGAAAATGTAGTGAAATTAAACTCGGCCTGATAGAGCATATTGAGCCGGTTTAGTGGCCCAGAAATCACCAGGAAACCGATTTCGACAATCAGCCATGATATGACCCCGCCGAAAAACCCGTACCAGATTCCGCCGTATAAAAATGGCCGTCGAATAAAGGCATCGGTGGCTCCGATTAATTTGGTTACAATAATTTCCTGGTAGCGGTTTTGAATGTCGAGCCTTATCGTGTTGCCGATGATGAGCAACACCGCAAAGGCAAACAGCAGGGTAATAATAATGACCGAGCGTTTTGCTATTTCGAGCAGCGTATAGAGGCGTTCCAGCCATTCGGTATCGAGCTTGGCCATTTCAATTCCGGGTGTGTTCTGTAACTGGTTGAGCAGGTTACGCACCAGAAATGTGTCGGCGTCGGGGCGGGGTTCGACAATAATGGTGTGCGGCAGTGGATTGCTGCTGAGGGTGTTCAAGCTGTCGCCGAAACCCGATGAGCGGCGAAACTCTTCCAGAGACTGCTCGCGTGAAATGAATTCGGTGCGCAGGACATCGGCCAGATTGGCAATTTCGGTTTCGATGCGACGGGCATCCTTTTCGCTGGAGTTGAGTTCAAGAAACAGGCTGATTTGCGTGGTCGAGCGGAAATCGCCGGAAATTGTCTCGATGTTTTTCAAAAACAGATAAAAACCACCGGGTAGCGATAAGGTTATGCCGATGACTGCAACGGTCATCAAGGTGGTCGCCGGGGCCTGGTAGATTTTACCCAGGCTGAACATCAGAGACTGCAGATGATGGAGAAAATAAGCGCTAATTCGATTCCGGGTCGCCGACCCCTGCCGGCGGGCGTTAATGTTGACCATTGACGCCACCTGAACTGCCTTCCTGCAGATCGTTTAAAATAATACGGCCGCCGTTCAATGTTATTCTCGGTGTCTCCAGCTCGTCGATCAGGTCGAGGTCGTGACTGGCTACCAGTACACTGACCCCCACGCGATTGAAATCGATAAAAATCTGCATAATTTCCCGCGACAGCACCGGGTCGAGATTGCCGGTGGGCTCATCGGCGAGTAACAACATCGGCTTATGCACCACCGCACGGGCGATGCCAACGCGTTGCTGCTCGCCGCCGGACAAGGTAATCGGCATCGACTTTTCTTTGTGCAACAAACCCACCTTGTCGAGCGCCGCGCGGGTGCGTCGGGCAATTTCCTGGTGGCGGTAACCCTGTATGGTCAAGGGTAGGGCGACATTGTCGAAAACGGGGCGGTCAAAGAGCAGCTGGTGATCCTGAAAAATAATGCCTATGTTACGACGGATATACGGGATGCGATAACGCGATACGGTATTCAGATTATTGCCATTCAGCAGGGCCTGGCCGCGGGTCGGTTTTTCGATCAGGGCAATTATTTTTAACAGGGTACTTTTACCGGCGCCGGAATGGCCGGTGAGGAACGCCATGTCACCTTCGGGGAGGTGAAATGACACGTTTTTCAACGCTTCATAGCCGCCCTCATAGCGTTTCGTAATATTGTGAAATTCGATCATCCAGTCAAACGGGCTCAGCTATCGGAGAGTAGGGCGTCGACAAATTCTTCATGGTCAAAGGGACGTAAATCATCCACCGATTCACCGACACCAATATAGCGAATGGGGGTTTGCAACTGTTCCGCAACGTTGAAGATCATACCACCTTTGGCAGTGCCGTCGAGCTTGGTAATGATGATGCCGGAAACGCCCACCGTACTCTTGAACTGGGTCGCTTGCGCGAGTGCATTTTGACCGGTTCCTGCATCCAGCACGAGCATGACTTCATGCGGCGCAGACGGGTCGAGCTTGGTCATTACCCGTTTGATTTTTTCAAGTTCTTCCATCAAGTTGTTCTGCGTGTGTAGTCGTCCCGCGGTATCGGCGATGAGCACATCGACATTGCGTGCCTGCGCCGATTTCAGGGCATCGAAGATGACCGAGGCAGAATCGGCGCCCTGGCCTTGTTTGACCACAGGAATGTCGAGTCGCTCTCCCCAGCTTTGTAGTTGCTCGACGGCGGCCGCGCGAAAGGTGTCACCGGCAGCGAGCATTACTTTCAATCCCCTCGATTTGAACTGTTGCGCGAGTTTGCCGACGCTGGTGGTTTTACCCGCGCCATTTACCCCGACCATGAGAATGACGAAGGGCTTTTTTTCGCTGGAGATATCCAGCGGCAGGGCGCAGGGGGCGAGCATGTCGGTCAAAATGGTTTTCAGCGAAGACATAATAGTTTCATTATCGTCGAGCTTGCGGCGTTGCGTGCCTGCGGTCAGTTCAGCAGTAATTTTCTGCGTCGCCTGCATGCCGATATCGGCACCTAGCAACAGGTCTTCCAGCTGTTCGAGCAACTCATCATCGATCTGTTTTTTGCCGAGGAATAAATCACTGAGCCCGGAGGATAAATTGTCGCGGGTTTTTACCAGCCGTTGCTTAAGCGTGGCAAACAAGCCCGTCGGTTTGTCGGTCGCTTGGCCGCTCTCGGGTTGGCTGGCCGATTTGTTCGCGGATTTAAATCCGAACATCGTTTTTCCGGGTAATAGAATTCAGGCACAATATGCTAACAGAAAGCGTTGGCAACGGTCATAGCAAAGAAGCAAATGGGACAAATGAAAGACAATCAAATTCGAATAATCGGCGGCAAATGGCGTGGCCGGAAGTTGCAGGTGGTCGAGGCTGACGGATTACGGCCGACGCCGGATCGAATCCGCGAAACGCTGTTCAACTGGCTGGCGATGGATTGCCCGGGGGCTGGCGCCCTCGATTGTTTTGCCGGTAGCGGAGCGTTGGGACTGGAAGCCCTGTCACGCGGGGCGGGTCAACTGACCCTGATCGAGCGCAATGCGCAGGCGGTCAAGCAATTACAGGCTCAATTGTCCTTACTGAAAGCCGAAAATGCCGAGGTTTATCAAGGCGATGCGGTCGAGCTTGTGTCCCGTTTGCAGCGCTCCTACAGCCTGCTATTCATCGATCCACCGTATGCCCGCCCCGAACTACGCGCGCGCATGGTCGAACAACTGGAGTCGTCTGGCTGCCTGCGCGATGCTGCCCGCCTGTATTTCGAATGGCCCCGGGGCGAGCAATTTGAACTACCTTCGCCGCGGCTGAGCTGGCTAAAGCAAAAAAGCGCCGGAGAGGTTCATTATGCTATAGCCGAATGGCGGCTAAGTGGTTAAACTTTGTCGCTCGTCAGGTCGCTCGCCTAACCACCCTGCAGGACTATCTATGAGAGGCACCGCAATTTACCCCGGCACTTTTGACCCAGTCACCTGTGGGCATATTGATATCTGTGAGCGCGCGGCCAAAATATTCGGCCATGTGGTCATCGGGGTCGCCGATAGCCTGGCGAAGGAACCCTTTTTCGATATCGACGAACGCATCGAAATGCTGGAAATCGTTTTTGCTGGTAATGAACGGATTTCAATTAAACCTTTTTCGGGATTGCTCATCGATTTTGCCCGTGATTGTGAAGCCGAAGTGATTGTGCGCGGCCTGCGCGCGATTTCCGACTTCGAATACGAAGTACAGCTCGCGGGGATGAACCGCTCGTTGGCCAGCGAAATTGAAACGGTATTTTTGACCGCTGTGCAACGTTATGCCTTTGTTTCGTCCAGTCTCGTTCGCGAAATAGCACGAATGGAAGGCGATGTATCCGAATTTTTACACCCGGAAGTACTGAAACGTCTGACTGATAAATTGAATTTAACGCGTTAGAGAAAGTCTGATACAGGTGATATAAGGACGTGTCGCCATTTTCTGTGACTGAGAAGTCGTTGAAAATGAAGGGAAAGCTAAAATCGCAGTTTTAGTTTTCCCGTCCTCTGGCGATTCAGGAAGAATTGTCCAGAGGTTAAATAATTAAACCGATAAACCGCTGGAGAACGAAACCATGTCATTAATGATTACAGATGATTGTATCAACTGCGATGTCTGTGAACCCGAGTGTCCGAATGACGCCATTTATCCCGGTGAGGAAATTTACGAAATCAACCCCGACCTGTGTACTGAATGCGTGGGGCATTTCGAAACCTCGCAATGTGTGGAAGTCTGCCCGGTAGATTGCATTCCCCTGGACCCCGGGAATGCCGAAACTCAGGATCAATTGATGGGTAAATATCATCGGTTGGTAGGAGCCCAGTAACATGAAAATTCGACTCTTTGCTCTGCAAAAGCCTCATTTGGTTGGGGCTTTTTTATGCCTCATTATTTTGTCCGGCAATATTGGCGCCGCTCAGTTTGCGATTTCATCGGCTAGTCCGCTGGCTACGCGGGCGGGTGTCGAGATATTAAAAAACGGGGGTAATGCCTTTGATGCCGCGATTGCGGTTACTTCGGTGCTGGCTGTCGTCGAACCCTATTCATCCGGACTTGGCGGTGGTGGTTTTTACCTGTTACACCAGCAGGATAAAAATCGACAGATTATGCTCGATGCCCGCGAACGGGCACCCTTCGCCGGTGGGCGCGATATGTACCTAGATGCCGAAGGCAAGGTAAACAAAGACTTAACTCGCAACGGCGCGACTTCGGCGGGCATCCCCGGCATTCCTGCGGCACTGGAGCATCTGCAACGAAACTACGGCAGGCTTTCCCTGCCCAGAAACCTGGCCGCGGCGATCGATTATGCCGAGCGGGGTTTTGAAATCGACGATTATTACCGCAGCGTCGCCGAGTGGCGGCTGGATGTGTTGAAACGTTATCCCTCCACGGTGAAGGTTTTACTCGATGACGGTAAGGTCCCGGCGAAGAATGCGGTGATTCGGCAAACCGACCTCGCCAATACCTTGCGCGCCATTGCTATTCAGGGCAAGGCCGGATTTTATCAGGGCGCGGTGGCGCGACAACTGGTCGACAGTGTCCGTGCCAATGGCGGGGTCTGGTCGCTGGCGGATTTGTATCAATATGAATTGGTCGAACGCGAACCGGTACGCATCCGTTATGGTGACGCCGATATTATTGCCGCAAGTCTGCCGTCCTCGGGTGGTCCGGTACTGGCTGCTATTTTCAATATGCTCGAGCAAATGGAATACGACGCCACCGACCCGGTAAAGTCGAGCCACCAGCTGGTCGAAGCGATGCGCCGGGCCTTTCGTGACCGCGCCGAGTACATGGGCGATGTCGATTTTGTCGAAGTTCCCCTGCAGCGATTGATGAGCAAGCAGCACGCGATCGATATTCTGAAAAACTATTCGCCGGATCGGGCGACCGATAGTGCCGAATTGCGCGCCGTGGCCGCCGCCGAAGGCGGTAATGACACCACCCATTTTTCCATTGTTGATGCCGAGGGTAACTATGTTGCCGCAACCCTGTCAGTTAACTATCCTTTCGGCTCGGGTTTAATCGCCGAAGGTACCGGGGTTATTCTGAATGATGAAATGGATGATTTTTCGGCCAGCCCAGGGGTGCCCAATGCGCGCGGACTGCTGGGCAGCGAAGCGAATGCAATCGCCCCCGGCAAACGTATGCTGTCGAGCATGACCCCGGCCTTCGTGCATGCCCCGGATAGATCGCTGGTGACCGGAACACCCGGTGGCAGCTGGATTATTACCATGCAATTGCTCGGCATACTCGAATTTCTGCACGGTGGGAGCGCCGTGGATATCGTATCGCGCCCGCGCTTTCATCATCAATACGACCCCGATGTCATTCGCTACGAAGAAATGGCCTTCGATGAGGCTACCCTGAATGCGTTAAAAGCGAAGGGGCACAAGCTCGATATTTATCCCTGGCGAACCGGGAATATGCATTCGATTATTATCGATCGCAAATCGGGCGGGCTCGAAGCTGCCGCGGACCCACGCGGTGAAGGGCTGGCGATAGTCGCCGAATAAGCTTTAGCTTATTTAACCTCTGAACAATTCTAGCTATGACTGGAAAATCGGTGAAAGATTTCGCGAATGCCTCGGCGGCTACGCCGCCTGCGGTTTACTTCGCGAAAACTTTCACCGATTTTCCGACCTTAAGACTGTGTGTCATTTATATTAAGGAATTGTTGTGAAAATCCATACATTCCGGGCTTAAGTAAGTGCCATTAAACCCTGGTACCTGAATTGCCTGCATAGCTAGTCAGAATAGCCGGGCATTTCCCGGTCGAGGACACGTTTCATCGCGTCGAAGTAAAGGTGATGGCGCTGCCCCTTGTGGCGGTCATCTTCATCCGGGGTTTGAACTTGTTTGATCACCTCGGGCGTAATCGCCAGTAACTTCTGACCGGTGCTCATTGCCCGGATCTGCGCGCGGCAGACGCGTTCGAGCATGTGCAGTATGCGAAACGCCTTCGAAACCGTGTCGGAAACCACCAGTACACCGTGATTTCGCATGAACATAATCGGGCGGTCGCCCAGAAAATCAACCAGCCGCTCGCCTTCTTCGAGTGTATCCGCGGTGCCATGGTACTCGTCGTAATAGGCGATCTGGCCGTCGAAAAAGGCCGAGGTCTGACAGGCGGGGATAAGCCGGTTATTTTCCAGCATGTTCAGCGCGAGCACCCAGTTCTGATGGGTGTGCATGACCACCTGGTGGCCACCGATGCGATGGATCGGAGCGTGAATGCATTGTGCTGAAAGTTCGACAATACCTTCGCCTTCGAGGGTTTTCCCGGCTTCGTTGAAAACCATGATGTCGCTGGCGCGGGCTTCCGACCAGTGCATGCCGAAGGGCAGTACCATGTAGCGATCGTTGTAACCCGGCACGGTAACGGTAAAATGATTGTCGATCCCTTCTTCCAGCTCGTAAAACACCGCCAGGCGGTGGGCCGCGGCCAGATCAATTCGGGCCTGGGTGACGGGGTCGGTATTGGTATCGATGGCATGAATGGTCACAGAGTTCTCCGGCAGTCGTGTCGATTACGGAATACTAGACCAGTTGATCAATAATTGGAATTCACCATCTTTAGTCCTGTCCGGGGATTTTAGCTCAGGAATGTCGATCAGGGTTGGCGAGCAGTCTTGTTGACCGGGTCCTGTTGGTTAAGTCTGGCAACCGGGGCAGTAATAGCTGCTGCGTTGTGCCTGGGTGATTTTTTTAATCGTTTTATTGCAGACATTACACTGTCCCTTATTAGCGTAGACCATTAAAGATTGAGTGAAATACCCGGGTTTACCATCGACCTGGGTGAAGTCCTGTAAGGTGGTTCCGCCCTGCAAAATGGCGGCGGCGAGGGTGATTTTTATGCGTTCCACCAATACTGCTATGCGCGCCTTGCTGATCTTTGACGCCGCGCATTGCGGACGGATTCCGGCCTGAAACAGTGCTTCGCAGGCGTAGATATTGCCAACGCCGACGACGATATGGCCATTCATGATAATCGTTTTGATCGGGGCGCTGCGCCGACGGCACTGTTGATACAGATAGTCGGCGGTGAATTCATCGCTGAGCGGTTCGGGGCCCAGCGGCAGTAATAATCGATGCTCGAGCGGATTTTCATCGCAGTAGAGTAAGGCGCCGAAGCGTCGCGGATCGCGGAACTTCAGCGACATTCCGTTGGCGAGCTCGAGCTCGACATGTTCGTGCCGTTCAACCGGTGAATGGCAGGGTAAAACGCGCATACTACCCGACATACCCAGGTGCCAGATTAAATGCCCCTGATCCAGTTGCATCAGAATATATTTGGCGCGTCGGCTAACGCCGATTATTTCGCGCCCCGCAAGTCCGGCTACTTCAGCGCTGATCGGCCAGCGCAGGCTCGCTATACGGACATGGCTTCGGTCGATTTTCTGCCCGCAGACATGGGGTTCGATGCCGCGCAGGGTGGTTTCAACTTCGGGTAGTTCGGGCATTATTTTTGGTGGAAAACCCAGGACAGGCCGAAACCACCGAGCCAGGACTCGGGTTCGGAGACCAGTGGACTCTCGTCTATGACGGAATGGTTCAAATCGTCGAAGCGCAGAAAGCCACCCAGCCAGATTTTGCCGAAGTGTCGGCTAAAACTGAATTCGGTACGCAAACCGCTATAGCCGCCATCGGCATCGAATGCCGGACGCGAAGGCAGGGCCTGGTCAGCGTCGACGCTATAAAAGTACTGGTGATAGGCCGCGCTGGAATACACCGGGCCGAAATTGAAGCGCAGATTCCATTGTTCCAGCCGGGTAATGGATTTGCGCCAGGTGATTCTCGGCTGAAAGACCTGGCCGATATGGTCCGGATTACCTTCGATGGTAAAGGCCATTCGAAGCGGTAGATCTATCGACCAGGTGCTATTGGCAAGATTAATGAATCGGTAGTTGAGCGAAGGGCCGATCTCGATAATCGCATCCAGCTCTTCCATGCCTTCGCGTTCGGGGGTGTCGCTATCGGCGGGCAGAGT
>JBLHOA010000019.1:0-26525 GCA_047622345.1 Gammaproteobacteria bacterium | reverse complement strand
CCGGGCCGTCCCTTGCTTTCGATGACATTTACGCGGGCATCAGTTTCATCACCGCCGAAAATCGGATGCGGTTTCTCAATTTCGCCAAAGCGCGCGGCTATCGCAAGATGCTGCTCGGGTGTGATCGACTGGTCGCGGAAAAAAATAACATAGTAATCGAGCAGCGCCTGGCGGATTTCAGCGATAACACTGTCATCCAGCGGCTGGCTTAGATCGACACCTTCGATAAATGCACCAATATGGACACTTCGGGGCTTGATTCTTAACTTCTGAACGCTCATAAACTAACCTCGGTAAAATAATCTGCGCAGAAAATTAGTGGGTCTGGACAATGATATTATATTTGAGATCACAGGTTGTCATTAGATTATGGGAATCATCGTTGAAATATTGCCCTGTAATCGCTGGATAAAGCGATTTTAGGTCGCGCTGGCGACGTTATATAAAAATTGAGATCACAGATAAACTATGTAATCATGAGGCTCACCAAAACACCAGAAAGTGATGTGAATTAAACTTAATCAGGCAGTCGCTCAACGCAGCCGCCATCGTAGTAAAAAATCCAATTGGAGGAGATATGAAACCTTTAGATGATCTTGTTACCCGGTTAAATAACGGGCAGATTTCGCGGCGGGATTTTATGCAGAAGGCGGGGGCTTTAGGGCTTGCGGCTGCTGTGCCGGCCAGTCTTTTTAGCGGCAATGCGATGGCAGCGACCCCGAAACGCGGTGGCCATATGCGCGTCGCCACGGTGCAGGGCTCGTCCGCCGACCAACTCGATCCGAGACAATTATCCAGCGGCCACACCAACTTTCTCTGGTATTCGATACACAACCAGCTGACCGAAATAGATGCGAACGGCCAGCTTGCACCGCTTATCGCGGAGTCCTATGAAATCGGTAGCGACCCTTCGGAGTGGATTTTCAAGCTGCGTAAAGGCATCGAATTCCACAACGGCAAGTCGCTGACCTCGGACGATGTTATCGCCTCGCTAGACCGTCACCGTGGTGAAGAGTCGGCTTCGGCGATGAAGTCCTTCATGGAAGAAATAGTCAGTTTCAGCAAAGACGGCGATCACGTGGTAAAGATTAAATTGAAATCGCCCAGCGTCGATTTCCCGGTTATTCTCAGCGCCAGTTCGCTATCTATTCTGCCGTCGAAGAATGGCAAGATCGAACAGTTTGATATTGGTTGCGGGTCGTATGTGCTTGAAGAATTCGTTGCCGGTCAATATTCGAGGCTGAAAAGAAACCCGAACTATTACCTGAACGACCGTGCCTTTGTCAATTCGGCCGAAATACTGACCATTGCCGATTCGACCGCGCGTCAGAATGCACTGGTAACCGGTGCAGTGGACATCATCGGCGACGTTGATGCGACCACCGCAGACTTGCTGGCGCGCAACAAACGCCTGAGCATACTCGATGTCACCAGTACCCAGCACTATACCTTCCCGATGCGTACCGACCTCGCGCCTTTTGATAATAATCACGTGCGCATGGCACTGAAACTTTCGATCGATCGTGAAGAGGTACTGGATAAGGTATTGAACGGTCACGGTCTGATCGGTAACGATCATCCGATATCACCAGCCAATCGTTATTTTAATGCTGAACTTGAGCAGCGCGCTTACGATCCCGAAAAAGCAAAATGGCATTTGAAACAGGCTGGTCTGAGTAAGCTGAAGGTTGAACTCAGTGCCTCCGACGGGCTTTACGCCGGTGCTGTCGATACCGCGGTATTATTCAGCGAACACGCGAAGAAGTCCGGAATTGAACTAATTCCAAAGCGCGTGCCGGATGACGGTTACTGGTCGGATGTCTGGCTCAAGCACCCCTGGTGTGCGAGCTACTGGAGTGGGCGCCCGACCGAAGACTGGATGTTTACTCAGGGCTATTCGGCCACTTCGAACTGGAACGAGACTTTCTGGAAAAACGATCGCTTCAACAAGTTGCTGGTTCAGGCCCGTGCGGAAGTCAACGATAGCATGCGTCGTGAAATGTACTACGAGATGCAGGCGATCACGCGCGACGATTGCGGTTCGGTTATTCACGCCTTCGCCAATCATATATCTGCGTACAACAAGACAATCGGTGTGCCCGCCACAGTTGCCGGTAACTGGGAGTTTGACGGTTACAAGATGCTTGAACGCTGGTGGATTAACAGCTAAGACTGATTGCTGTAATCAGAAAGTAAAATAATCTGACGGTGCATTTCGGCCGTCAGTTTTTTTTGAGGCAGGAAAATGAGCAACAGGCGATCCAGCAGTCGAAAGGATAAGGCCCGGCGTAAGGCGAGTGCGAGTAGTCAGAGCGGCAAACTCGCACAGAAAGTATCGCTGGAACTGGTCGGCTCCAGCGAGGCCGGATTAATACACGAAGCTGTTATTACGATCCTGTCGCAGGTCGGTATTATCGTCGAGCACAAGCCTTCGCGAGATATGCTGGTCAAGCAACATGGTTGCCGGCAGGGCAAGGATGACTTTATTCGCCTGCCGCCTGATTTGATTAACCGGGCTATTTCTACGGTGCCTGACAAGATTCTGCTTTACGATCAGAATGGCGACCTGCGAGTCGACACCAGCAGTAAAACCTCGAGTTTCTGTCCGGGTCATAATTGCGTACGAATTCTTGATTTCCGCAGTGATGAACTGCGCGCCTGCCAGCTCGAAGATATCCGTGAAACCGCGAAACTATGCGAGCAATTGCCGAATATCGATATGGTTTGTTCGCTGGGTTATCCGAGCGAAATTCCGCCCGAAGACGAAGTCGTAGAAACCGTTCGCGCGATGTACGAAAACTGTAGCAAACCGGCCGCATTGCTGGCTCATGATGAGCATATCCAGCTAAGAATGATGAATGTGATTGCGGATATATCGGGTGGCTGGAATCGACTCGCCGACAAGCCAGTGTCGGTCGAATTAATGGGGCCAATCTCGCCGCTTAAGCTACCTGAAGACCTCTGTAAACGGCTGATCAACTGCGCGCGATGGCGCACCCCGGTGGTTTGTTATCCGGCGACTTTCCCGGGCATGTCCTGCCCGATTACAACAGCGGGTGCGATTGCGCAATCGTCTGCTGAAGCGATTGCCGGAATTGTGATCCATCAGTTAACCGAGCCGGGGGCCCCGGTGTTAAGCGGTTCGGCTATTCTGCCGATGGATTTGCGTCAGGCCAATCTCGCCTATGGCTCACCCGAATATATGCTTGCGGGTCTCGGTGCGAGTGACTATTTTCGCTCCATCGGTATACCTTCATGGATTGGAGCGGGTTGTTCGGATTCGCATCAGTTCGATGCTCAGGCGGCGGCGGAAGTCGGCGCCAATCTGGCGATCGCAGCGATGGCGAAAACACCGTTCGTGCATAATCTCGGATTCCTCTCGGGTGGACGCACCGGTTCACTGCAGTTACTCACTCTGTGCGACGAAATGATTGGCTGGACGACAAAAATGGCAACCGGTGTCGAAGTCAACGCAGAGACCCTGGCTGTGGAGGTGGTTAAACGCGCCGCACCGAATAACGAATTCCTGACCGACATTCAAACCCAGGAACGGTTCTTAACCGAAAACTGGTATCCAAACCTGAGCGAACGCTCCGATGCTGACGCCTGGCTCGAAGCCGGCAAGCACGACATGAAAGACAGGGTAAACCAGCGCTTGAGAGAAATTCTCGGATGAGCGAAGCCTCTGGGTTAAACTGGGTCAAAATTTATATGAGCCCCGGTCTGTGAACAATGTCATGAGAATGTTAGCCCAGCGTATCTCTCTGGGCATTCTGACTTTATTCATCGTTTCGTTGATAATCTTTCTCAGCGTTTCAATGTTGCCGGGCGATGCTGCGCAGGCCATTCTCGGGCAGGCAGCCACGCCGGATACGGTCGCCGTATTACGCCGCCAGCTTGGACTGGACCTGCCGGCGCATATCCGCTATCTGAACTGGCTCGGAAATATCCTGCAGGGTGACTGGGGCACTTCGATCGGTAATGGCCGCGAGATCGGCGATGTTATTGGCGCGCGCTTTTCGAATACTATATTTCTCGCCACCTTTGCCGCCTGTATCGCGGTTCCATTAGCTCTGATACTGGGCATGCTGGCGGCGCTGTATCGTAACTCCTACTATGATCGCATCGTCAACGCCTTTACCCTGACGTCGATTTCTACGCCTGAATTCTTTGTCGCCTATATATTGATCATGTTCATTTCGGTCAAGATGGGCTGGTTTCCCAGTCTGTCGAATGTTCGTGCCGACACGCCATTCCTGGAGCATCTGGAGAAAGCCTTTCTACCCGCGCTGACATTAACACTGGTAACAGTTGCCCATATGATGCGCATGACGCGAGCGGCGATTATCAATCTGTTGTCGCATTCCTATATCGAAATGGCGGCATTAAAAGGCATCAAGAAATATAAGATTATTACTCATCACGCTTTACCCAATGCCTGGGCACCGATTGTGAATGTGGTCATATTAAATCTTGCCTACCTGATAGTCGGTGTGGTGATAGTCGAAGTGGTATTCGTTTATCCCGGGCTGGGTCAGTTGCTGGTCGATGCGGTGCAACGGCGCGATATGCCGGTAGTTCAGGCCTGTTGTCTGATTTTTGCGGCTGCTTATACGCTACTGAACCTGATCGCCGATGTACTTTCCATATTATCCAACCCGCGGTTATTGCACCCGAAATGAGCGACGCAGAGACTCAGCAGTTGATAGAAATCAGCAGGACGCGCCGCGTCTTGAAGGAGCTGATGCAGGCGCCGTTAAGCGCCAAGCTCGGCTTATTGATTATTTTCGTTTACGTGTTTGTGGCACTGTTTGCGCCCTGGATAGCGCCGTTTGGTGAATCCGAACTGGTGGGTAGAAAGTATCAGCCCTGGGGTGACGAGTTTTTACTGGGAACCGATAATCTCGGTCGCGATATGCTCACCAGGATTATCTACGGCGCACGCAATACCGTTGGCATAGCGCTGGTCACCACCGTGTTTGCTTTTATCGTCGGCGGTGCCTGCGGAATTATGGCCGCCGTACTGGGAGGGTGGGCCGATCAACTTTTCAGCCGCGCCGTCGATATTTTAATGGCGATACCGGCGTTAATCTTCGCGATGCTGCTGTTGTCTATTTTCGGCACCTCGGTGATCAACCTGATTGTCATCATCGGCATACTCGACTCGACCCGGGTTTTTCGTATTGCGCGGGCGGTCAGTTTAAATGTGGTTGTGATGGATTTTATCGAGGCCGCCAGGCTACGTGGCGAATCCCTGCTTTGGATTACGGTTCGCGGCGTCTTACCCAATGTCGCTGCACCGTTAACCGCCGAATTCGGCATACGCTTCTGTTATGTTTTTCTCACCATTAGCGGGCTCAGTTTTCTCGGGCTGGGCATACAGCCGCCGACTGCCGACTGGGGTTCGATGGTGCGCGATACCGCCGACCTGATTACTTTCGAAGATTACACGCCGTTAATTCCGGCTGCGGCCATTGCCATATTGACCATCGGCGTAAATTTTGTGGTCGACTGGTTTTTGCACAAAACCAGTGGGTTGAAAGATGAATACTGAGAACAAAGATGTGCTGCTGGAAGTTGAAAATCTTCATATCGACGGTTTCAGCGAAGATCGCTGGCACAAGATCGTAAAAGGAGTCGATTTCGTATTGCATCGTGGTGAAGTACTGGGCCTGATCGGCGAGTCCGGTGCCGGTAAATCGACTATCGGAGTAGCAGCGATGGGATTCGCCAAACCAGGCTGTAAGATTACCGCCGGTAGTATCAAGTTCGATGGTCTCGACCTGGTAACCGCCAGCGAAGAACAAAAACGTCAACTCAGGGGATCCCGTATTGCCTATGTGGCGCAATCAGCAGCCGCTTCGTTTAACCCCGCGCATAAGCTGATCGATCAGTTCAGCGAGTCGGTACTGGCGCATGGGCTGGGCAGTCGCGAGGAGGCCTACGCCGATGCCAAAGAATTATATGCGCGCATTAAAATGCCCGACCCCGATCAAATTGGATTTCGCTACCCGCATCAGGTGTCAGGCGGGCAGCTGCAACGCGCGATGACCGCAATGGCTCTGTCCTGTCGTCCTGACCTGATTATTTTTGATGAGCCTACTACGGCGCTCGATGTCACTACCCAGATAGAAGTACTGGCGACGATCAGAGACATAGTCGAGCAATTTAATACCGCCGCGATTTATATCACCCACGACCTTGCCGTGGTGGCGCAAATGGCCGATAGAATCAAAGTGCTGCGTTATGGCGAATCAGTAGAGGAATCCGAAACCAGAACCATGTTGAGCGACCCGAAGCAGGACTATACCAAATCCTTGTGGGCGGTCAGGTCATTCCGAAAAACCGCGGTGTCTCCCGGCCAGGAACCGACCCCACTGGTCAGGGTAAACGAGGTATCTGCCCGTTATGTGCGTGGTGGTGAAGCGGTGTTAAGCGATGTCAGTTTCGATATCCAGCGAGGAGAAACCGTCGCGGTTGTAGGCGAATCGGGCAGCGGTAAGAGTACTGCCGCGAGAGTAATCACCGGCCTGTTACCGCCCTATAAAGGAGAGGTGATATTCGATGGTGAAACCTTGCCGGCAGATTACCGTAGCCGCTCGTTACATCAATTGCGGCAAATACAGATGATTTACCAGATGCCGGATACCGCGATTAATCCGCGCCACAAGATACGCGATATCATCGGTCGGCCCCTGTCGCTCTATCTGGGCATGAAAGGGGCGGCAAAAGAGCAACGCCTGAACGAATTAATGGACATGATCGAAATGAGTCCGAAGCAGTTCCTGGACCGTTTACCCTCAGAATTATCGGGTGGCCAAAAGCAGCGTATTTGTATCGCCCAGGCGCTCGCCGCAGAACCCGCATTTATCATTTGCGACGAAGTCACCTCGGCTCTCGATCAACTCGTCGCCGAGGGTATTCTGCGCCTGCTAGATCGATTGCAACGGGAGCTCAATCTGGCCTATATGTTTATCACCCACGACCTTGCCACGGTTAAGGCCATCGCCGATCGGGTGGTAGTTATGTTGCAGGGACGTATTGTTGAACAGGGAGCGAAAGACGAAGTGTTTTCGCCGCCCTACCACGAGTACACCGAGTTATTGCTGTCTTCGGTTCCTGAAATGGATCCCGACTGGATGGACCGGGTGATCGCCGAGCGATTGCAAAAGGGTGGCATCACAGCGGCCGGAAACTAGGTGTTAAATGCCGGTCCGGGCCCGGGAAGCAGTTGAATAAAAAATAGTTACCAGAATAAGGGATAATCCCGCCAGGCCACTCTTTTCAGGAACAAAGCTGAAAACAGATAAGAGGCTGAGAGAGTAGAACCCCGAATGACAACTTGTTATAAACTGGCCCGTATTTAATGAATTGGTGCGCATACCGCTAGATGGCACAATCCAGTACTCTCGGTGACAGGTTTAAATCTGTCGCCCCGACCGGAAATACTGAAACGGATTGATTAGTGGCGCCCATGATCAGATACAATTTGTAAATTATTTTCAGGCGACCAGGGCAATTGCAGTAAGTTGCTGCAACAACAATTTTCGACTGAAAATAGCATTTATAAACTTAAACCTTTCAGGTAATTAACTATGGCAAGCGATGTAGAGCAAAATCGGTTTTCGATGAAATACATTAATCTGGCGCATCCCCGGCTCGGGGCCAAAGCGATATTTGCCACCGATGATTTCTTTGCCCCCTGTGAAAGGATGTTGAATGCCGAAGCCGCCGTTTTTATTCCCGGCAAGTTCGACGACAACGGCAAATGGATGGATGGCTGGGAGTCACGCCGCAAGCGGGTCGAAGGTTACGACTATTGCATCGTCAAGCTCGGCCGCGACGGTGTCATCAAAGGGGTCGATATCGATACCAGCCATTTCAAGGGCAACCATCCCCCCGCTGCATCCATCGATGCCTGTTTAAGTGCCGACGAAATGCCGGGTGATGATGCCCGTTGGACAAACATTCTGGAGTCGGTGAGCCTGGAACAGGACAGCCATCACCTGCACGATATTATCAACGACGCGGTTTTCAGCCATATCCGCTTGAACATATTTCCCGATGGCGGCATTGCCCGACTGCGGGTTTACGGCGAGCCGCAATGCAACTGGGAAGAGCGCGACCCGACGGTGCCGGTCGATCTGGCTGCGCTTGAAAATGGTGGGCGTTCGGTGGCTTGCAGTAACCAGGCGTTCGGTTCCAGCATGATGAGCCTCGGCCTGCCGGGGCGAGGTATCAATATGGGCGACGGCTGGGAAACTGCGCGCCGCCGGGAACCGGGTAACGAGTGGGTCATTGTCGAACTTGGGCATGCGGCGGTGATTAAATCGGTCGATCTGGACACGGCACATTACAAGGGTAATTACCCCGATCGTGCATCGATTCAGGGTGGTTACCTGCGCGGCGGCACGGTCGATTCGCTGGTCACCCAGAGTATGTTCTGGCAGACCCTGTTACCCGAACAGAAACTGAGTATGGATTCGATTTGCAGCTTCGAAGATGAGCTCATAGATATCGGCGTCATTACCCATGTACGGGTGAATATTATTCCCGATGGTGGCTTGAGCCGGGTGCGGCTCAACGGTCTAATTCAACAATAGGTGGTTTCCATGGTAGAGATTCGAATCAAGCTACAGCCGTTGACGAAGGAGGCCTTTGCCGATTTTGGAGACGTTATTGAGCTCGAAGGTGCCCGACATTTCCCGATCAATGTTGGCACTATCGAACGTTATCACGACCTTGCACAAGTGGATGTCGACGTGGAAAGCGGCGGGCGAGCGCTTATCAGCATTATGCAATGTACTAAAACGAGCCAGTTGCCGTATCAGATTAAGGTCATCGAGCGGCACCCCAACGGTAGCCAGGCATTTATTCCAATGACGCCGGTACCGATGGTAGTGGCAGTCGGAGCGCCGGGGGAAAACCCGGACCCGGAAAAATTACAGGCTTTCATTTCGAATGGCCGGCAGGGGGTCAATTATCGAGCCGGTGTCTGGCATATGCCGTTGATATCAGAGATCGAGCACCAGCAATATCTGATTGTTGACCGTGGCGGTCCGGGACAGAACTGTGACGAGCTGGATATCGAAAATCAAAATATTACTATCTACGAGTAAAGCCCTTGCCCGGAGTTTATGGCGGGTCGTAACTGCCGGCTTCCGGCCCAGGGAATAAAAAAACCGCTACCAAAGGCACTTACTTAAGCTCACACACGCGTTATAAAAATCCAGCTATGACTGGATAACTGGTGAAACATTTCGCGAAGTAAACCGCAGGCGGCGTAGCCTCCGAGGCATTCGCGAAATGTTTCACCGGTTATCCGACCTTACGGTTTATGTGGCATTTATGTTAGGGCTTATTATGAAAATCTATGCTCTCGGGCTTAAGTAAGTGCCATTAAAAACCGTTACTTCAATAGTTGGACGATCTCGGTGTAATCGCGTTGTTGCGCATGCTGTAAAGGCGTCACACCGTTACCATCGGCAATGCTGCGATCGGCATTATGTGCGAGCAGATAGCCGATGGTCTCGACGTAGTCAGCACCTCCGTCACCGAGCACAACGGCTTCAATCAGCGCCGTCCATTCCAGGTTATTGATGTGATCGACCGGCGCGCCGGCCTCGAGCAGAATTCTGACCACCTCGGCATGGCCCAGATGGGCGGCTGCGATCAATGCGGTGCCGTCGTATGGGCTGGTAATGTTGGCCGGGTTTCCACCCAGTTTTAACGCCAACTTGAGTAGCTCGACATCGTTGGCCACCGCGGCAATGGTAATGACATCATAGCGCCGATGCTCCAGCGCATTGATATCGCCGCCGGCTTCGACCAGCAGTTTTAAGATTTCATCATGCGACTGGTAAGCCGCTATGTGGATCGCGCTGCGCTCCGCGCGGTCACGTTTTGCAACCGGGAAACCTTTGTCGATCAGATTTTTAACGGTTTCTAGATCACCATCGTAAACGGCTTTGAAGGCTTGATCATAACTGGCGTAATCGCTCGCCGACGGTGCTGTCTGTGCAATTCCGGGGGTTGCAAAAAATAAAACAGCTAGCATTGGAAATATAAAAGCTACGGGTATTGTAAATTTCATATAGTTACCTTGAGGCTTTAGAAAGCGGGAAGACTGTCAATCAGTCTTCCCGAAAGTAGCACAACGGAGAAATTAAGTACTGCACCGGGCTTAAAGATCAACCTCAACGGCTTTGCCCTGTTCAATCGCGGCGCGTAGCGATGCAGACGCGGCGGCGAGGTCCTGCAAACCTACGCCGGTACCGTCGAATACGGTTACTTCGTCGGCGCTGCTGCGACCCGGGTGCTTACCGTTGATAACCTCACCGATTGCGGTGATATCCGTTTCGTCGATCAAATTTTGCGCAAACGCATGCTGGCATTCGCCGATGGTGATTGCCTGGGCAATTTCATCAGTAAAGACCGTTGCGCGGGCGAAGATTTGCGCATCGATTTCCTGCTTGCCAATGGTGTCTGTCCCCATACAAGCCAGATGCGTGCCGGGTTTAATCCAGTCATTCAGCAGCAAGGCTTCCTGCGCCGAGGTAATCGTAATAATGACATCGGCTTCGGCGCCTAGTTGATCACGTTCGACCGACTCAAACGGTAGTCCGGCTTCATCGGCAACCGCGCGCAGACGTTCAAGGTCTGCCGAATGCAGGTTCCAGCCAATCACCTTCTCGAACGAGCGCTGTTCCAGCGCGGCCTTCAACTGGAAGGTCGACTGGTGGCCGGCACCGAGCATGCCCATTACCCGCGCATCGTCGCGCGCCAGTTGCGCGATCGAAACCGCGCTGGCCGCCGCAGTGCGAATTGCGGTCAGGTAGTTGCCGCCGATCAGTGCGTGTAGCTTGCCGGTATCTGGGTCGAACAGGAATACCGTTGATTGATGGTTGGTTAAGCCTTTGGCGGCATTGTTGGGCCAGTAGCCGCCCGATTTCAGACCAAGACTAAGACCTGCGAGGTCAAAGCCGGACTTGAAGCCGTAGACCGCGTCCTGGTATCCGAGTTGTTCGCGGATTACCGGGAAATTACGCGCGTCGCCGCTGGCCATTGCGGCGAAAACCGACTCGACCGCGGTGAACGCGTCGGCACGGCTGAAAACTTCTGCACATATTGCGTCGCTAACGATATACATATTGCCTCCTAGTACGCTAAGCCGCGAGCCGTTACCGGCCACAGGCATTCGACCTTAGCGTTACGAACCCCGACGTACCAGTCGTGAACGTTACAGGTCGGGTCGCAGTGTCCGGGCACCAGTTTGAGCTTGTCGTTAACCTTGAGCACACCGTCCGGATCAGCGATCACCCCGTGTTCGTCCGAGCACTTGATGTATTCGACATCATCGCGGCCATAAATCACCGGCAACCCGCTATCAACCGATTGTGCCTTGAGCCCGGCATCGCATATTGCTTTGTCGGCTTTGGCATGGCTCATCACCGAGGTCAGGATGAACAAGGCATTCTCCCACTCACCCTGGTCGATGCGGTTGCCTTTCTCGTCAAGAATACGACCGTAGTCGGCATCCATGAACGCGTAGGAGCCGCATTGCAGTTCATTGAAAACACCCGAATTACCTTCGAAATAATAGCTGCCGGTACCGCCGCCACCGACGATGTCGCAGGTCAACCCCTTATCGCCTAGTGCCTCGGTCGCTTCACGAGCCATGGCTACGGCAATATCAACTTTGGCGCGTCGGTCATCGTAGACATCCATGTGCTGCATCGCGCCTTGATAAGCCTGAATTCCTGAAAACTTAAGCCCGTTTGCCGCATCAATTGCAACGGCGATATCTACAACAGCCTGCGATTCGGTGACGCCGCAACGACCGGCTCCGCAATCGATTTCGACGAGGCATTCGATAGTTGTTCCATGTTTAACCGCTGCAGCGGATAAATCGGCAATATTATCGATATCATCGACGCAGCAAATAGTGCGTGCGCCGAGCAATGGCAGGCGTGCCAGTCGATCGATCTTAGCCGGGTCGCGCACCTGATTTGAGACGAGTATGTCTTTGATGCCGCCACGCACGAATGCTTCGGCTTCGGAAACTTTCTGGCAACAGACGCCGCAGGAGCCCCCCAGTTTTTCCTGTAGTAATGCCACGTCGACCGACTTGTGCATCTTGCCGTGAACGCGGTGGCGTACTCCCATATCTTGCGCGAACTTTCCCATTTTGCTGATATTGCGTTCGAGGGCATCGAGATCCAGAACCAGGCAGGGTGTCTGAATATCCTGTTCGTTCATGCCCACAGCGGCGGGAATGTTGTAGCCCACTTCGAATTCGCTGGTTTTTGCATTGCTGATTGTGTTCATATTTGAATCTCTTGAAAGTTAACGGTTGTTCCAGGGCAATTTCTTCAAATCGACATTGCCACCGGTCAAAATAACGCCGATGCGTTTGCCGGAAAATTGTTGCTTGTTGTTGATGATCGCCGCCAATGCTACGGCGGAGCTCGGCTCGACCACAATTTTCATGCGTTGCCAGATCAGATACATGGCGTCGATAATTTCATCCTCGGTAGCGAGCATAACGTCTTTGACGTAGTTCGAAACAAAATACCAGGTACGCGGTCGCAGGCTGACCTTGAGACCATCGGCAATCGTTTGCGGTGCGTCATCTTCGATGATTTCACCCGCCTGAAACGAACGGTAGGCATCGTCAGCATTTTTCGGTTCGGCGGCGTATATGTCCGTTTGCGGCGAAACGTTTGACAGGGACAGGCAGGTGCCTGAAATCATGCCGCCACCGCCAATCGGAGCGACTATGGCGTCGAGCTCTCCGACGTCTTCATGAAGCTCCAATGAGCAGGTGGCCTGGCCCGCGATGACGCGATGGTCATTATAGGGGTGGACAAAGTCTGCTCCGGTTCCTGCGACCAGTTCTTCCAGCATCGCTTCGCGCGCGGTGGTCGAGGGTTCACATTCAAATACTTCACCACCGTAACCTCGCACCGCGGCTTTTTTCGCCTCGGGCGCCGTTTTCGGCATGACGACTGAAACTGGAATGCCGCGTCGACCGGCAGCGTAACTCAGCGAAAGGGCATGATTTCCCGACGAGTGAGTGGCCACCCCCTTTTGCGCCTGTTCCTCGGATAGTCCAAAGACGGCGTTAGAGGCGCCGCGCACCTTGAAGGCGCCGGCTTTCTGGAAGTTTTCGCATTTGAAAAACAGTTCCGCGCCGGTGAGCTGGTTAAAGAAAGTCGAGGTCAGTACCGGGGTACGGTGGATATAGGGCTTGATACGCTCGCGTGCCTGCAATACATCTTCAAATGTAGGAATGTAAAAATCGGTTGCTTCATTCATGCTTCAACCTACCTCTGATGAGTTGGCCTGCTGGTCGGCGGCTGTGCTTCGGTAATACTCCTGCGCCGCGGCAACGCCCGCGCCCAGTTCGATGTCGAAGCTCAAATCCTTCATTGCCATTTCGATCGTGGCCAGGCCCGAGAGCGCCATTACATCGCTCATCGCGCCCAGGTGGCCGATACGAAACGCCTTACCGTTCATTTCACCCAGGCCGATGCCGAATGAGACACCGTATTTGTCAAAGGCATGCTCGGTCAGAACATTACTGTCGAAACCATCGGGTACGTATATTGCGCTGACCGTATCCGAGTAGAGTTCGGGTGAGATCGCGCAGAGCCTGAGCCCCCAGGTGGAAACGGCTCGGCGAATGCCTTCGGCAATGCGGAAATGCCGGTCAAATACATTTTGCAGGCCTTCTTCGAAAAGCAGGTCTAGACTGACGCGCAGCCCGCTGAAAATCTGGATCGGAGGCGTATAGGGGTATCCGCCATTTTCGTTGGCGGCGCGCATGTCGCGGAAATCGAAAAAACAGCGTGGGCATTTCGCGCTGTCGAGCGCTGTGATAGCTTTCGGGCTGGCGGCGACAATGGC
The DNA here is from genome assembly GCA_047622345.1 of Gammaproteobacteria bacterium. Lineage (GTDB taxonomy): Bacteria > Pseudomonadota > Gammaproteobacteria. Next base: position 12,617 of record JBLHOA010000019.1, on the reverse strand, counting down.
TAGACCCGTTGCCAGCATGAGTCCCTTCTGCGACCCGGAAACCGCCAGATCAACCCCCCATTCATCCATGCGAAAGTCCATGCTCGCCAGCGAACTGACGCAGTCGACATAGAGCATCGCCGGATGAGCTGAGCTGTCCAATGCAGCGCGTACTGCGGTAATGTCGCTGCGTACGCCGGTTGCCGTTTCGTTGTGGGTCACCAGCAGAGCCTTGATCTCATGCGCAGTGTCCAATGCCAGGCGTTCGGCAAAACGCTCGGCCGGAGCGCCACTGCCCCATTCGCAGTCGATAATTTCCACATCGAGATTATGTCGCTGGCATAAATCGATCCAGCGATGCGAAAACATACCATAGCGTGCCAGCAGAACTTTATCTCCGGGAGATAGCGTGTTAGTGACCGAGGCTTCCCAACCACCGGTACCGCTGGCCGGAAAGGTGAAAATTTCTCCGCAGTCGGTTTTAAAGACTTTTTTCAAATCGTTCAGGATCGGTTTCAACCTTTTGGCAAAGGCGGGCGATCGATGGTCGATGGTTTGTATATGCATCGCCTGCCTGATCTGATCGGGCATATTGGTCGGGCCGGGAATAAAAACTGGATTTTCAATTAACATCGCAATGATCCGTTTCAAATTTGAATTGATGTTAAACCATTAAAAGTATTATTCAATTTTCCTGAAATCAAATCCCAAAAATGAAACAAAAAATACAAGTGCATGATAAATAGAAATTAATATTTTCCCAAAGTTAATATTAATTAATAAATGGGAAATTATTTCATTTATTTAAATGAAGTATCTGGATAGAATCTGACCAGTTTCAACAATCACTATGCGCGAGGCGATAGCAATGGAAATACCAATCACCACCCATAAGCGACGTGGTCGGCCGCGCAACCCGGTAGCAGATTCCGGGGCGGGGGGCGGGACTGTGCTTGCACTCGAGCGAGGGCTTGTCGTGTTGCAGTCGCTGGCGCGTGAGGGTTATATGTCGCTAACCGATCTTTCGTTAAAGGTGGGCGTACCGACGTCGACGGTCCATCGAATTCTATCCACGCTGGAAAAACACGGTTTTGCGGACATCAATGAAACCACCAATGAATGGTCGGTTGGCATTGAGTCTTTTCGCATTGGCAATGCTTACCTCGAGCGCACCAACCTGGTCGAAAATTCGCGTAAAGCGATGCGTGATTTGATGGAGGCCACCGGTGAAACGGCCAATCTTGCCATTGCCGATGGCGGCGACGTGGTGTTTATCAGCCAGGTCGAATCGCACAATCCTATCCGCGCATTTTTTAGGCCGGGTACGCGCGGGCAGATGCACGCGTCGGGAATCGGCAAGGCATTGCTGGCCAGCATGCTGAGAAGAGACGTGGAAAAAATTCTGCATAAAAAGGGTTGTCAGGAATTTACCGCGAAGACGCTGTCGGCACCTGTACGGCTTTTTGAGGACCTGGCAATATCGCGTGAGCGTGGTTGGGCCCTCGACGATGAAGAAAGATATGACGGTATGCGCTGCATCGCGTCCTGTATTTACAATTCTTATGGAGAGGCCATCGCTGGCATTTCGGTGTCTGGCCCGACGGTTCGCTTTCCCGATCATAAGTTGCAATCCCTGGGTATGCAGGTTAGAGCAGTGGCGCAAACAGTCACTGATCTAATCGGGGGCAAGGCGCGAGAAGTTAATGATTGATAGGGTTATATAAGGGGGTATATTTTCTGCAAATTCAGAATAACTTTTTTCAAATGCAGCTGCGATTGCGTTAGGCGATATACCTCGTTGCAGGTAATCCTAATATTACGAGGTTCGCTGCTACCGCGTAACATCCGGGTTTTCTCTGGGCTAGTTCAATCTTTAAAAGCTCCTTGAACCTGTCAATCCAAAGATACCAACTTGGTGCATTGGGTTTCAATTTCAGGGCAACGGGATTGATTAAATAGCAAGAAAACCGGCTTCCAATTCTGTTGCCGGTTGAATCGTCAGCCGGTAACCTGCCTAGTCTACCAAACAGGTGTCAATTCTCTTTGAAACTCTATAATATCAGCTCGATAAAAATCGTTATTTCTTTGCTTGAACCTGCACCAATCAATGGTTATTACATCAGATTTTACTCGATGCGGGGGCCGGGGCACCGTTCAGCCCGGGTGACTGGGTGCAGGGTAGTAATGGCAGGTTAATCGTTTCGGTAAACGCGACGGTGTGCGATCGAGTGGGTAACTATTACACCGAAACAGATGCTTAAGGAGAGGATCATGAGCGAAGTCAAATTTAAATTTATCAGCGATGCGATTGGCGGGGACCTGTTCACCGTGGTTGGGTTTAAGGGGCAGGAAGCTATTTCGACCTTGTATCATTACGACATCGAACTGAAGGCCGCGCTGAGCGCGGATATCGACCTCGACGATGTGCTCGATGCCACCGCCCGTTTCGTCATTGAGCAGGACGGTAATGAATACCCGGTGAACGGTGTGCTTTCCAGCTTCGAAGAATTCAACACAGTGCTGGGTTACTGCTATTACCGCGCGGTGCTGGTGCCGAAGATCTGGAAGTTGACGAATTACCGGACCAATGAAATTTTTTACCAGGCCGGAGATGATTCGGGTGATAACAACGGCCTGACCGTCGACCTAATTATCGCGCAGGTGCTGGAAAAAGCAGGCATTGGCGGTGATGAATACGATCTCACCGGATTGAGCGGGAATCTGCTGCAACGCGAATATCGTTGCCAGTACAATGAATCGGATTTTGACCTGATTTCGCGGCTGATGGAAAACGAGGGCATTTTCTATTACTTCGAACAGGGTGAAAGCGCCGAAAAAATAGTCTTTATCAACGACCAGAACTACCTGTCGATTCCGCGCGAGAAGCTGCTATTCGACGTCGCCTCGCAAACCAGAAATCGGCACGACGCCGTGCATGCCCTGAGTTGCCGCAAGCAACGCCTGCCGCTCAATGTCATCGTGCGCGATTACAACCCCGAGGAACCATCGCTCGACGTCTCCGATATCACCGATATTGACAGCATGGGGCAGGGTACCGAATACATTTACGGCAAAAACGTGCACTCGGATACGGAGGCGACTTATCTCAGCCAGATCCGCGCCGAGGAATATATCTGCCGCAAGACGCAGTACTTCGGCGAAAGCAGCGTGCCGCGCCTGCAGTCCGGCTATCTCTTCTCGCTGGACGGGCACCCCAATCCGAAACACAACGGCATTGAATACCTCGCCGTCGAAGTCAACCATGAAGGCCAGCATCTCGATGCGCAGTTGTCGAGCGGCTCAGCCAGGGATGTTAAGCCGCAGTACGAGAATAGCTTCGTCGCGATTCCAGGCGAGGTGCAATACCGCCCGCCGCGCAAGACGCGCAAACCGAAAATTACCGGCACGTTGCATGCCCGCATCGACGGAGAACAGGACAGCGAATACGCCCAGCTCGACAGCGAAGGGCGTTACAAGGTTAGCATGCCCTTCGATTTTCACAACGAGGAACACCCGGAAGGGCTGGCGTCGGCGCGCGTGCGCATGATGCAACCCTATGCCGGCAAAAAACGCGGCATGCAATTCCCGATGGCGAAGGGCACCGAGGTGCTGCTGAGTTTCATCGACGGCGACCCGGACCGTCCGATCATTGCCGGTGCGATCAATACCGCCGCCGCGCCCGGGCCGGTGACTGCGGATAACCAGACCGAATCGGTGATCCAGACCGGCGGCAACAACAAGATTCGCATGGAGGATAAGGCCGGCGAAGAACGTATCGTTCTTGAGAGCCCCGCATCCAATTCCTGGATACGGGTTGGTGCCAAAAACGACCCGCCAACTTTAAACGGTGCCAGTGCGGTACAACTGGAAGTCAATTCGACTGCGTGGTCGGACCCGGGTGCCAAACAAAAGAATGCGGACAATACCTTTACCGACATATTCGCGGCTGATAGTGATATTACCTTGAATGGTGTCGTCACTGCCTGGGACAGTAGTCAGGCGGGCGACTGGAATTTTATCTATCGCACCTCTACGGGCGAAACCGCCAACCGCACGGTTACGGTTTACACTAATCTTGATGAATGGGTTGATGACCCCGCCCTCGATAGTGACGGTATTCGGATACACACCGCGGGAAATCTTTGGATGGATGCGAAAAACCGCTACGCCGAGTATGTGGAGGGCACCCCGGCAGTCGATAGCCTGTCCAGGAAAACCGGCGCTGCTTTACCAAACGAAATCGGTGATTTGCGAGATTTTTTCGATAACTCTTATATTCCTACCGGCATGTTGGATCGCACCGACAAGAGAGAACAGCCCAGTTTTCGTAAGAACGTGCTGGCCAACGCTCAGGTTAAGCTTTCAAGCCTTGACACCGTCACCACTCAGGAAGGCAATATCTATGATTTCGGTGGCTACTGGAATTACAATCTGGGTAATAGTTATGCCGAAGATCACCTCAATCAATCGGCGGCATTGAATGCTGACCATGATTATGACTTGCTCGATGTAGGTGGGCCTAACTTTACCGGTTGGTCTGCAGTATCCAATGGAACTGCCCACAAGCGAATTGCAAGAGTCGAGGAAATTGAAGCTCATCCCGATTCCAAAGACTGGACCAATATCTGGGTAGAAAAGAAATTTGGCGACTCTTATGAATATACCGAAGGCAGTACAATTTCAGTCACCAAGGGGGGGTCCCAGGATGTCGAAATAGGCGGCGTTCATGTTGAAGAATCCTACCGGGGCAACGGAACCAGGAAAAGCTGGAGTATAAGAGGGGTAAGCGGTAAGCCTTCCGAAGAGAAAAAATGGAACGGTAAAGGGACATTGGTTTATCACTCTACTTCGATAGTTACCGATGAAAGCGTGACTGAAACTGAGATGAAATTTGACCGTGGTAATGGTGCCATGTACTCCTACTCCGGGTCCTCAGGTACGGGAATGACCTATAGTGGGTTTGATTTCAATTTCAGCAACGGTGCCAAAGCGTCAATCGATGCCGGGTTCAGGAGTGAAAGTGGCCTTTACCTGCTCGGTAAAAACACAAACTCAGTGTTTATTGGGCTTAAAATGGACATCGATCTGGCATTGGCGGGGGCATTAAAAATCGAAAATGATGGCATTACGTTTTCTGCACCGGGATTTACCGCGAAGACAAAAACAACGGTTGTTGATACAAAAGGTAACGAACTAAAAACAAAACTAAACATGATTGATAGTACGCTAACCGTTCTGGGTACCCAGGTCTTTAAATTAAATAATACGGGTGCAGCACAAATTACTAATACTGGCGGCGTTAATATAATTAATTGATCTCTAGATTGGCTGCCCATTTTGGGTTCTATGTATTTTCGGGATATATATCTAAATTTAAATGAATATTGTAAAAAGCCTTCATTCCAGCCTTTTGCACAAATGTTTTAGCTATCAGCAAAAGCATTACTTCACCGTATCTGTATTGTGGGGTTTTAATCTGCAAACAGGTGAGCCGGTGCTTGAGCAGGAACTGTGGCAGAGCATTGGTGACTTGCTCGGTAAAAATGAATTATTCGATGCCGGATTGCCCAAACAAAATGCCGAGCTACTGGTGCACGGCAGTTGCTTTGCCGCTGGTGGTGAAGCGGTAGCGGCAAGCCAGGTCACCGTTTCGCTGGGGCCAGTATCTAAAGAATTACTTGTATTCGGGGACAGATACTGGATCAAGGCCATGGGCATAGGCTGGGGTGTAACAGACCCGATACCATTTACCGAGATGCCGGTCAGCTACACCAATGCCTTTGGTGGCAAGGACCATGCTCCCAACCCGGTGGGCAAGGGTATCGACGATGTTGATGTCGATGGCGAAGCCCGGGTGCCGCTGCCGAATATTGAATACGCCGACTACTTAATCGGTTCGCCTGATGACAAGCCCGCCCCGGCGAGTTTGAACCGTAGCGATATCCTCAGCCAGCAACGTATGGCGAATGCCGGCACCTACGATCAAAACTACATCGAAACGCGCATGCCGGGCTTCCCCGATGACCTCAATTACGACTATTTCAACGATGCAGCGAAAGACCAGTGGATTGAAGGTTTCTTCAAAGGCGACGAAAAATACGAAATCCGTAATATGAATCCTGAACATGCCCTGATTACGGGGCAGATCCCCGGCGTTTATGGCCGTGCCTTCGTCGATCAACTGGTCAATGACAGGATTGAATTCAAGGAAATACCCACACAGCTCGACACCCTGTGGTTATTTCCCTCAGCTGACCTCGGCGTGATGATCCACCGCGGCACGCTGCAGGTAGCCGAGGACGATGCAGCCGATATCAAAAAAATCCTTGTCGCTAACGAAAATACCCGTGATACAGCACGTGATATTTCCCATTATAAAGAACAGATTGCACTGCGCACGGATCCCGAAGAAGCCTTCAAGTACCTGTTGAGTACCGGGCCGCTGATTCCCGAAGGCTGTCGGTGCGGATTCAATACCCTGCAGGAAAATGCCGATTTACCGCTCGAGTTGCTGGCTAAAGCGAATGCGGAAACTTATGTGGATGTTAAGCGGCAGGAAATTGAGGCATCTTTTGACGAGCAGGTCGAAGCCGCGAAACGGCAAATGATCGTGTCGGGCCTGGCACCCGAACAGGTCGATGAGCTGGTCAGAAAAATGATCGAAGCCAGAGATAAGCCTGCTGAATTAAGCCCGGAAACACTGCAGATTGCCGCGCTGATGGAAAAAATAATGCCGGGCGCCCAGCAGGACCCTGACAATATTGATATTTCGAAAATCAATTTAAAGGCAATGGATGAATTAAAAGTCCTGACCGATACCATTCAGGACGAAAAGAAAACTGAAGCCAGGCAGAAACTCACTGAACAACTCAATGAATTGAAAAAAATGGATGATAGTCCGGAGGCGTTGCAGGCCGTGGCCCAGCTTGAAAAGGTGCTGCTTGAAATGGAGTTGCCACCGGTATTGCCGCGTATTGACATAGATGGAATTATCGATGGGATAAGAAAGCAGTCGGATGAAATGGAGAAGCAACTCCTGGTAATGCAGTCGTTGGGTTTGCCCGAGGATGAGCTGGTAAAAATGAAATCTGGATTTAACACCAAGCTAATCGAACAGCAAACCCGCGAAGGTCTGGAAAAAGCCAACAAAGGCTACCGTGTGGGTGCCCACTACATCGAGGTTGCACGCTCGCCACATCCAGGCCGCGAAGCGGAAATTCGCGGGCAATTGATCGAGGCATTCCGCTCTAATGCTAATACCTCGCATGGTGATTATGCCTTTGTCGACCTGTCAAATCTGGATTTAAGCGGGATCGATCTCAGCGGCAGCTTTCTCGAATATGCCGACCTGAGCAACAGCAATCTGACTAATGCCAATTTAGACAGGGCTATTCTTTCGCACGCAATTGTTAAAAATACCAATTTTACCAATGCTAGCCTGGTCGAGGCTAATTTGGGCTCAATTAACTTCGATGGTGGCGAATTCATTAATGCCGATTTGACCAATGCGACGCTGAGTAAGTCTAAAATAAACCGCACCGTATTCAAGCAGTGCAAAATGGCCGAGAAGATCGACATGTTCCTCGAAACTGAATTTGAGGGTGCAAACTTCGACGAATGCGATTTACGCAAATGTGTGTTTATCGATGCCGATATTAGCGGCTGCGATTTCAGCGCGTCGGATTTATCTGGATCCAGTTTCGTCAACCCTGTTATGAAGCAGACCATTTTTAACCGCGCAAATCTTAGTGGGGTCAATTTCGTCAAGGCCGAAGCTCCGGGTTCCAGTTTTGATCATGCGATTATGAAAAACGTACGCTTTGTTGCTGAATCATCATTGCCTAAATCCAGTTTTCGTTTTGCCGATGCGAGCGAATCCAACTTTATGGGTTGTGATTTACAGCATGCGAAATTCGGTGAATCGACGCTGTTCAAGTCTGAGTTTGGTGGTGCCAATCTACAACATGCCGACTTTGAAAAGGCTGCCGCGAGACAGGCACAGTTTAGTAAGGCCGACCTCAGGTTTGCTACTTTGCATCGGGCGGATCTGATGGAAGGCTCTATGTATAAGGCTATTCTTTCTGCTGCGCAGTTTAACGATGCAAACCTGTATGGCGTAAATTTTATGGACTGCACCGTCGGCGAAACCGACTTTAGCGGTGCCTATGTCGAGCAAACTATCTTTAAAGACTGGAAGCCGAATGGATAAAGACCTGCTTGTTAAAACCGTCAAGGGCGGTGGTGAACTGCCGATGATCTGTGAAGTCGATTTGTCGGGTAACAATTACCAGGCTGCAGACCTGTCCGGCGGAAGCTTTAATAAAGTCAATTTCAGCCATGCCGATTTATCGGACGCCAATCTGAAAGAATGCAGTTTTATCGACTGCGATTTCACGTCGGCAATCCTGGACCGTGCCGATTTCACCCTGGCATCGTTTATCAACCCGGTGTTTAATCAGGCGCATATACACAATGCCGAATTCAGCTATACCAGCATTATCGACGGCTTGTTTGTCGCCGCTGACTTGACCGGTTGCGCGATGCGAAATACCAGCTTTATCAATACCGATATGCAGGATGCCTGCTTTGCGTCGATCAAAGCCGAAAACACCAATTTTCTTGATGCGAATCTGGAAAATGCCGACTTCAGTCACTCGGAACAATACCGCTCGAATTTTCTCGATCCGCTATTACGTGGAATTAAATTAAATGATGCTGTACTCGATATCGCATTTTTTATGAATCCTGATTTTAGCGGATATGATTTCTCGGATGTCACACTGAAGATGTGTCAGTTTAAATCGGCAAATCTGTCCCAGGCGAATTTCAGCGGCCTCGATATCACCCAATGCGGGTTCATGGATGCCGATTTGAATGGCGCTGACTTCAGCAATAGCATTGCTAATAACTGCCTGTTTATTAATGCGAAACTGGCTTCCGTAAAATTTAATAACGCCGAGTTAAAACAGGCGCTGTTTAATGATGCAGATGTTTCCTTTTGTGATTTCAGCAACAGCAAAATGGAGCAGTCCCAGTTAACCAATGCGAATTGTGAAGGTGCCTTATTCACTAAATCCGATTTAACCTATGTCGACTTTTCGCACGCCCGGCTCGACAATTCACTCGTCGATAATGTCACGCTTTACCGCGCTAATCTGCACGAGATAAAGCAGGAAAATACAATCTGGCAGGGCTCTGATAAGGCCAGCGCGCTGCCTACCGACGAAAAGAAAAAACAGGCGGAACAGTTTGCGCCATGAAATTTTAATGATTAAGTCTAATCGAAAAAAGGAGGATTTATGAATCCTAAGATCATAGCTTTACACAACCCCGCGCAGGACTGCGAATTGATTCATGCCGCAGTTAAAGGAGCGTCCCAAAACGGACTCGTCCTCGACCTGGACGGTTGCATTATCAAAGCCCGTGCCGCCTTCAGTTGTCTGGTGGCACCGCGCGCGGGTGATCGCGTGTTGGTGAACCGCAGTGGTGATGATTATTTTGTGTTGGCAGTGCTGGAAAGGGCAGCCGAACAGGATATGACACTGGAATTCCCCGCCAATGTAAAAATGACCGCTAGCGACGGACAGATCGATCTGGTTGCGAAAGACGATATCAATTTGCTATCGACGGCCAGAACCAATCTCATCTCCAGTAAAATCAATTTAACCGCCACCGATATGGCAATCAATTCTGACCAGTTGACCGCGCGTACCAGGATTATTGAATCCCATTCACAGGATGCGCGGCTGTACACCGGCATGCTCAGTACCGTGGCAAAGCAGATCAGTCAGAAAACGGAAGTTCTGATGCGCTGGGTGGAGAAGGTAGAAACGCTGAACATCGGTAACTTAATTCAAAATGTGCGAAAAAATTACACCTCGCACTCCGATCAGGCCGTGATTACTGCGCGCAAGGATATGCGCATCGACGGCGAACGCATTCATATGGGCTGAGGAGAAACTATGCCATTTGTAAATACTCAGATGATGGGCCTTAATTTTGCGATGCCCGACGTCTGCCTGACACCGATCCCGTCCCCGGCGGGTCCGATACCGACCCCGATTCCCTATCCCAACATAGCGCTGCCGATGGCGGCTATCCCGTCGCAGGTGAAAGTGTTGATCCTTGCCATGCCCGCGCATAATTTGATGACGGTTACGCCGATGAGCAATGGTGACAATGGTGGTGTCATGATGAATCCGATGTCGGGCATGGTAATGGGGCCATCAAAACATTTGATGGGTAGTGTAAAAACCATGTTTGGCGGCCTTCCGGTCACCAGAATGCTAAACCCGACGGGTCAAAACGGTATGTCGCCAGGCGCGTTTGGCGCCTCACTGGCCCCGAGTCAGGTTAAGGTAATGGTTTTGGCATAGGCATAGGCATAATTTAATGCACCGGAAAATTTAAAAGAGTAGCAACATAAATGACTGAAGAAGCTGAAAATAAAGAACCCGATAGCGGTCGAAATATACAGGTTCACGTACCACCGGAACTGGAGTACCACTACCGCGATATCGTCAACGTGTTCGTCGGTGCGGGCGATGTAGTGCTTGAAATGGGCAATTTCCACCGCTCGATTCCCAATACGGCGACGATTTCGAATCGTGTTGTACTTTCCGTGGCAACAGCCTACGAGTTACACAATACTCTCGGCCAGGCGCTGGCCAATGCACAGCAGCAATTGCAACAGAATTTAAAAAAATAAGTACCCATACTGTAGTGCTGTGGATTTAATCCCTGAGAGTCATTGCTCTAACCCCGGTGATTTTTTCATCAGATCTCATCTGTAAGCAGGGTGAATGGCCCAATCGACAAAATAGTGATCGTTATATACCGACCCTATTGAAAGTCTAAGAAGAGTCCCGGCGGCACAGGGGTTCTGTCGTCAGGCGTATAAGTCTCCCCCTACCGGACAGGAAAAATAAGCATCAGGGACACGGGTATCCCCCACGAGACTGTGCCGACGAAGCCATCGGATTTCGGCATAGTCTCTAGCCCGGACAAAAAAATCATTCTACGTTCGGCTAGTTTCTATCCGGCACGTCCACCCGTTTACCGCGCGGAATTTCGGCTTCCTTGTCGTAGAGCGGCAACGCGGCGAGTTCACCGGGATGTAACTCACCGTCGATACAGCGAACAGTGACCGCGTCGCCTTCGCTAAAGCCCGCTTTATTCATCAACACTATGCCGATGCCACATTGCAGGTAGGGCGATATAGCCCCGGCAGTGACCTTCCCTGCTGGCTTGCCATCGATACAGACTTCACCACCGATATGTGGCTCGGCTTCGCATTTAAGACCGGTCAGACGGATCTCGCGGGGTACGCGTTCCAGCGCGGTCTTACCGATAAAGTCAGCCTTGTCGGCATCGATGAAGCGACCGAGGCCGACATCGTAGGGGGTCGTCGTATGATCGAAGTCGGAACCTGCGTTGAGAATACCGGCTTCGATGCGGCGGATGTGCATCGAATCGAGCCCGAATAGCTGCATGCCATGGGCTTCGCCGGCGGCCGACAGATGTTGCCATAGCGCATCAGCGTCGTGATGCGGCTCGGTGTAAAACTCCCAGCCGAGTTCGTTGGTATAGCCGGTGCGGGTGATGACAACTTGTTGTCCGCCCAGACTGACCTGCCGCATCGCAAAATAACCGAATGGGTCGGGCATGCCGTCGTCGCAGGCGGCGTCGAGTATTTTCAGCGAGTTCGGCCCCTGTACCTGCGACACGAATACTTGCGGATCGCTGATTTCAACATCCATACCACTCGCATGCGCCCGCGCCCAGCTGTAGAAATCGCCGTCGGCCTGCGCATACCAGAACAGGTCGGCTTCAAGACGCAGCAGAATGCCGTCGACCAACAGTCCACCATCTTCATAGCAGGCGATTCCGTAGCCACAGCGTCCCGGTTTAATTTTGGTGATGTCTTTGGTAAATAGTTTGTCGAGCAGGCGCTCGGCGTCGGGTCCTTTGAATTGCAGCGGTAATTCGCCGGTGTGTAGTACTGCCGCTTTTTGGCGCAGCGCCCAGTAACCGTCTACGGTATCGATGTGATCAAAACAGCAAGCCATCTGGCGGCGGTTGTAAACGCAGTAATGCGGGCCGAAAGGTCGTTCGATGGTGTGGTAGGGGTGGCGTGACAGGGAAAAGTCCCAACCGGCACCGGGAATGGTGGAAACGAGGTCACGGGTACTGCCGTCGCTGGATGTCATCGGGCTATTTCCTGTTCGATTGAGTTGATGTGGATGAAGGTAGCACCGCTTTAATAATCAAGCAAATGACAATTACTTGTAAATATATTCAAATTTTGTCAATATTTGGCCATGCGACTCGATACCGAATCCCTCCGGACCCTGAAAACCACGATTGAAGCCGGCAGTTTGACCGCCGCTGCCCAACTTCTGAACTTGACCACCTCGGCGGTGAGCTGGAAGCTCAAGCGGCTTGAGCAAAGGCTTGGGCGGAAATTGATCGATCGAAACGGTCATCATATTCAGCCGACCGGGGAAGCCAGAAAACTGCTTGAGTATGCCGAAATCATTGTAAAAGCGCATGATCGGGCGGTGCAGCATTTTAGACTGTCGGATGTCACCGGTAAGTTGATCATCGGCATTACCGACGACATCGCATCCAATCAGTTA
>JBLHOA010000018.1:0-26798 GCA_047622345.1 Gammaproteobacteria bacterium | reverse complement strand
TCACAGTATCAATCGTTTCAAGCCGCTGATGACTCGAATCGAGGCTGCGTCAATCGAAAAAATGGTCGAAGCCAGCAAGGAAGACCTGGAACAGGAAAAGAAAATGCAGACAGGCACCAGCAACTTGGCAATCGAACCGATCGATAGTGAAATAAGCTATGACGATTTCGCCAAACTCGATTTGCGTATCGCGCTCATTGTCGAAGCAAAAAAGGTCGAAAAATCGGATCGCCTGCTGCAGCTAACACTCGATATCGGCAGCGAGACGCGCAATGTTTTCGCCGGTGTGGCGAATGCCTACGAGCCGCAGGATTTGCAGGGACAGCTAACCGTTATGGTCGCCAATCTGGCACCACGCAAAATGCGATTCGGCGTATCCGAAGGTATGGTGCTCGCCGCCGGCGAAGGAGAAACTGAAATCTATATCCTCAACCCCGGCAGTGGTGCTACCCCCGGCATGCGTGTCCGTTAATAACGGTAGCCACTCAAGTTTGCGCTATCTCGCTTTAACAGTTTTCATATTTGCTATCTGGGTAAACCCGGCCCGGGCGCTGGAATCGAAGGAAATTTACCAGCTAAATGAAACCAGCATTTTCCAGATCCGTGTCCTTAACCGGGAGACCGGCAAGAAGTCCAGCATCGGCTCGGGGTTTGTTGTCGGTGATGGTTTCCGCGTAGCCACCAACTTCCATGTCATCAGCCAGATCATTCTCGAACCCGATCTTTACTATATTACCTACCTGGATAAAAACGGTGATGAAGGCGAACTGACATTGCTCGCGATGGACGTCAGCCGTGACCTGGCCTTGCTCCAGTCGGACAAAAAACTGGGCGAGCCCGCCCAAATGAGCGAACTACCACCACGTGGGGCGCCGGTATTTGCGATGGGCAACCCGCTCGATCTGGGTTTAACGATGGCGGTGGGCACCAATGGCGGCATCCTCAACCAGACCGACGACAGTCGCATCCTGTTTTCCGGAAACCTGAACCCGGGAATGAGCGGTGGCCCAACCTTTGACCAGCAAGGCCGGGTTATCGGCATCAACGTCGCGACCTCACGCAATGCTATCAGCTTCATTGTTCCTTCCAGCTACCTGATCCGGCTGCTCGAAAAGCCCGACTCAGAACTTATTAATGGCCTACAGGACTTGCGCAGTAACGTGACAAAACAGGTACTGGATTACGAAAACAACTATATCGCCGAACTGCAAGCGCAGGATTGGAAGCAACTGAGCCTGCGCAACTTCACCCTGCCCGGGGTAATCTCGCCAACGGTTCGCTGCTGGGATAATAGTGCGAAACTGGGGGCGAGCGCTGAGTACAAACGCTTTCAAATTCGATGCTCGAATAAAAACCATATCTTCCTTGATAGCGACAACAAGTTTGTCGGCCGGCTTATCTATGAGTACTACTGGCTGGAATCCGAAGATTTGAATTCGGTGCAATTCCACAATCTGTACCAGAGTTTGAACAAGGATCAAATCAATTCGAAGCTCGATCGCGATGTGGTCAGTAACTACAACTGCAAGACCTGGTTCATTACTGTTTCATCCGAGGAATTCAAAAGCAATCTCTGTCGGCGAGAATACGTCGAATACGAGGGCTTGAGCGATGTGTTGTTTACCGCGGCTTTGACCGGCAAAGCCCGGCAGGGATTTTTTATCACCTTGATCATGACCGGGGTCGACTATCAGTCCAGCTTGCCCCTCATTCAAAAGTTTTTGAATAATATCGAATGGACGGATTAATTCTCGAAATCAGCAGTCGGGGCTTGCATCACTATTATCCGATCGATAGCGACGTCACCACTATTGGCCGGGCACTCGACAACGACATTATTCTTTCCGATCAGACTGTCGATCATTATCAGTTGAAAATTATCCGTCGCGATGATCAATCATTAGAGCTGATCAATCTTGCGCAAACCAATCGGACCCGGGTCGACAAGCAGTTATTCGAATCAATGGAAGTCAGCTCGCTGCCGGTATCCATCGACTTCGGTCGAGTGCAGGCGCGCATACTTTCGCGCAATCATGCCATTGAACCGACACGCGCAATAATGAGTGGAAGCCGTGGCTTCAAAGGGTTATTTGCCCACGCCGGCTGGGCCATGCTGTTGATCGTTTTTTGCCTGCTGGCTGGCGGCCTGGATTTTTATTTTAATTCTCACAATGGTTTTAAATGGGGAGAGCTGTTCAGTTTTCTGGTGCGTGAAACCCTGCTCAGTTTAAGCGCTATTATTCTCGCGTTACTGGTGCTGGAACGCCTACTGGTGCACCGCTGGGAAGTAAGACAGATAATTGCCTCGGTTTGCCTGGTGTATCTGCTGTTTTATCTGAGCAATATCGGCGCCGGTTTTTTCAGCTACCTGGTGTCGGCGAACTGGCCGGTCACCGCTCTTCACTTCATCTGGTACCTGGCTATAGTGCCCTTTGCGATTGCCCTCTACCTGATACACCTGACTCATTTGCAGCGAGTGCGCAGCATAGCCCTGGCCTTGCTAATTGCCAGCCCTATCGTCCTGCCTTCGCTGTTACAAAGCGCAGAATTTCGTCGATTGATTACCGATTTCAGTCCGAGTGCTCTCTACAGCAACCGTTTAAGCTCGCTCAACTGGCATCTAACGTCGACGGTTTCCATCGATGCGTTCATCGAACAGGCGGCGCAACTGAAAGCCGGCAAAAAAGCGGATTGATCTGTCAGTCCGATTTTAGGCGGCGCATCGACCCGGCCGACTAACCGCCCAGATTTGCAGCAATTAACCCGGATTGACCGTTTAATCGGGTCAATTGCGGTATTTTTCAAACAGTTGAAGCTTTATAATTCGCCCCATGTCTGAATACCTGCTTTTGCTCGTCGGAACCGTTTTTGTCAACAATATCGTGTTGGTTAAATTTCTCGGCCTGTGCCCGTTCATGGGAGTATCGCGCAAAGTAGAAACGGCGATCGGCATGAGTGCGGCGACCACCTTTGTGCTGACCCTGTCGGCGGTGCTCAGCTACCTTATTAATAGCTGGGTGTTGGCACCGCTTGGGCTTGAATACCTGCGCACCATCGCTTTTATTATCGCTATTGCAGCGGTTGTTAACTTTACCGAAATGGTCGTCCATAAAACCAGCCCACTGCTGTATAACGTGCTCGGCATTTTTCTGCCGCTGATCACCACCAATTGCGCGGTACTTGGCGTTGCCCTGATCAACATTCAACAACAGAATAATTTTCTCGAATCGGTCATCTACGGGTTCGGCGCGGCCCTCGGTTTCTCGCTGGTGCTGGTGTTATTCGCCGCCCTGCGCGAACGGGTTAACGTCGCCGATGTTCCCGCGCCCTTCCAGGGCTCAGCCATCGGACTGGTTACCGCGGGGCTGATGTCGCTCGCCTTTATGGGTCTTGGCGGCCTGGTCAAGGCATAGGTTAACCGCATGTTGCTGGCAATTTTAACCATCAGTTTGATGGCCGGGCTGTTCGGCCTGATTCTCGGCTATGCGGCGATACGCTTCAAAGTGGAAGGCAATCCGGTCGTTGACCAGATCAACGCTCTACTGCCCCAAACCCAATGCGGACAATGCACATACCCTGGCTGTCGACCCTACGCCGAGGCGATTGCCAACGGCGAAGCGCCGATCAATCAATGCCCGCCGGGGGGACAGTCAACAATTGTTGCGCTGGCCGATCTGCTGGATACCGAAGTCCTCGAGCTGAACGCCGAACACGGCGAACACAATGAATTACCTTTGCTTGCGATTATCGACGAACAAACCTGCATCGGCTGTACGCTCTGCATTCAGGCCTGCCCGGTCGACGCCATTCTCGGTTCAGCTAAGCACATGCACACCGTCATTGCCGACGAGTGCACGGGATGCGAATTGTGCCTGCCACCCTGCCCGGTCGACTGCATCGATATGGTTCCTGTCCGGCAAAGTATCGCCGACTGGAAATGGCCTGTACCGTCGACCATAGCGGAAGCCATCGATGCCCGATAAGCTTTTTCGTATTCACGGTGGCCTGCATCTGCAAGCGCATAAATCCGCCTCCACCAACCATGCCTTACAGGACGCCGGCTTACCCGAGCGTCTTTACCTGCCGCTGAAACAACATATCGGCGACTACCCCGAGCCGCTGGTTGCGCCTGGCGATCGCGTGTTAAAAGGTCAAATGATAGCGGCGCCTGCAACCAATATTTCGGCTCCGGTTCACGCTTCGAGCTCGGGTATGGTGAGCCTTGTAGCCACTCACCCGGTGGCCCATCCGTCGGGGCAATCGGATCGTTGCATCATCATCGATGTCGATGGCAAAGACGATGCCATCGAATATCGATCTGTCGATATCAGCCATGCGTCACCGGCGCAATTGATTGAACTATTGCGCAACGCCGGAATAGCAGGCCTCGGGGGTGCTGTTTTTCCCACTGCGGCAAAACTGTTGCGCGCCGGGCACACCGGTATTAAAACGCTGATTATTAACGGCGTTGAATGCGAACCCTATATCAGCTGTGATGACATGCTGATGCGCCATCGCAGCGCGGAGGTCTTGCGCGGCATCGAAATATTACAGCAGATTCTGGCACCCGCGAAAACCCTGATCGGCATCGAAGACAATAAACCCGAAGCCTTCCAAGCGATGTCGGCGGCCCTGCAAGAACGGTCGTTGGTCGGTACCCGGTTGATTTCAATTCCGACTATTTACCCCTCTGGCGGCGAGAAACAATTGATCCAGATTTTGACCGGCGACGAAATTCCGCAAGGACAACTAGCCCTGGACATCGGCTATTTGTGTCAGAACGTCGGTACCTGTGCCGCCATTGCCCGGGCCATCGATACCGGTGAGCCTTTGATTTCGCGCGTGGTCACTGTTTCCGGCGACAACATCCTCCACCCCGGTAACTGGGACGTCCGTCTGGGAACAGCGATCAACCATTTAATTGCCCTCGCTGGTGGCTATAAACAAGCCGATAACCGCAAGATCCTGATGGGTGGGCCAATGATGGGTTTCCCTCTCGCCAGTACCGATATACCCATCGTCAAGGCCAGTAATAATATCCTGGTGATGCATAAGTCCGATCAGCTGCAGGGCTCGAGCCAGCACGACGAATGCATTCGTTGCGCCGACTGCACTGAAGTCTGTCCGGCAAACCTACTGCCACAACAACTTTACTGGCAGGTCCGGGCGAAGGCTTTTGATAAGGCGGCAGACTATCATCTGTTTGATTGCATCGAATGCGGCTGTTGCACCGAGGTCTGCCCCAGCGATATCCCGCTGGTACACTACTACCGATCCGCCAAAGCTGAAATCCGCGTCGCTGCACTGGAGCAGGTCAAATCTGACCGTGCCCGCGTTCGCTTTGAATTTCGTGAGCAACGGCTGTTGTTGAAAAAACAGCAGGAAGAAGAACGACGCCGGCTGAAACGGTTGGCGCTGAAAAACAGGAAACCGGGAACCGATGCAAAAGATTCAGCATCATGCCCGGTGCAGGCCGCGCTGGAAAGGGTCAAAGCGCGTAAACTGGCACAGCAGGATAAAAATGAAACCAAGCTGGATACAACCGATGCCCCAGGATGATCTCGCAGGTTTAACCATAGCGCTCGAAAGGCAATAGCATGAATCAGGTATTTGTATCGACACCGGGGCCGGTTACCAGCCCGGCTTTGAAAAAACTGATGTTACGGGTTTTGATCGGCCTGGTGCCGGGCACGCTGACCTATATCTGGTTCTTCGGCTATGGCGTGTTAGTCAATATTCTGTTGTCGATTGTATTCGCATTACTACTCGAAGCGGCCCTGCTACGGATGCGGAAAAAACCAGTAGTGGCACAGCTCAATGATTTCAGCGCTGTGGTCGCCGCCTGGCTGTTCGCGCTTTGCCTGCCAATGCATTCGCCCTGGTGGCTGATTGCGGTCGGGATCGGTTTTACCATGATAGCAGGCAAGCACCTGTATGGTGGGCTAGGTTTTAACCCCTTCAACCCGGCGATGGTCGGCTATGTTGTTTTGCTGATTTCCTTCCCGCGGGAAATGACAACCTGGTATCTGCCGCAGTCGATCAGCGGAGAATTACTCAACTTTGCTGATGCCCTCGCTTACAGTTTTTCAACCGTCGATATTCAACAATGGGATGGTCTAAGCGCGGCTACTCCGCTCGATCAGATCAAGACCGCAATCGGTCAGAATATACCCCTCGGTGAAATCCGCTCGTCACCGATTTTCGGTGAATTTGCCGGTGCTGGATGGGAATGGATTTCGATCGCCTGGCTGGCCGGGGGGCTCTGGCTACTGGCCACCCGGACTATCCGCTGGCACATACCGGTTAGCCTGCTACTGGCCGTGGCGGGCATTTCGCTACTGTTTTACTGGCTGGATGCGAGTAGCTACGCCTCGCCGCTATTTCATCTGTTTTCCGGCGCTGTCATCATTGGTGCTTTTTTCATTGCTACGGATCCGGTTACCGCGGCGACTACCAACCGCGGTCGACTGATCTACGGTGCCTTGATCGGGCTGCTGATTTACGTCATCCGGGTCTGGGGTGGCTATCCCGACGGCATCGCCTTTGCGGTGTTGCTGGCTAACATCTGCGTACCCTTAATTGACTATTACACGCAACCCAGGGTTTACGGCGAAGGCGAATAGATGAAGCGACGCCAGATCATTATTTCCGGCCTGCTACTGTGGCTGTTTGCGGTAGTCGGTACCAGTCTGGTCGCCGTCACCGAAAACAGCACGCGGGAAACGATAATCGAAAATGAGCGGCTGGTTTTGTTACGTAACTTACATGCGCTGCTGCCGGCCGAACAGTTCGATAATGACATTGCCAACGATACCCGACATCTGCCCGCTGCGCCGCTACTGGGCACGGAGGAACGGTCGATCGTCTACCGGGCGCGCCGCCAGGGCCAGCCCGTTGCCGCCATTTTTAACAGTATTGCGCCGGATGGATACAGCGGCCGGATTCATCTGCTGGTTGGCGTTTATATCGATGGCAGTGTCGCCGGAGTTAGAGTGGTAAAGCATGCTGAGACTCCGGGCCTTGGCGATGCCATCGAGGTTAAAAAATCACCCTGGATAACGCTATTCGACGGCAGAAGTTTACTCAACCCGCAACTCCCCGGGTGGGGCGTAAAACGCGACGGGGGCGCCTATGATCAATTCACCGGGGCGACGATAACCCCCCGTGCCGTTGTCGCTGCGGTGAAAAACACATTGCTTTACTATCAGCACAACGCTGATACTCTTTTTAAACCCGATACTTAAAGCGCAGCACAATGTCAGAACCCATTGAAATTTCCCGAAGTGGCCTGTGGACCAATAACGTCGCGCTAGTGCAACTGCTGGGACTATGCCCATTACTGGCGGTTACCAGCACCGTGGTGAATGGTGTTGGTCTCGGGATCGCAACGCTTATCACATTGGTGTTATCAAATACCATTGTTTCATTGATCCGAAATTTTGTGCGCAAAGAAGTTCGCCTCCCCGTCTTCGTATTGATCATCGCCTCGGTTGTTACCGTTATCGAACTCGCTTTGAAAGCCTGGTTTTATGACCTCTACCTGGTGCTGGGTATTTTCATTCCATTAATCGTGACCAACTGCGCCATCATCGGCCGCGCCGAGGGCTTTGCCTCTAAAAACCCTCCCGGCCCGGCCGCCCTCGACGGGCTGATGATGGGTGCCGGATTTTTAATGGTGCTTGCGCTGCTTGGCGGTATGCGCGAAGTCATCGGTTTCGGCAGTTTGTTCGTGCAGGCCGAATTAATGTTCGGCGAATCCGCCCGCTCGCTCACCATTGTTTTTAATGACAGTTACAACGGGTTTCTCCTTGCTATTCTGCCCCCCGGGGCATTTTTTGGTCTGGCCATATTAATTGCTGCGAAAAACTGTGTCGAGCAACGCCAACCGCATAAACCCACCTCTACTGCGGCCGTCGCAACACCGACCTGAATCGAACTCTTGAATAGCAACCTATGAATAAAGACAAGCGCCAGCAGATTTTCTCGCGTTTTCGTGAGCACACGATAAAACCGGACACCGAATTAAAGTACCACTCGACCTTCGAACTATTAATTTCGGTGCTTTTGTCGGCGCAGGCCACCGACGTCAGCGTCAACAAGGCTACCGCCAAACTCTATCCGGTAGCGAATACGCCCCAGGCTATCCTCGATCTCGGGGAAGCGGGGTTGAAGGAATACATCAAAACTATCGGCCTTTTTAATTCCAAGGCAAAAAATACCATTGCTACCTGCCACATTCTGGTCGATCAATTCGACTCGGTCGTCCCCGACGATCGCGCCGCACTGGAAGCATTGCCCGGAGTGGGGCGCAAAACCGCCAATGTTATTTTGAACACCGCATTCGGACACCCGACGATTGCTGTGGACACCCACATCTTCCGGGTATCCAATCGCACCGGAATTGCCCCGGGTAAAAATGTCGTCGAGGTGGAAAAGCGACTGCTCAAGTTTGTTGCCGACGAATTCAAGGTCGATGCGCACCACTGGTTGATTTTGCATGGGCGTTATACCTGTATTGCACGGACACCACGCTGCGGCAGCTGTATCATCGAAGACCTCTGCGAATACAAACAAAAGAATATCGATTAGCCATGTTTCAATCCCGAGACGAAGTACGCCAGATTTACCTGACCGTGTGGAACAAACTGCAAGCGCGCAGCCTGCTCGAACCGATGGAATCGGTGATCGCCGAAGTCATCGAACAGCACCCGGAATATCACGACCATTTGAACGATAGCGATGAAGTTAAAGAACGGGACTTTACTCCCGAGCAGGGGCAAACCAATCCGTTTTTACACATGGGTATGCACATCGCGCTGCGCGAACAGGCATCTACCGATCGCCCGCCTGGAATCAAAGCAGTTTATCAGCAATTAGTCGCCAGCCGGGGGCAGCATCAGGCCGAGCACGCGATGATGGAATGCCTCGGCGAGACACTGTGGAATTCGCAGCGCAACAATCAGCCACCGGACGAAACGCTCTATCTGGAATGTCTGCGTAAACTTTAAAAATAATCTATGAATTTACCTGCGCAGGGTTCATCTATATGCTCTCGATTTGATGCCGCAGGCTTGCGGACCGTTAGCCCGCTGAGCATTACGATTCAAGCATCATCGCCAACCCTTCGGCAGGGGTGGCATTACCAGCGCTGCCGACCAGTATCGGCAAACTATTTAAAGATTGAACATGGGAAGCAGCAAACTAATGAACGTAGGTGAAGCAACAATAAAACTACTGCAAGACTACGGCGTCGATACCGTTTTCGGTATTCCCGGGGTACACAGCCTTGAGTTCTGCCGTGGTCTTAATCACAGTACTATTCATCATGTTCAAGCCCGCAACGAACAGGGCGCCGGGTTCATGGCCGACGGTTATGCGCGAACTTCGGGAAAACCAGGGGTAGCTTTGGTGATTTCGGGTCCGGGTGTTACCAATGCCTTAACCGCGATTGGTCAGGCCTACGCCGATAGCATTCCGGTGTTAATGGTATCGAGCGATACCAACAGTTATTCGTTGGGCAAAGGCTGGGGCTGCCTGCACGAAGTCCCAAGCCTGACCGCAGTTACCGCCCCGTTAACAGCGTTCTCGGCAACCGCAATGACTCCCGAGGAGGTGCCCGTATTAATCGCAAGGGCTTTTTCAGTCTTTTCCAGCGAACGGCCGCGCCCGGTGCACATTGCCATTCCCATCGATATTCTGGAAATGCCCGCCCCCGATGACTGGCAGGCCATTGAACTGCCCCGCCGACAGGCACCGACGGCGAATAAAATTAAACGCGCCTGCGAATTGTTAGCTGCTGCCAGGCAACCGATGATCTGTGTCGGTGGCGGTGCCGTAAAAGCGAGCGCAAGCATTACCCGGATAGCCGAAAAACTGGGCGCCGCAGTGATTGGCAGCATCGCCGGCAAAGGCATTGTGAGTGACAGCCATCCGCTCTCCTTATCCGCCGGAACCGTTCGCGGCGAAGTCCAAAAATATTTAAAAAATGCCGATGTCGTACTTGCTGTCGGCACGGAACTGTCCGAAGTCGACAGCTTTGTCGAGACCCTCGAAATCAGAGGAAAGATCATCCGCATCGACATCGACCCGACAAAGCTGAACGATATTTATCCCGCCGAAATAGGCATTATCGGCGATGCCGATATCAGTGCAAAAGCCATACTGGATCAATTAGGCGAGGTTAATGCTCGCGAGGAAACGATTGCCGAGGTCGCGGCACTGCGGTACTCGTTTCGTGAAAATATAAGCACCAGCGAACGACGCCACTGCAAAACGCTGGACGTTCTGCGCCAAGCTCTGCCCGAAAATACCGTGGTCATGACTGATATTTGCCAACTGGTCTATACCGGTGCCTTTGCCTTCGATGTTGCCCACCCCAGGCTTTGGAATTACCCCGGCGGCTATTGCACTCTGGGTAGCGGACTTCCCGATGCAATCGGGGCCAAACTGGCGCTACCCGATACCCCGGTAGTTACTTTTGTCGGCGATGGCGGTTTTATGTTTACCGTGCAGGAGCTGGTAACGGCGGCCGAGCTCAAGTTAGCTATCCCGATAATTTTGTGGAATAACGAAGGCCTGAAACAAATTCAGGATGATATGAAGATTCGTGACATCGAACTGGTCGGCGTTACGGGACGCAATCCTGATTTTATCGCCCTCGCCAAGTCCTGCGGCTGCGCTGCGCTGCGCATCGACAGCGCACAAAGCCTTACCAGCGCCATCGAAAAAGCGTTAAAAGCTGATCGCCCGACCTTGATTGAGATTCGCGAAAGCGATCCATGGCTGCAATAGACTGGCAATTTTTTGGGGCGACCTTAAGGGGCGACCTTATGGGTAAGCGCTCCAGTAATATTTTAAAGCTTGCTTTGCCACGATGATAACCCGCCCTCATCTAACCCTGGGACGAATGGTCGCGTTAACGCTCATCGGCTTGATGACAGGGTCAATCGCCTCGATGGCGACCATCGGTTTCATCGAAGTTGTCGGTTATCTCAACCAGTTATTATTTGTCGATTTTAATCAACGCGCAACGCTAAACGCAGCTGAACTGCGCTGGGTGACTATCGGGGTATTGACGATTGGCGGACTTGTTGTCGGCCTGCTATTACGTTACGGAGCTGAGAATAGCAATCTTGGGCCGACCGATGTTATTCAGGCGGCACAGTTGCGCGAAGAATGCCCCTCACCCGTCGCGGGTGCCTGTTCAACACTGGCGGCGATACTGTCACTGGGCTGCGGTGCACCTGTCGGTCAGTACGGCCCGGTTGTTTACCTTGGCTCACTGGTCGGGCAGATTACCAACCGCTTACCCTTGCCCATTCGTGATATCCGCAATATTGCTATTGCCTGCGGGGTAGCGGCAGCAATATCGACGGCCTTTAACGCTCCGATTGCGGCACTGATATTCACCCACGAAGTTATCCTGCGTCACTATTCACTGCGCATGTTTGCCGCGGTTACTGTGGCCAGCGCCTCGGGCTACCTGATCGATAATACTGTCTTCGACTCCCCGACGCTGTTTCTGGTTGAGCTCAGCACCGATATTCAAGCACCTGAATTTCTGTTGTTCGCAATCGAAGGAATAGCCTGCGGCATTCTTGCAGTAATATTCATGCGCTTGCTCGAGTTCTTCGGCCGCACAGCGCAGCGACTGAACATAGCCGCACCGCTGAAACCGATGCTCGCGGGGTTCATCCTTTCCCTGGTGGTGTTACAGATTCCCGAGGTACTGGGTGCCGGCCAGGATATTTTCCGTCAGACTTTTATCTCCGACTCGTTTAGCGCCAGTTTTCTATTGTCGATACTGGTCGCCAAACTGATCGTTACCACCTTGTGTATCGGTTTCGGATTCGCCGGCGGAGTGATCTTCCCGGCAATGCTTATCGGAGTATTATTCGGCGCATTATTTGCCTTATCCGTACCCCCGCTGTTTCTCGCCGAATACTCGGACGTTGCGGTGTACGCCATTTGCGCGATGGCCGCACTGATGAGCCCGATAATCGGCGCGCCAATGACGGCGGTGCTGCTGGTTTTCGAACTCACGCGGAATTATGAAATCACCATTGCAGCAATGATTACCATCGTATTTGCCAATTTTGTTTCGCATCACTGGTACGGACGTTCGTTGTACGACAGGCAGTTACTGGCACGCGGCGTTGATTTATCGCGTGGGCGTGAACCGGCCTATCTGATGCGACATAAGGTTGGCGAATACATCGGCCAAACCCTGCCAGTGATTGAACATTCGCAGACGGTCGACGATTTAAACGAATTGATGGCGCAGAGTAAAACACCCTGCGCGGTGATTACCGACCATGAAGGCATTTATCAGGGCCAGATTTTTCAGCACCAATTGCTGGAAATCGATAGCAACCGCACACTGACGCAGATCGAAATTCTGCCTGGTAAATCCTTTACCGAGGAGACCAGTATCTGGCAGGCGATGAAAGTTATGAGGAATTATCTTGGAGAAGCAATACCGGTGATCGAAAAAGACAGTGGCCGCTACCTGGGCAGCATCCCCGAAGCAACTATTATCGGCGCCTACCTGGATGCAGGCGACGAGTTACGACGCGAAGAATATGAGGCCTGAGCGATGGAAGTAAATTTTGATATTACCGATCAAGTTGCGCGTGCGCTCGCTGAAGATATTGGGGATGGAGACATAAGTGCACGCCTAATCGATCCCGGACAGCAGCTCAACACCCAGTTGCTCGTGCGCGAAGATGCCATACTTTGCGGTCAGTCCTGGTTTGAACAGGCTTTTCTACAATGCGACGAATCGATTCAGATTGAGTGGAAGGCGAATGATGGCGATCGCATCGCAGCCAATACCGTGGTCTGTGAGGTTTCCGGCCCGGCCAGGGCGCTACTGACCGCCGAGCGCACCGCGCTCAATTATTTGCAGACGCTCAGCGCAACCGCTACGCGGACTCGGCACTATGTCGATTTGATTGGCCCGGGTAATTGCAAAATTCTAGATACGCGCAAAACCATTCCGCATTTCCGCCGCGCGCAAAAGTATGCGGTGACCTGCGGGGGCGGCGTAAACCACCGTACTGGATTATTTGACGCTTATTTAATCAAGGAAAATCATCTGGCCGCCTGTGGCAGCATCGCCAAGGCGGTCGCTCGAGGACGGCAACTGGAGCCCGACAAACTACTCGAGGTCGAGGTCGAGAATTTGCATCAACTGGGCCAGGCTATCGAGGCTGGAGTCGACCGGGTTTTACTCGATAATTTTTCACTGGAAATGCTCAAACAGGCGGTCGAGTTGAACCAGCACCGGGTTGAACTCGAAGCGTCGGGCAATATCACCGATACCACTTTGCCGAAAATCGCGCGTACCGGGGTTAATTTTATTTCCGTCGGGGCCTTAACCAAACACGTTCAAGCCATCGATTTTTCATTACGCTATATATAAAGGCAGCTCTGATCAACTCACCTTTGAACCATTCTTCTGAAGACCCACCTGCGAACGAAAAACAGGATCATGTTGTCAAGGGAATCGGTGCGTTGATCGCCGCGACGCTCCTGTTTGCATTGCAGGATGCGATCACCAAAAATCTGACCGCGACCGTACCGGTGGCGCAGTTGGTGGTCATTCGTTTTTTCTTTTTTGCGCTGTTTGCGTTGGTTTATGCTTCGCGGAAACAATCGCTGCGTCGCGCCTTTGTATCGCAATGGCCCCGAGTTCAAATTTTGCGCGGGCTGTTAATTACGGCTGAAATCGGTTTGTTCGCCTTCGGCTTACATTACATGGGCATTGCCGAGCTGCATTCGATTTTTGCCTGTTTCCCGCTCATTATCACCGCGTTATCAGTACCGCTTTTAGCAGAACAAGTTGGTTGGCGGCGCTGGATAGCCGTCATTATTGGCTTTATCGGCACGTTAATTATCGTCCAACCGGGCAGCGCAGCTTTCAGTCCCTACGCGCTTATCCCGATAGTTTGCGCATTGCTATACGCAATTTATAACCTGCTAACGCGCAAAGTTTCCCGGCAGGATAGTTTCGAAACATCGTTACTCTACTTCGGCGTGGTTGGCTTTATCAGCTCGATGCTGATCGCTCCCTTTTTCTGGCAAGCACTCGATACCAATGAAATTCTGTGGCTGCTAATGATCAGTATTATTTCCATCTTCAGCCATTTGTTTTTAATCAAGTCACTGGAGCTCGCACCGGCGGTCATACTGCAACCGTTCAATTACTTCATTCTGGTCTGGGCGAGCATTATTGGATACAGTTTTTACGACGAGATTTTGCCAATGACAACAATCATTGGCGGATTGATAGTGGTTGGCAGCGGCATCTACATCGGTCGCCGGGAATATATCCAGGCTAAACAGCTACGCCGCCAACCGCGCAAAACCATGTACCCGGCGGATGTTTAATGAAACCAGGACGGTGGCCATGCGATTGTCATTCTTGCGGCGATCCCCGTAGGAAACCGGTTTTACGCAAAGGTTTATTTTGAACCTATAGTCAATCGCAATGCCTTGTGTTGCTGATCTCTATAGTTGTCTGTGCCGCCATTTGCTATGATCGCTACCAGTTAACCGAATTCCGCCTGGCCAATGTCGCACATACGAATTCTGCCAGACAGGCGAGTTCATTTTTTTATAGGAGTTTTGTTATCAACGGCAGTACCATTCTGATCAACCTCATCGGCGGAGTCGCCCTGCTACTCTGGGGCTTACGCATGGTCCGCATCGGCATAAACGATGGCTGGGGCAGTGAAGTCCGCAGCGCACTCGGCGCCAGTTTATCAAACCGCTTTAAGGCTTTCTTCACCGGCCTCGGCGTAACAGTACTACTGCAAAGCAGCAGCGCAACGGCATTGCTAACCTCGTCGTTCAGCGGCCAGGGCATCCTGACGACGGCAACTGCGCTCGCCGTTTTGCTCGGTGCTGATGTCGGCACTACGCTGGTGGCACAGGTATTAACCTTCGATCTTTCTGCAATGTCCCCATTATTAGTCGCTGTAGGTGTCGCCATGTTTACCTATTCAAAAGGTGGTCGAACCCGGGATATCGGTCGTCTTTTGCTCGGCATCGGGATGATGTTGCTCGCGCTGAAACTGATACTCGCTGCATCTACACCAATGCAGCAGTCGGAAATTGTCCAACAGATTTTTGTCGCCCTCGGTAAAGACCTGCTGCTCGCCGTTGTATTTGCGGCAATAGTCGCCTGGGCGGCGCATTCGAGCCTGGCAACGGTTCTTTTAATTATCACTCTGGCCGGGACCAATGCACTTGATGTTACGGTAGCTTTCGCTTTTGTCCTCGGGGCTAATATAGGTGGCGCCATCCCACCCTTGATTGCGACTCTTGGTGCAAACCGCACTGCCCGACAACCTCCGCTCGGAAACTTGCTCTTCAGAGTCACCGGCGTGTTAATTGCTTTCCTGCTTATGGGGTTCATTACCGACCAGTTCAACAGCTTTGACATCAGCAATGCACGTAAAATCGCCAACTTCCACCTGTTCTTCAATATCGCACTGGCGCTGATGTTTTTCCCTCTCATCAACCAGATGGTAAAACTCACCGAGCGACTGTTACCCGAAGACGACGAGGAGGAGGAATCATTAAAACCGATGCATCTGGATAAGAGCGCCTTTGAAACACCACTGGTTGCGTTGGTGAATGCCGAACGCGAGGTGTTGCGGATGGGAGAGATTGTCGAAAAGATGTTACGCAATGCTTTCATCGCTTTGAAAAAAAATGATTTTGAGCTCGCCCAGCGAACGCGCGAAATGGACCAGATTGCCAATCGCTTTTACGATGAAGTTAAACGTTATCTAACCAGCCTTGGCCGTGAAACCCTGGGAGCGAAGGAAAGTAAGCGCCTCGCGGAGATCATGAGCTTTGCCACTAACCTGGAACATATAGGCGACATTATTGCGGTTGATCTGATCCACAATATCTCGCAAAAGAAACTTGTTTCACGCGCTAAAATGTCATTACAGGATCGTGAAGACATCAATAATCTTTATCAACCCGTGTTACTCGCCTTCCATTTATCGCTAAGCGTATTCACTTCCGGTGATATCGCCATGGCCCGTCAATTGCTGGCAAAAAAATACAAGTTTGTGAAGCGCGAAAAAGAAGCGGTTTTAAATCATCTCAACAAACTACGCGACGATGTCACTTACGATTCCCGTTTAAGTGCACTGCAACTCGACGTCCTGCGAGACTTGAAGCGAATTAACTCGCACCTCACTGCCGTGGCCTACCCCATTCTGGAAGAAGCCGGCCAATTGAGGAGTCGCCTGCGCCGCAGCGAATCGTCCGACTCGAAGGACGACACCGAGCTCCAGGCCGTCAGGGACAACTAGACCTGGCTTCTTCAGTAATAAGATTTCCCCGCGAAGACGAGTACTACTTCGAAGAAGGCTGCCACATTGTTGAAATGCTAAACCGCGCAGACGATGCGGATATGTCCATTGCCCAGGCTCGAGTCAAACCGGGTAAAACAACGCAGTGGCATGCCCTAACGGCAATTACCGAACGCTATGTCATATTAGAAGGACGGGGCCGGGTTGAAGTCGGAAATGAGCCGGCACAAACGGTAAATGCCGGTGACATTGTTATAATTCCGGCGTCTATCAGGCAGAGAATTAGTAATATAGGCCCTAAAGACTTGATTTTACTCGCTATTTGTCAACCGAGATTCACAAAAAACGCCTAGGTAGATCTTCGATCAAGCGGTTGACATTCGATTTAGTCTATATACACTTCACTGAAGCAAGAAAGTAAGTCTAATGTATATATCTCCATCACGTTGTTTTATCCGTAATCCTCCGTCCTGAAGCATAGTAAATCTAAAGTCTAATTTCATGCTACGTCAATCTATAACGATTAATTTTATTTTTACAATTTAGGATAGTTTTCATGTCAGACACAGTTACCGGAACCGTTAAATGGTTCAACGACTCTAAAGGATTCGGCTTTATTGAGCAGGAATCAGGACCCGATGTTTTCGCCCATTTCAGTGCAATCCAAAGTGACGGATTCAAATCGCTGAAAGAAGGCCAGAAAGTTGAGTTCACTGTTACTCAAGGCCAGAAAGGACCACAAGCGGAAAATATTAACCCGCTCTAGGTTTTAGCATTACTTAAGTATTGAAAAAGCAAGGTCAACTGGCCTTGCTTTTTTTTGCCTGCCTAACGGATAACCCCAGCGGATAACAAGACCGCTAACGGCAGGTTCCGGTAAAGATATAATTACCTTCGGCCAGAACGAAGGGCTTAACTTCGGCAAAATCCTGTATCGTTAGCGACAATAATCTTCGGATCTGGCCGTCGACTTTACGGCTGTAATTGACCAGGCTGTAGATCCCCTGTTCGCTCGGGTTGCTGGCAACCACTTCATGGTTATAAATGCTATTAATTTTATCGCCGACAATGATGTTGGCGCTGCGGTTAACGCGAAACACTTCGCCTTCATAACCCTCGGCTTTTGCCTCCAGCTTGCCACCATCCCCCAATACATAAAATTGCTGCACAGTGCACTGGTACCACTGCTCATGCGCAGAGACCGAAAACGATAAACTGAATAACAATATGACGAATAGTTTTTTCATGATTTGACCGATTGTCTGCCGAATTATTCGCACAGTGTAATCAATTCGACGGCAATTTTCACGATAAGTGTCACAGCAGTCTAATTTGACGCGGGCCGCTTCGCTGCCCAACTACCGATGTTGCAACGATTGCAGACGCTCAAGGGTGCCGACGTCTACCCACATACCCTGAAATAGCTCAGCGCTTAATTCATTTCTATCGGCGGCATCGAATAACAGTTTCCCGAGCGAGCGTCGGCCCGGACCCAGACCTGCGAAAAATTCTCGCGAGAGCATCGAAATGCCGCTAAAGGTATAAGGCCGCTGTTTCCCCCGACCCGGGCGGGAATTCTGCAAATTAAAATCCCCTTTGGCATTGTGTTCCGGGTTTTTGATCAATACCAGATGTGCGCCATCACTCCAGCCAGAATCACTCTTTGCGAACAGCGAGGAAAAATCGAAATCGGTAAATATATCGGCATTTACGACGATAAATCGATCACCGAGCTTATCCAGTGCCTGAATGATTCCACCGGCCGTTTCCAGCGCTTCACTTTCTTCGCTGTACTCGATACGCAGGCCGAATTCGCGGCCATCGCCAAGCATGTCCTTAATTTGCTCACCGAGCCAACTGACATTAATCACCACTTCGCGTACCTGCGATTCTGCCAGGGACTCCAGATGATGAACAATTAATGGCTTGCCCTGCACTTCGAGCAGCGGCTTGGGCCGACTGTCGGTCAGCGGTCGTAATCGTTCACCACGACCCGCAGCAAGAATCATTGCTTTCATTGCTTTGTTTTCACGGCAGATACAACGCCAGGCGAGCAGCCAGATTCTTCCCATCAATCAATGTATAAAGTTCCGCCATCGCGGGCACGCGCGCGCAGACACTGCTGACATAGGCCAGGGTTCGCGGAATATCCTTGATATAGCCTTCTTTATCATCGCGCAGTTTCAGCCTTGAAAAAATTCCAATCGCTTTCAGGTGACGCTGCACGCCCATCAGGTCAAACCAGCGCATAAATACGGGCAGGTCAACGCTTACCAGCCCGCTGCTTTGTGCCATCTGATAGTAATTTTTGGCCAACTGTTCAACCCGGGACTCGGGCCAGTCGATATAACAGTCGCGCAGCAGCGAAACAAGGTCGTAGCTTATCGGCCCTTTCACGGCGTCCTGAAAATCGAGTATCCCCGGGTTACCTTCGCTTGTTCGCATCAAATTACGCGAATGGTAGTCCCTGTGAACAAAAACATTCGGTTGCGCGAGTGCATTTTCCACGAGCACCGATTTAATCTTTTGCCATTGCCGTCGCTCGCTTTCATCCAGTTCGATGCCCATCAGCGCGCGCAGAAACCATTGCTCGAACAAGTCCATTTCCCGGTTAAGCAGTTCCTCATCGTAGGCGGGCAGATCATCCGCATTTATCAAGGTTTGCATTTGCAGTAATGCCAGCAGCGCATCTGTATACAATTCAGCTTCGCTCGCATTATCAAGTAATGACAGATAATCATTGCTCCCAAAGTCACTGAGCAGCAAAAACCCTTTGCCAAGGTCCTGCGCATAAATTACCGGGGCACTCAAATTAGCCTGGCGGATTTTTTCGGCAATGGCGATAAAACGATCGCAGGGTTCCTGTTCGGGAGGAGCATCCATCACTACCCAGCTTTGATCCCCCGACTTAACGCGAAAATAACGTCGAAAGCTGGCGTCAGCTGAGGCAGCTTCGAGCACATAATCGCTATGCCCCAGCCCGCTTAACCACTCATTTATTTCTGTCAATCTATCGGACATACCATTTAGTCTTCCCGTGATAGCTGTGATTCTTTCAAAAGGCCGGTATTATCCGGCCTTTAAAGACGGAAATACAGGACAACATGGCTGCCATCGATTCACTACTCCAATTAATGATCGATTTACGTGACCCAAAGCGGGGTTGCCCCTGGGATATTAAACAAACCAGCGCCAGCATTGCACCCCATACGCTGGATGAGACGCATGAATTGCTGGAGGCGATTGAAACCGGGGACATCGATAACCTCAAAGAAGAACTCGGTGACCTGTTATTCAACATTGTCTTTCATGCCCGCATCGCCGAAGAGCAGGGCCAGTTTGATTTTGAAGCCGTTGCCAATGGCATCGTGGAAAAGATGATCCGACGGCACCCCCATGTTTTTGACGCCGGGTACGATCAACCCACCGACGAAGCCGCTCTATCTGAGCAATGGCAGGCCCACAAATCAGCCGAAAAATCGGCCACAGAACCTACCGATTTCGGCAATGAAAACGGCTCAAATTCGGCCATCTTTCGCGCCAGAAATATCCAGCAGAAGGCTGCCCTGTACGGCTTCGACTGGCCGCATATTTCGATGGTTTTCGACAAGCTCGAAGAAGAAATTGCCGAGCTGAAAGTCGCCATACAAAGTGGTATTGAAGCCGATATCAGCGAAGAGCTGGGCGATATTTTATTCGTCTGCGTGAACCTCGCAAGGCACAGCAAAGTCAATGCCGAAATAGCGTTGCGCAATACCAACCAGAAGTTTATCCGACGCTTCAAATACGTACAGCAACAAATGCTGGCGAACGGTGTGGTCATGGACCAGCGCCAACTCGATCAAATGGAAAGCTTCTGGCAGCAATCCAAAGCCGTTGTCGGTTAATAGCGTGACCACCCTGAGTGACCAAGATGAGTAGAAGCCGATCACTAACCGAAGCACGAATACTCGATGCGGTCGAATCCCTGCTGCTCGAACAGGGCTACCCCTCCGTTGGTATCAATGCTATTGCCCGAGAAGCCGGTTGCGATAAAGTACTGATCTACCGGTATTTCGACGGCTTTGAAGGGCTTTTACAGCGCTTTGCCGAAAGCAGAATTCTGTGGTGGCAGGTCGACGACATACTGAGCACACCCGATGCGAATTCCAGCCGACCGGATCTGCCTGAATTATTGCTCGAATTGTTGAAACGGTATCTGGAAACTCTGAACAAAATGCCGTTAACGCTCGAAGTCATGGCCTGGGAAATGTCAGGGCAAAACCCCCTTACCCGGGAACTGGCCCGCCAACGAAGCGAACGGGGCATGCTGCTGGTGAAGAAAATCAGGCAAATATATAGCCAGCCGAATATCGATATCGGCGGGATCCTCGGCGTCTTCGGCGCCGCAATCAACTACCTGATATTGCGCACGCGCAAGCAATCGCAACAATACAAGGTCGAAGAATGGTGGCGCCTGCAGCAAACCATCCGTCAGCTACTCAACGTCGATGAAGCTTGATTCGACGCCGGTTTTACGGCTGGGGGATATCGACTGCAGCGAAATTATCGACCTGCTTGGTCGCTTCGGGCTGCAACTGTCAATTTGTCAAAAAAATCAACCCATTGCGGGCAGCTTCTGGGGCGACGATGAAGCCGGATTGATAGGCGACCGACTGTTTGCCCGACCCGATACGCCGATTCATTCGATATTGCATGAAACCAGCCATTATATTTGTATGGACCCGCCTCGTAGAGACAAGCTTAACACCCACGCCCACAGTAACAACGAAGAAGAAAATGCCGTTTGTTATTTGCAGATTCTGCTTGCGGATCAATTAAAATCAGTCAGTCGAGGTCGAATCATTGCCGACATGGACAACTGGGGCTACAGTTTTCGCCTCGGTTCGACACAGGCATGGTTCGACGCCGAAGGCGAAGGTGCTGGAATCTGGTTAATTGCCCATCAAATTATCGAAAACGCCCTCTCACCCCACTTCAAGCTCCGCCAATAATCCACTCCATTTATCGTTCTGTTTGCCTCTTTTCAGAATGATCATTTATTAGCAGTAATCATTAAAGAAATTTGCATCCCGTCCGATACCTGACGTACAGGTAGGTTTGTAATTTTAAAAATTATCCGTTAAGGACAGATTAGTTCAGGAGAATACGTGGACATCGCAACGCTAGTCGGTTTTATACTCGCCTACGTAATTATCGGGGCCTCGATTATGCTGGGCGGGCCGCTGATCCTGTTCGTTAACCCACCCTCGTTGCTGATAGTTGTCGGTGGAACCTTTGCCGTTACCCTGATGCGCGTAACCCTGGCTAACTTTCTCGGCTCATTCAAAATCGGCCTAAAAGGCTTTTTTTATAAGCTCGACAAAACACAGGCGTTGATCGACGAATCGGTTGAGCTGGCCAATGTTGCACGTAAGGAAGGCATTCTGGCCCTCGAAGGCCGCGAAATAAGCAACGGCTTCCTGCAACAGGGGATCAGTTTGTGCATCGATGGGCACGCCCCCGAAATAGTCCATAACCTGTTATCCAAAGATATCAATATGTCGATCGAGCGGCACGTCCTCGGTGCCGGTATGTTCAAGGCGATGGCGGTTTATGCGCCGGCAATGGGAATGATCGGTACTCTGGTCGGCCTGGTGCAGATGCTCGCCAATATGTCGGATCCGGCAGCGATTGGCCCGGCGATGGCGGTGGCCCTGCTGACAACGCTATACGGTGCGATAATCGCCAATTGTTTTGCCTCCCCATTGGCCGAAAAACTAATTTTGATCAGTGGCTATGAGAAAAATAACAAGGACTTGATTCTGGAGTCGATTACCGGCATTCAGGAGGGCACCAACCCCCGCGTACTGAAACAATTGCTCAACGCTTACCTGCCCGCCAGTAAGCGGGTGGTCGATGAGTAGCACTGACGATGAGTGAAGAATGCAATTGCCCTCCCTGCGAGGAAGGTCTCCCCCCCTGGCTATCGACCTTCGCCGACCTGATGGCGCTATTGATGTGTTTTTTCGTGCTGTTACTGTCATTCGCCGAAATGGATGTTCTCAAATACAAGCAGGTTGCCGGAGCCCTGAAACTGGCCTTCGGTGTCCAGCGGGACGTCAAGGCAACTGAAATACCCAAGGGAACCAGTGTTATTGCACAGCAATACAGTCCGGGTAAACCCACCGAGGTTACTCCGCTTGAAATCATGCGCGAAAAATCGACCGATGATACCAAGGTAAACCTCGACTACACCGATTCCGAGTCGCGAAATAATGAATCGTTGGGCGAGGGCGATGGCACCAAGACCGCCCAACAGAAAGCGCAGATTGAAGCCAGCGACGAGGCCAAAGAATTACAGAAGGAACTAGCCCAGGCGATAGCCGAGGGCCTGATTGAAGTAGAAGCCTTTAGCGATCGGGTATTAATACGGATTAACGAAAAAGGTTCGTTTGGTTCGGGTCGGGCAGAACTCAAAAAAGAATTTTTCCCGATTCTGACGCTCATCGCCGAAGTACTCAACAAACGTGATGGACACTTTGTCATCGCAGGCCATACCGATGATATTCCGATAGAAACCAAACGCTTTCGCTCAAACTGGGACTTATCGGCTGGGCGCGCCGCAAGCGTTGTCCATTATTTTATTGAGCAAGGCGATATCGACCCGGAAAGAATGGAAATCAGGGCCCTATCCGACAACGAACCATTGGTGCCCAACGACAGCCGCGCCAACCGGGCACAGAATCGTCGGGTAGAAATCAGTGTCCTGCACGGAAACACAAAAGCGGTTGATATGAACCCGCAGGAAAACAATATCGACATTGTCGACCAGCCGGATAGTGGGAGCGGAGCATGACCGATGAACGTAGGCGTTTTTATAGAATCGACGACGAAGTCCATGTCTCCATTGACCCTATCGAGAAGAGTCGTGTTGACGATGCGATAAAAGATTTCCATGATAACGATCAAACCTGTTTTGCGCGCAATAAATACAACTTCGAAGTCGAGCAGCACGTCGCTGACCTGTATAAAATCGATCACGAAATGCCCGAACTCGGACGCTATTTACGCGTTATGGAAAAACAGATCGAACGCATTGCCGAGACCGTAAATAGTGATGACTATGATTGTGAGCTGGACAAAAAAGACGCCCGCATCAGTGCCCAGGGCATCGCTTTTCACAGCGATAAGGTGATCGAAAACGACGCCATGCTGAAGTTCAAACTGATGCTGATACCATCAAATATAAAACTGGTAATCATCGCTCGCCTGGTGAAAATCGAGGCGGTAGCGGATCATCCGCAGGGCAGTCAAAAAATCTCCCTCGACTTTGAACATATTCACGAAGCCGACCGCGAAATTTTAATCAAACACCTTAGCAGTCGGCAAATCACACTGATCGGAAACAGCCGCGACGAAGAGATCTAGCCGAAAGTGTCCCAGGAAGCCACAAAAAGGTGGCTGTCATCCCATAACAAAAACCTGCCTTCGCTGGATTTACCCCATCGCAAGGCACTGGACATATTAAACAGCCCCATTAAACCTGCCTCAGAGCTCGCCGGCGTCATCATGCTCGACCCGGGAATGAGCATGGCCCTGTTCGCGGGTAAATCTGCAACTGGATAAAATCGGCAAGCATGGCGTCGCAACGGTTCGCGGCGCGCTGGGTCTGCTTAGCGATCAGGCGATCTCTGAATTTATACGAGGACAGAAAAAGTTAACCGACACGCATACCGACGCAGAAATTCAACAAAACTACCACCAACAGGCAGAAAAGGGCTGGTATCACCCGGCGATGAAAGTCAGGCAGCCGCAATGTGCAGAATTCTTAAAGCACAATAGCGATGGGTTTGAAAAACAGCTGCAAGCGGTTGCCATTAACGCCGCCAGGCAATGTCCGATCGATAATATAATTCCTGCACCACTCGAATCATAATGCTAGCAGCGCATAAAGATGGTGAAGTCGAAAGTAGCATTGCTGCACAAGCGCCAGGCGTTGTTGAAGATTCAAGCTCTGAGCCGGAAAAAATTCACCGTCGACCATCCCACTGAATAAACCAAACTATGAAACCCGGGTTAAATCCCTGTTACGCGTAGCGGATTCAACACAATCACAGCTGCTGAGCTTATTGTTGAATTACCTGCATGAGGACCTGGAACTTTCCCGCGTCGGCCTGATATTACTGAGCCGCGACAAATTACAATTGTCGCTGCGGGGGGCATTGGTATGGATGACCCATCGTCGCCCGCCAGGCTTTCGTTCGAGACCGATAAGGCCAGACTGTTGAAAATGCTGATGTCTAAACCTCAGGGATTATGTCTAGAGCCTGCAAAATATAAAAGATACGAGAAAATTATCCCCGCTGGTTTCAAACTGTCACTGCAAAGCGAAAACTTTTGTCTGATGTCATTATTCATAGCCGCCAGGCCGATTGGACTGGTTTAGGGTGATCGAAAGTTGATTTCCTTAGCGCTGAAAAAAACAAGCTTTGACGCCTTCAAGTCGGCTATTCTGTTGACCAGCAAAGCGCTCGATTTTAAACCCAACCGCAAACGACAAAAAGCAGCTTAAGCAAGCGACTTTGAACCGGTTTCAAGCAGCCATTGGCGAAGTTTATCCGCGGCTTCCGACAAGGGCCGGCTTTCATCCCAGCAGATATAAAACGACCCGGGAGCACTTATTTGCATATTGCCTATACGTTGCAATCTACCGGCGCTAATCATCGGCGCCACCAGACTGTGCCAGCCTAGCGCCACGCCCTGATTTTCTTCGGCCGCTTGCAGGGCGACCACGTAATTATTAAACCGCCGGAAATTGACATCGTTTAAATCATGTCCCCACTCGGCCGACCAGGCATTCCAGCCGGTCCAGGCGGGGTCAACGCTTTCAAGCCTTAGCAGCGGCAAAAACCGTAAATCTTCGGCTTGAATTTGCGCGTGCTGCTGCGCAAATTTTTTACCGCAAACCGGGTAAATAATATCGTCAAATAACTTGATCGATGCTTCTGATCGCCAGTGGCCATCGCCATAGCGAATACGGATATCGGCACTCAAAAAACCGGAGTCGGCCGGATTATCCGATATCGAATGATTTAAGGTTATATCTCGATACTGCTGCCAGAAACTCCCAAGTCGTGGCATTAACCATAGTGAAGCAAATGCTGTCGTTGCCGCGATGGTGACGTGACTTTCCATCGATCGATTTTTTATCGCCCGGCAAAGCTTGCCGATTTGCTGAAAACTACTGCTCAACACTTGATATAAATCGATGCCATCGACGGTCAATTCGACACCGCGATGGTTGCGGTTAAAAAGCAGACAGTTTAATTCAAGCTCGAGTAGTTTAATTTGCCGACTGACTGCCCCCAGAGTTACCCCAAGCTCACTGGCAGCATCGGTAAAACTGCCGTGACGGGCGCAGGCATCAAAAGTGTTTAAACAGGTAAGGCTGGGTAACTGGTAGAAACGGCGTGCCATAATGCGATTCTGGGTTTACCTGAAGTAAACCATAATTGACGATTTTTAATATTGTCAAATTCGCAGCTTCGGTTCAAGGTATATGTTTTCATAAAATCAAAGCCCAATTTAGTCTTTACCCTGAGGATAAGCCCTATGACATTCAACAATTCGCAAACTATAGCTCTCGAAGCGGTTATGCAGCCCATCGAAAGTGCCAGCGGCTTACCCAATCAGGCCTATGTAAACGATGATTTTACCGCCTACGAACGCGACCATGTGCTCGGCAAAAGCTGGGCCGGCCTGTGGTTTGCCAGTGACCTGCCCAAAAAAGGCTACGTAAAACCGGTGGTTTTCATGGGTTTACCGCTGGTTATACTGCGCAATAAAAAAGATGAAATTAAAGTTTTCCATAATGTTTGCAGCCATCGGGGCATGATCCTGGTGCACGAGGAAATGGAAGTACAGGGTGCACTACGCTGCAAATACCACTCCTGGTCGTACAATCTCGATGGCGAACTAAAGGGTACCCCGCATCTGGGTGGGGTTGGCCAGCAGCATAGCGAAGGATTTAATCATTGTGACCACGGCCTGAAACCGGTGCGTTCCACGGTCTGGATGGATGTTATTTTTATTAACCTGTCTGGTGATGCGGTCGATTTCGACGAATACACGCGCCCATTGATCGATAAATGGAAGCCTTTTCTCGGCGACAGCGGCCTCGAACGGATGCGCACCGCATTCAACGGCAAAGGTTTGGAGATCGAAGTCAAATCCAACTGGAAGCTTGCGGTGGAAAACTATTGCGAAAGCTATCACCTGCCCTGGATTCATCCCAGTCTGAATACCTATTCGCGTCTAGAAGATCATTATCACATTATGTATGGCGACAATTTCGGTGGCCAGGGTAGTTATGCCTATCGCCTTTCCGATGAAGCAGGCACTGCCTTACCGCGTTTTCCCGAATGGCCCGAAGCAATGCTGGAACAGGCTGAATATGTCTCCTTTTACCCGAATGTATTACTG